>CAZBFI010000001.1:0-42786 GCA_964491165.1 uncultured Faecalibacterium sp.
AGGATATTCTTGCCGCTTGCGGAACTTACTCAACAGAAAACAACATGGGTGTAACTGTTTCTTCAATCACCCACTCCGGTCTTACGATTTGGCAGTATATCTTTGAGCCTATCGTTTATTGGATGGAGAACGTTCTCTTCGTTTCACCCGTTAAGACCATCGCTGAGCTTCTTCCGAACCTGCTCACTCTCCTTGAGTATGACCAGCTTCTTCCCAAGCTCAAGAATATTGTTGTTGATATCAACGCAATCGTAAAGCCCGTTGGTATTACAGTTAACATTGATGTTACTGTTCTTAACCTTTCCGAGATCATTATGCCTCTTCTTGAGGGTCTCGGCTTGAATGCTGAAACCATGAAGACAGGTATCAGTGGCTTGCTGGCTGCACTTCTCGGTGGTACGAGGACGACAAATTATAACAAAGATGAAGACGCAAGTTGGTTGATGAAGGTCGAAAAGGTCACCAAGGAAGACGAATTCGGCAATAAGGTCACAACCAATGTAACAAGTGACATATATCCGGCTCAATGGAAAGCAAGTGACGGAAAGATTTACTACATCAAGAATCCGGGTCTTTTGACCTCGGCTCTTTACGGCATGATGCTCAATGCCGACGATCCGGCAACTGCTGAAGAAAATGAAACACTCAACAATGCTTTCCTTGATTGGATGTTCATGAACGGTGGCTCGGTTGCACAGGTACCTCTCCAGATTCCTGTTAACCGCTTCATGTCAACCGGCTCACTCAGAGGCGGTGACCACCCCAACAATGAGTATGCAACCATTCAGGGTGTTTTCGACGGCAATATCAAGAACTATCATATCTATTCCGATCCGGGTGCCACATTGCTCACCCTGCTTCGTTGGCTCCTCAACGACGGCACACTTGATATCCTCATGCCTCTCCTTGAGGGTCTCATCACTCCCACAAAGAATGCAGATGGCACAGAGTCAAGCATTCTTGACACAATCGTTCCCATCATTGACGGTCAGGCTGATACCCTTATGGCTATCATCATCTGCTTGCTCAATGACTATGTAATCAACTTTGAAGCATTCCAGGATCCTGCTCAGGACACTGAGAACTGGGGTAAATGGAACGCTGAGGGTACTGAATTCACAGGCTTCCTTAACAAAGACGGTTCTTCAAAATTCACTGTCGGTAAGGTTCTCGAAGAGTATCTTTCACAGAAAAATGTTAACATTACAGCTGACGAGCTTGCAAGCAAGAACTACACCGATGCTGACCTTATCGCTAAGGCAGACCTTGCTGTTGCAAACGCTGATAAGCTTATCAACTCTCTCATAACAACAATCGTTGTTGCTCTTGAGGGAACACTCATGAACATTGACATCGTCAGAGATCTCGGCTTGGGCGACATCATCGACCAGATGAAGCAGTCCATCGCTGATGTCGGTGTTGCAAAGGTTACTCTTGAGGACATCGTTTCCGAGGTTGTCATCAGTAACGAGCTTGTTGACCTTATCATGAACCTTGTGTTCGGTGACGGTCTTCCCAAGCAGGCAACAGACGCCAACGGCAATAAGATTCAGGCTAAGTCTGACAGTGCCACCATGACTCTCGACGGCAAAACATATTACATTGATGCCGGCACAGAAAATGGCGAACCTGTTGTTGACGCTGACGGCTATCCCGTATATGTAAGCGCTACAAATAAGGTTGTCGATGAGGAAGGCAACGAGACAGATGAGCTTGAATTTGCCGTTAACGAGGGTATCCTTGCAGGACTCATGGGCGATCCCAACAGCATTCTTGTTAAGGTTCTCGACGCTCTCGGACAGTTCAACCTTGACATCACTCCCGCAGGCTTCTATAAGCTCTTCACAGACAATTCAACAAGTGCTTATAACACCCAGCTCGCAGCATGGCTCAAGGCTCAGGCTGTTAAGCATAATAATGGCGTTGACATTGCAAACAATGATGTTTATGATTACATCAAAGACAACATGACATGGGGCAATGTAAGAGCTCCTAAGGGTACAAAGTGGTTTGAAGAAGATGGAGATATGAGCGTTCGTTTCGACAACTTCGGTGAAATGCTTTGCGACCTGCTTGCACCTCTTAATCCCATTCTCGGCTTCCTGCTTTCCGGTCAGGATATCCTCCTGTTCGACGAGCTTAAGCTTCAGGGTGAGAACGGCTTCTCAAAGGGTATTGTTGCCATCTTTGAGGCTCTCGGACTTACCACCGCTTGCATGAGCCAGAACAGCTTTGATAACTTCGTTTACACTGCTGCTCCCGGCACAGATCCCGCAAATTACACAAATGAGAATAATGTTGATGTTGATGAGCTCAGTAAGGGTACACTTCCTGACGGAAGAACAAAGAGATTCGCAGAAACAAAGAACTCTCCTCTCAAGCCTCTTATGGTCGCTATCAAGGAGCTTCTTATCGGTATGGGCGATGAAGCCGGTCTTCTTGATGCTCCTCTTACCGTTCTGTTCTCAAAGCTTCCCAACATTGCATATAACCTTTACAACTTCAAGGGCGAAAACGGAAAGAATACCTGCAACTTCTCAATTGCAGTTAAGAACCTCATTTCCCCGATCACAAAGATCCTTGAAATCGTCGATCCCGTTCTCGCAAGAGTTGTAAATCTTGACATCAACGAGCTTCTTGACTCATTCCTTGATCTCGAATCACTCGTTAATAACCTCCTCGGCAGCCTTGTTGCAGAGGGTACAGAAGCTACAAGCATCCACATCTTTGACTTTGGTAAGCTTGCAGCAGATTCATCAACTGTTGACCGTAACGCTAAAACATATCGTCACGGTGCAGATAAATTCACTAACTTTGTCGGTTCACCCGGTAAGCTTCTCATCACTCTTGTCAGAACAATTCTCACTAAGGACGTTGTTGACGCAGTCGGCCGTCTCATTGAGGGTATCTTCAACAAGGATACCGCTGACAAGACAGAAGAAGAGCTTGAAGCCGACCAGAGAGTCAGAAACATCATCAGCATGATCTCCACAAACCTTTGCAAGGCTGACACTAAGGGTGAGCTTGAAGGCGGCGCTTATGTTGACTATCTGACAAGTATCGTAATCGACATCTTGACAGACTATGAACCCGATAACGGCGAATTCTACTTCTATGAGATCATTAACCGTGTTGACGAAGATCTTATCAAGGCAGAAGATCAGATTGCCGCTATGGGTACAGTAGACAACCCGAAATATGCTGTTAAGCATGAAGGCTATGATTGGGATGCCGTTCCCGCAGATCCGAATGATGCTTCCAAGAAGCTTTATACTCAGGATGAAGTTGAAAAGGCAATCGAAAACATCGACTATGTTGTTCGTAAGGCTGTTCCCGCAGTTTTTGCAACTCTTCATGATGAAGGTATCATAGGCGGAAATCTTGCAGAAGAGTTCAGCGGTGAAAACGGTCTTTGGGTACTTCTTCAGGATCTCTTAAATGGTCTCATCCTTAAAGATGATGCTCTTAACACAATTACTAACCTGCTTACAAATCTCTTGGGCGCTTCAGCCGGCTCATCAACAACCGGTATTATTCAGCAGGCTCTCAAGTCAGCAGGCTTTGACATCACATTCAATGCATTCCTTTATGAAAGCGACGGCTCTAAGTCAGCAGTCTTTGATTACCTCACCTACGGCTTTAAGAAGGACGCAAGCGGTGATCTTGTTCCTGCTGCATCAGGCGGATACGATATGTATCAGCTTACAGACGGCACAGAAGCTGAGCTTACATGGGCACAGGTTTACAAGAACCACAGCTACAATGTTTATGCTTTTGATGAAAACGGCGAGCTTATTCTCAACGATGATAACACACCCAAGCTTGCTGTCGTTCAGGTTCAGAATACTCGTCAGATCGGTGATACAACCGAGTACGAGTATAAGTACACAGATGCTTCCGGCAATATCCAGAAGGTATGGCTCGCAGAAGCAGGCAAGACAGAATATGTTGTAGGCACTGACACCTTCACTCTTACAGCTTCAACTGTTGATAAGATGGAAAACGACAAGCCCGTATATGAATACGCTCTTCTCACAACAGCTTATCCGCAGGAAACTCAAGACGGAAAGTATGTCTACACTTACACAGACAGCGACGGAATCGAGCAGACTTATACCTCAGAGTATCAGCAGCTCAAGGTTCTCAAGAGCGCTGAAAAAGACGATCAGGGTAAGGATATTTTCTATACCCTTACGGCAGTATACTCAAAAGACACCACAAAGAAGCTCTGGACATGGGGCATTGATGAAGCTGCTGACTTCAGTGCAAAGAAGAATGCTCTTCTCGACATTCTTTGGAGTGTTCTCAGCCCGTTTGCAAAAATCTTCTCAACACTCTTTGCAGGCGATGCACTCAAGCTCTTTGACAATACCCTCAACATCGAGGGCGGTTACGGATATAAAGATTATATCCTTCCGATAATGCGTGCATTCGGTCTCGACACAATCCTCAGCAAGCTCGGTGCAGAGAAGATTGCTGAAATGAACAAGGCTCATGCCGATGGTGATAAGATCCCCGATGCTCTTATGACCAACGATGAATATCTTGCCCTTGTTTATAACAACAACGCAGGCAGTGCTGACCGTGAGCTTGATGTTGACGGCTTGGGTCAGGCTGTTAAGCAGATTATCAACTATGTATTCTACTTTGTTGAAATCCTTGCAACATATCCCGTTGAAACACTTAGTAACGCACTTCCCACACTCGCTTACTTCTTGTATGCAGACGGTTTGACAACTGTTGTAAGTAACCTTCTTGTTCCCCTCACAACCTTGACAAACAGACTCAGCGAGATCATCGACCTTGACATTAACGCTCTCGGTGCAGGTCTCATTGATATGCTTGCAACAGGCTCATGGGAGAACTTCCAACTCGCACTTAACTCGTTCGTTTATATTGATCCCGAAACCGGTAATCTTGTCACAAATCTCGACAAGGATATCTCATTGACTTACTCGCTGTTCACACTCTTGACAAACCTCGAATTTGACCTTTCGGGCATCGTCGGAAGTGATGATATTTACGGCGGTAAGTACGGTATCGTTCTCTTCCTTGATAAGGACGCAGAGCATCATGCAAAGGCACTCAACAAGCAGGCTGATGAGCTTGCAGAGGCTGATGCAACAGCTAATGCAGATCAGATCGCTCAGCTGCGTGAAGAAGCAAGAAAGAGCCGTGCAGATGCTTTGAAGAGCTTCCTTGGTTCAATCGTTGCTCTCGGTGATCCCGTCAGCGCTTATAAGAACGAAGCTAACGAATATATCTATAATAATTACGCTGATTATGTATATGTTTCCTCGAACGGTCAGGTTAATGTAAGCAAGTCAGAAGTTGTTATGTTCCTTCTTGACTTCATCTTTGAAAATCAGACCCTCAAGGAAATTATCGGCAAGCTCCTCGGTTACGATATCACCGATGAAAACACTGCCGATGCAGAACTCCTCGATGAAATCATCACAAATGTATTCAACAATCCCGAAGTGCTTGTTGACCTTATCGTAGCTCTTCTTGTTGACTACGATGTACAGAAGATTGTTGGTGTTGAGCTTAAAACTCTCGAGGCTGAAAATCACTTCCAGTTCTATGAAGATGCAGGTTACACTTCACATCAGGATGTTCTCGACCACAACAACAATCTTCCCGAAGGCGAAGAAAAGGTTACAGAGATCTCCCGTGTCAAGACCTCCGCAACTATCGACAACCTTGATAACCTTGTTGGTACAATCCTCAACCTCTTCAAGTCTGAGCTTACCAAGGAGGGCGGTCTCTTTGCTCAGTTCGGCTTGACAGCTGATGATGATATCACTCTTCAGGCTCTCGTTGACGCTATCTTTGAAACATACCTTTATGACGATAAGGGTCTTAATGGTATCATGGATATGCTCATCGGCTTGCTCGGTGGCGAAAGCTCTGCACAGATTGTCAACATCGTTCTTGATATTCTCAAGGGTGCAGGCTATGACCTTACACCTGCAAGCTTCAAGACTAACGTTCCTCAGCTTGCCGAAACAATCGGTGACGCTAAGAAGTGGAGCGAGGTTGTTAAGAACAACTCCAAGTATGAGTATGTTGTTAAGAACGAAGACGGTGATGTTGTTGAAACACTTTATGCTGATGAAGCAAAATTAACTGAAATCACAGTTGACGGTGTTGTTAAGACTGTTACACCTGTTATGATTCAACAGCAGGAAAGCCGTAAGGCAACAGATGCCGAAGGCAAAGAATACACCGAATATAAGTATGTATATTCCGTTAAGAATGAAGCCGGCGAGCTTGTAGATACAGTAGTATGGCTCAAGGAAGCAGGCAAAACCGAATGGATTGAAACTCCTGCCGATGAAGCAACCGGCACTGCTGAGGTTAAGCATGTTGTTGAAGCTGTTATGGTTGACACAACAAAGCAGAAGACAGCAGTTAAGATCAACGCAACATGGGGTCTCAAAACCCGTGACGATTTCGTTGATATGCTTTGGAATTGCATTAAGCCTCTCGCACCGTTGTTCGCAGCACTCTTCTGCGAGGGTGATCTGACAGTATTTGACAAGATCACAATCAAGGGCGCAGCAGGTTATGAAGGCTTTGTTCTTCCCTTGATCAACGCTCTCGGTATCCCCGTACTCAAGGCTAACAAGAATGCCGACGGTACATGGTCTGACGATACATCAACAGCAAATGAAAACGAAGGCGAGCTTTACCTTGCAGCAGATAAGTATTACACTTATGATCAGTACAAGGCAGCTGTCTACGGAGCTGACGATGTATTCGGCACAGAGGATGACAATGCAAAGATTATGCTCACAACAATCACAGATGCTCTCTTTGCTCTGGTTGATTCACTCTGCGCAAGACCCGTTGCAACACTTCTCACAATTATTCCGTATCTTGCTCACTTCATCGAAAGTGACGGCATAGATATGATCCTTTCAAATCTTCTTGTTCCGATCACAACAATCACCACAATGATTGAAAAGATTTACAAGGTAGATCTTCTCGGTATTGTTAAGGATCTCCTCAGAGGCCTTATCAAGAACCTTAATGACAATGCAGGTCAGCCGACAGACAGCACTGACCCCGCAGCTCAAGGCACAACATCGGCAGCCGCAGCAGCTTATGTTCTCACAGCAGTTGAAAATGTTGAAAGAACAAGCGGCAAGTCCGGTTTTGAGACTTCTGTTGCAGCATTGGCTGAAACAAATCCGGCTCCCGCAATTGATTTGAGCGGTGATGACAGCTCGAACTATACCTTCAAGGATATTATCGTTGAGCTTGTCAACGGCCTTTCAATCAACGGCACTAAGCTTTCATCAATCATTGATGCCGATACAGTATTCCTTGACCTTGCTTCAATCGCATGGATTCCCAAGACTATTGTTGTAGATGGTGTAGCTACAGTACAGCCCTCTCAGAAGATTACTGTAACAATTTACGAAGACAGAGCAAGCGGTGTAGCTTCAAGATCCGAGGCAACCGAATACACTGTTGACCGTGAATCCGTTCTTATCAACCTTCTCAACGATATCGTATTCACTCCGGGCATCCGTGATCTTATCGGCGGCTTGCTGAAATATGACTTCAGCGACGAAAAGATGACAACACTCACTGAGGAAGATTCAGAGTATCTGCTCACAGTTCTTCTTTACGGTGTGTTTGAAGATCCCGAGGCTCTTGAAAGACTTCTTATCGACCTGCTCTCTTGGTATGATCTCGAATATCAGGATGCAAGAGTATCCAAGAAGGACTTCTCAGACATTAACTCAACATCAACTGCAATTGATTATGACGCAATCGGTCTCGACAAGGCTCAGATGGAAAAGCTTCCCGAGGACTTCGACTCTCTTATCGCTAAGATAGTTCCCGCTGTTATCGGTATGCTTCCCGATGGCGCTCTCGGTGACCTCAAGCTTGAAGGTGCAAACCTTGAAGAGATGGTTCACAACCTCCTTGCCGATCTCATGATGGATAAGGAAGTTGAGGGCTCAACAACAGTTAAGTCCGGCCTTGCAACACAGCTCGTTCAGCTTCTCGTAAGCACACTCGGTGGCAATGCAACCGTTTCCATGATCGTCGGTCTCCTTCCCTCGATTGTTGACGGAGTTGACATTGAGCTTAAGGACTTCAAGAAGGTTAACGCAGCGTTCAATGCTTACTTTGCTGACTATAACACATGGGCAGAAGCTTATGAGGGACTCAAGTCAGTTAAGAAGTATGTTGCTTCCACAGATTCCACAGCAGATGTTCCTGCACACGATGCAGACAATAATCTCTACGCAACAGATGCAAACGGCAAGCCCGTTGCAGAGTATGCACTTGACGAAAACGGCGCTAAGATTCCCGTTTACGCTAACGGCAATAAGGTAACTGACGATTGGGGCAGTGAATGGTACACATCAGCAGGTACACCTGCAACAGATGACGAGCAGCCTCTCGAAAACACCTATGTTGTTAAGACAGCTGACGGCAAGATCGTTTACGGCTATCAGTATGAGCTTGTTCTTAAGGATACCGATTCCTTCGGTGTTAAGAATTACGACGATATTCTTGAGCTTGTATCACAGATTCTCGCTCCCTTCGCACCTATCTTCAGATTCCTTCTCACAGAAGACGACCTCGTTCTTCTCGACGGTGTACATCTGACAGGTGGCGACGGCTACGACCGTTTCATCATTCCTCTGTTTGAGGTTCTCGGTGTTGATAACTATATCGGCAGCGACAAGTTCCTTGACAAGCACGCTTTTGCGGCTCTTGATAACACTGCATTCACCGCAAAGGTAGTTGAATATATCGACGCAGTTATCTCAATGGTTGTTAACACTCCGATTCAGACAATCGTTGACCTCGTTCCCGAGCTTGTATTCTTCGTCTACTCCGACGGTCTTGCACAGGCTGTTGAGCAGTTCGTTGCTCCCTTGCTTACTCTCATTGATATGGTCAATGACATTACTGCAAAGGAAATCGAAATTCAGGGCAGAGAAGATAAGCTTGTAGCACTTGATATCGTTGCTCTCATCACTGACCTTGTCAACAACGGTATCATGACACCGAATAAGCTTGCAGAAATTGACGGCTTCTACGGTGACAACGGACTTATCACAAGAGTCCTTTCCGGTCAGGGTCTTGAAGAGCTTCTTCAGGGTCTCCTCACCAATGCAAACACTTACATTTATGCTTACGAATACACTGTTCCCGCTGATTCCGCAGTTGAGGGTTCAACCGACACAGTTGTAACCGTATACCTTGACAGTGCTGAGCTTGATGGCACAGATTATCAGCCCGATAGCGAAAAGACTGGAACATATACTCTTACTGCTGTTCACGAAAAGAACAAGACTCCCATCAGTCTCGGTCTCGATAAGGACGCTGACGGAGTTGTTGATGCTGAGCAGATCACCGGCATCTTCAAGTGGCTCATTCAGAAGATCGCTAAGGTTGAAAAGGTTGACACTGTTCGCTACTTCGGTGCAGACGGCGCAGGTAACAACCGTAAGGTTTGGGGCGTTGTTGCCAACAGAGCCGACACTCTCGTTCAGGTTATTTCCGAAACACTTCTTGGCGGAAATATGATTACAAGCCTGCTCGAAACATTCGGTGTTAAGCTTGACGGCACAGTTCAGACAATCCTTGACGCTGTAACAGGCGAAAACAGATATGTAATCTTCCAGGTTCTCCTCAAATACTTCAACGAGTATGATGTTGAGACCATGGTAATGGATTACCTGTCATTTGAAAAGGTTGAATATGCTTACGATACCTATGTTGAAGGCACAAACCTCACACAGCGTAAGCTCAGAAGAGCTATCAAGAAGCTCGACGGTTCAATCCTTACAGTAATTCCCGAGCTTGTTCCCATCCTTGCAGAAAATGAGCTTGTTAAGACTCTCCTTGAAAAGATTGGCGGTTACCACGGCCAGAGCCTCAAGGATCTCGTTCATGAGCTTCTCGAAGCTTATGTATTCAACGATGAGACAATGAACAGCATCATGGGTCTGCTTGTAGGTCTCCTCGGTGGCGAAAGCCTTGAGGGAACACTTGCAACAGTTCTCCCGCTTGTAAGAGATATCGTTGACATTGATATCACACCTTACGGCTTCTATGAGGCTACTTCATCTGATGCAATCAAAGCATACATGAAAGAAGCCTTTGATGCGTTCCCGTCAGCGCCTGTTGTTGACGGCGACGGCAATCCCGTTCTCGAAAGCGACGGCACTCCCAAGCTCACAACAATTGAGAATGACTTCACATGGAAGGATCTCGCTGACTATTACACAAAATATGTTTACACATACAATGAAGTTACAACAACAACAAAGTATGAGTACACTTACGAAAAGGACGGCGTTACCGAGCATTACTATGTTGAATCCAAGATTGAAGATACAACTAAGCTTGTAATCACAATCGACGGTGTAGATTATGCTCTCACCGCATCAATGAACGGTGAAAATCAGGTAACTAAGGACTTCTATTCCTACAACACAATTTCTAAGTACAGCTCAGATTCGGATCTCAACGGCACACCGGTTGAAGGTGTTGACGGTAAGACATGGTTCGCTTATGAGCAGGCAACTGATGAAAACGGCAATCTCCTTTGGTACGACGAAGCTAATGGTATCCCGACAGCTAAGACTGTTGATGTTACCGATGAAAACGGTACTGTTATCGGTACAGAAATGGTTCGTGCAACAAGAGTTAACGCTCTTAATGGCGAAGAAGCATTTGATTGGGGTATTGATTCAGCTGAGAATTACGAAGGCAGAAAGGACGCATTCATTGATGTCTTTGCCGGTATCCTTGTACCTCTTGAGGGTGTTCTCAACTTCCTTCTCAGAGGTGAATCTCTCAGAATTCTTCCCGACGAAAGCGGCAACGGTGAAGTTCTTGAGTTCTACGGCAACAACGGTTATGACAATGTTATCGTACCTCTCTTCAAGGCTCTTGCAGTTGACCAGTTCGGCACAATAATGTCAACAGATGAATATGTTGCAGGCAAGAATTCGGCAGTTACTCTCACAGCTATCACTGACGGTATCTTCACAATCCTTGAAGCCCTCACTGATGGACCGATCGAGTATCTCCTCACTCTCCTTCCCTCACTTTCATATTTCATCAGCTGTAACGGTCCGGAAATCATTCTGAACAACCTTCTTTCACCCATCCTTGCTCTCCTCAATCTTGCAGATCCCATCGTCGGTGATCTTCTTGACGATCTGCTCGGCAAGACACTCAGCGGAGTATTCGGTGCTTACATGCCCGATGACATCAAGTATGAAATTGCAACCGATTATAAGTCACCCGTATACGCAGAAGTTGAAGAGGGTGTTGACGCTGACGGCAATGCAATTATGGTTAAGGTTCCCGCAACAGATAACGGCAAAACTGTTATCTTCAAGGATAAGACCTATTACATCACCGCTGGTGACGGTAATGTAATCGACGGTGAATATGTTGTTACAACCACAACAGATGCAGAAGGTAACACTATCCCCGTATTTGAAACTTATAAATCATACGCTCTTACAGATCTGTTGAAGATCTGCGGCGAGAACGGTGACAACCTCATCAAGATTATCAACGGTCTTGTTGGTCCTCTCCTTCTCGGCAACGATGCAACAGATGCAGAAATCGCAGCATTTGAAATCCTTCCTGCAACCTTCTTTGAAGCTTATGCAGAGCATGCAATCACAATCAACAAGGCTGGTGCCGGTGCAAGCTACTATTACTGGTACGAAAATGCAGAAGGCAAGCTTGTTAAGATTGCTCAGGATTATTACGATGTATCAATGGGCGAGATTAAGGCAGCACGCTATGTTGTTGACTGGTTCAAGGTTGACATCGCAGACTCGGCAGTATATCTGCTCGACAGCGTTCTTTCAGAATCACTTCTCAGAGAAATCGCAAAGCTTGCTAACATTGATGTTGATGATTCAAGCAACATCCTCGGTGTAATTCTCAAGAATCTCATCGAAGGCAAGTTCAACGGCCTCGTTGTTGCAGACATCATCACAGCGCTCTTTGAAAATTACACAATCACTTACAATGAGCTTTACGGCGAATACATCGTGCCGAACCATGATCACCTTAACAATATCAGTGCAGATGATCAGGCTAAGGCTGAAAGAGTTCCCGCACAGCTTGACACCATCATTGAAGAAGCACTTCCCATCGTGGCTCCCATCCTCTCGGATCTCTTTGCTCCCAAGGACGGAAAAGAACCCACGATCATCAACGATATCTTCGATAATTATGCAACAATCGCCGATGACGAAGCAGTTGCAGACCTTTACGAAATCGTTGAATATCTCCTCGATGACATGATATGGTCTGACGAAATGGTCAACACCATCGCAGCTCTCATCGTTAACCTCGTCGGTGACGGCGGCGTTATCGGTACTGTTCTCGATTACGTCGGAGTAACAGGCATTAAGCTTGATCCTCAGAATTATCTTGCAACAGTTAAGAAGGCTTATGGCGCAAAGGCTGAAATGAACGAGGCTGTTGCAGCTCTCGCAGGCATTATCGGCACTGCTGAAACATGGGCTGATGTTGTCAAGAATGACACAACTCCGCTTTATGCTTATGAGTATGTATCAGGCAAGAACGATAAGGATGAGGACATCAAGACTACCGTTTACCTTGCAGATGCAAGCCTTGACGGTGAAGCTTACACAGTCGCAGAAGAGGATTATATCCTTGCAGCTGTTAAGGACGCTGACGGCAACCATGTTGTTAAGGCTGAATTTAATGTAGACGGTGTAGCTGACATCACTTGGGGCGTTAACGCTGCAACTGATAAGAAGGATGCCTTCATCAAGGCTCTTGCAGTTATCGTTGAACCTCTCTTCCCTGTTCTCCAGCTTGTGCTTCAGGGCAAGATCCTCACACTCGTCGGTCACGACAAGGCAAGCTATGAGCCGGTTAACATGTTTGAATACGATGCTGACGGTGCAGCTCATAAAGTTATCGACGACAGCAGAACAGGTAATGAAATCGGTAACGGTTACATTGAGCTTATGGGCGTCAACGGCTACGAGGAGCTTCTCGTTCCCATTCTCGACGCAGTAGGCGGACTTGAGGCATTCGGTGCTTACAGTGCCGACAACACAGACGGCATTATGACCGCTGCTGAGTTCTGCTCAATCAACAACGCTTATGATATGCTTGCATACATCGTAAATGTAGTATTCGGATTCGTTAATAAGCTTGTAGCAAATCCGTTCGAATACCTTGCAACATATCTTCCCTCACTCCTCTACTTCATCGGTTCAGACGGAGTATACAACGCAATTCAGTCTGTTCTTCAGCTTGTAAACGCTCTGATCGCAATCGTTGAGCCTCTCATCGGTTCAGATGGCATCAAGCTTTCAGACACACTTTCATTGCCTCTTGATCTTAAGATGCTTAAGCTTGAAGATACAGTCGTAATTGAAAATGTCTTCAATGCTGAAACAGGCGTGAACGAAGAAAAGAAGACAACGATCAAGGGTCTTTGCTCGATGATCAATGATCTTCTTCCCGGCAGCACGGCATTCAAGCTCACAAAGGATATGATCCTCAAGCTTGCCGGCTACCTCGGTGAATACAAGGTTATCGACACCGTAAGATCAACTGCTTCAACTGCACTTGTTAAGTACGATGCAGAAACCGGCTCGATGGTTTATGTCGATAAGGATGGCAATGTCATCAGCGATGCAAATCCGGCTGAAAAGAACAAGATCACAACAATCGTCGGTAACACTAAGTACACTCTCACAGGTCTCCTTCAGTTTGCTCTTGCAGACGGACTTGTAGGTAGTATCGTTGATACCTCAACAGTAACAGGTATCCTCAAGACGATCCTTGACAATGTAATGGGTGAAGATGCAACTGCTAATGTTTCCGCAGTTATCATCAAGCTCCTTAATAAGTATGTAGTTGAATATAAGGCAATCGAAGAACCTGCTGAAGCTCTCAGCAATGTCGGTGTTGATTACACCAAGTACGGTGTAGAGCATGCTGACGTTCAGACTGCTCTTCAGAATCTCCAGAACCTTATCCCCGGTGTTCTCAGCCTGCTCAATCTCGGCAGTGTTCAGGATCTCGTTGCGGATAACCTCTACACAGATAAGCTCGTTAACGGCATTATTAATCTGTTTATCGGTCTGCTCGGCGGCTTCGATGAAAACACCTGGAACCTTGTTGTTGACATCCTCGGCTATGTAAGAGATATCGTCGGTATCGACATTGATATCACACCTGCTCACTATGCTGAAAACGCAGTCCTTGCTGACTTCATCAACGCTGTTGAAAAGAGAGTCGATGAACAAGGCAATGAGCTTGAGCTTACATGGGCAGATGTCGCTAAGCATTACACCAAGTACGAATACAGATACAAGGTTGAAGATGCTAAGCCGGCAACTGAAACAGAAGCAGCAACAGATGCTAAGTATGTAACAGTATACTTTGCAAATGCTGATCTTGACGGACAGAAGCATATCCCCACAGAGGGCACTTATGCAGGTAAGGAATTCACACTTGAAAAGGTTGAAACCGTTAAATATGAATACAAGTACACAGTTGTGGAAAATGACACATCTGTTGAAAAGACCTTCGTTTCCGATGAGAGCGATCTTACAGAATACAAGGTTGGCGATGCAACTTACGTAGTAACTTATGTCGGTGAGGTCAGAACTCACAACAATAAGGTTGAGTCTGACTTCGTATGGGGTCTTGCAGACATCGCAGAACTTAACGGTAAGGCTGATAAGCTTGTTGATATCCTTGCAGCTCTTCTCAGTCCTCTTGACGACTTGCTCGCACTTCTCCTTTCCGGTGGTGTATACGAGTCTGACGGCACAGAATATGGTGACTCACTCGGTGCATTCAAGGAAATCAACATCATGGGTGGTAGCGGTTACAACTACGCTGTTATCCCGTTCCTTGAGGCTCTCAGCGTTCCTGCTGCAAGCATCAAGTCACAGGCTGAATATGAAGCATCAATCGAAACAGACGGTGCTCTCGGTTATATTCTCAAGACAGTTCTTCATACTGTAAACGATAACCTCGACACTCCGCTTGACTTCGTTCTCGGTCTCTTCGCAAATCTTGCATACACTGTTTCTAAGAACGGACTTACAACAATCGTCTCCAACCTTATCGCTCCGTTGAGTGAGCTTATTAAGGCTGTTGAATGTGTAATCCCCGTAGCTATCAAGATTGACCTTATGGCTCTTATCGACGGTGGTTCAATTGCAGAGATTCTCCTTGGTGATGAGGTTGAACTCAAGAATGCAGAAGTCGGTCTCACTCTTGACCTCGACGGTGACACTCTTGAAGCTCTCGTTGCTAAGCTGATTGCAAAATACCTTTCAGGCTTTGACATCATTGTTGACTTCGAGGATATTGCTTCCAAGACAGCAAAGCTTGATGAGACAGGTAACATCATTTACAGTGATTCCAAGGTTGATCCTAAGTGGGATAACTGTGTCGGCACTCCCGGCAAGAATATCGAGGGTGATCCCTCAGCAACTATCGTTACATTGTTGACAATGTTAATAACTCCTGAGAATGTTGAGGCTCTCCTCAAGATGCTCAATGTTGACCTTAGCACACTTCCTGCTGAGCTTGTCACAATCATCAACAATGCAATCGACAATCCCGATGCTCTCATCGGTGCAATCATTAAGCTTCTTGCTTCAAACTATGAGCTTGATTCAGCTCTTACAATGATATTCTACTTCCTCGGTGAATCCGAGTATGATTACAGCTCGGTTGACGGCGGAAAGAACGCAGTTGAAAAGGCAATCGCTAAGTTTGACAAGATGGTTAATAACCTCATTCCGAAGATCCTCAAGCTCCTCGGTAATGATCTTGAAACACCCGTTGCAATCATCGCCGATATCTATAACGGACTCGGTGAAGATGCAGCAAACGCAAACATCAAGACAATTGTTGATTACCTGCTCAATGACCTCGTATTCAACGACAAGATGATGAATACTCTCCTTACTCTTGTTGTAGGTCTGCTCGGCGGTATGGATGCAAATACATTTGCAACAGTGGCTAACATTGTCAAGGAAGTCCTTCACATTGATATCACTCCCGCAGGTATTGCAGCTATCTCCAAGACCGAAGGCGGCAAGATCGCAGCATTCATCGAAAGCCATGTTACCGACGAAACAACACTCGACGAGCTTACATGGAATGACATCACAGCAGCACATCAGTATTACGAATACAGATATAAGACTAAGGACGCAGTCGGCACAGAAGGCTCTGAGGGTTATGTTGCAGCAGAGTATGCAACAGTACACTTTGCAGATGCAAATCTTGACGGCACGGACTACACAGTTGACTCCAAGACCTATAAGCTTGAAGCAGTCGTCAACGACAAGGACGAAAGAGTCACAAAGACTGTTCTTGATGAAGCATGGAATGTTACCGATAAGGATTCCTTCCTCGGTATCCTCTATGAGATCACAGCAGTCATCGAGCCTCTGCTTGCATTCCTCTTCAAGGGTGAGGACATCAACATCATTATTGATGATCTCCATCTTGTAGGAAACAACGGTTACGAAAACGCAATCGTTCCTCTTGCAAAGGCATTGAACATTGACATCAACGAAAATGCAGGTTCATTTGAAAATGCAAATGATATGCTCAAGGAAGTTATCAACGGAATCTTCGGTCTTGTTGAAAAAGTCGAGGCAGCTCCGATTTCAACAATCCTCGAGCTTGTCGGTACAGTATCGTACTTCGTTGCAAACAACGGTGTAGAAATCGTTCTTAAGAATCTCATCACACCTGTTACAAGCCTTGTCAGCCTCTTCGGTGAGGTTGTCACAATGGACGATGTTAACGCACTTCTCAAGAAGTATATCAACATCAGCCTTGACGAGATAACAGGTATCGCAGGTGAAGACGGCAGCAAGCTTGTATCACTCATCAACGGACTTCTTCCCAAGGTTGAGGTTGTCGGTGAGGACGGTGCAGTAAGAGTTATCGAGCCGCTTCCCGCTAAGTTCTTTGAAATCATGAGCAGCTACGCTATCAGCTATGACAGCCTTACAGCAGCTCAGAAGAATGATGAGAATATCAGAAAGCTCGCAGTAAACAACTGGTCAGTCAAGAAGGCAGATGTACTTATGTATCTTCTTGCAACAGTATTTACAGATGACTTCCTGACTCTCATTGCAAAGCTTGCCAACCTTGAAGCAGGCACAATGATCGGTGATGTTGTCCTCGGTCTTGCAGGCGATGAAGATGTTGTTATCAACCTCATCTCAATGCTTCTCAACGAGTACAAATTGGTATACAACAAGTATGCTCAGATTGACATCACAAAGATCAATGTCGATCCCAAGGCTCCGCTTACAGATGAAAATCTCAAGCAGGCAATTCAGGCAATCGACGGCCTTGTTCCGGCTCTTATCGGTCTGTTCGTTAAGGATGCAGATTCACTTGCCGGCTTGGTTGAAAACCTTGTTGCAGGCGCAGACCTCGGCAATCTCCTTATGAACATGCTCGTTCCCGTTCTTTCGGGTCTTGACCTTGAAGAAATTCTCGGCTATGTCAAGGAATTCTCCAACCTTGATATCAAGCTTGATGCATCTGCATGGGCTTCGGCTGATTCTTCAATCGCAGCATTCATCAAGGCAGCAGATGACCTTGACGGTAACGGCGAAATCTCATGGGCAGAAGTTGAGGCATTCTATACTCAGTATGAATACACTTACACAGTTCCCGCTGTCGGTGTTGAAGGTGAAGAAGGCTATGTTGCAGCTGAGACTGTAACAGTATTCAAGCCCGCAGGCACAACAACTATCACCGTAGGTGAAGGCGAGAGCGCTAAGACTTATGACCTTGTTGCTGTCAATAAGTACGAATACACTTATGAAGCTGTTAAGGCAGACGGCACAACAGAGACTAAGACAATCGTTCTTGACAAGGCAGGTCTCACTGAAACCACTATCGGTGACGAAACCGTTCAGCTCACTTACTCAAAGGCAATCCAGAACAGCAAGATGGTCAGCGAATACAACTGGAACATTAAGACCTTCGATGATCTTAAGGACTTCGTTGTTGAGCTTCTCAAGCCCTTGGATGTCGTATTTGAGATTCTCCTTTCGGGTGGCGAAATCGTCGCAATTCCCGATAACAAGCCCGATGTAGAACCCTATCCCGCACAGATCACAATCCGTGGCGGTGAAGGCTACAACTTCGCTATCATTCCTCTGTTTGAGGCTCTCGGTGCAACCGGACTCAAGACTCAGGCAGAATATGAGGCACAGGCAGCAGCCGACGGTTCACATCTCAAGTATGTTCTCGATGTACTCTTCGCAGAAGTTGAAACGATTCTTGACGCTCCCATAACAGAGCTTCTTTCAAGACTCGCAAACATCTTCTACTTCATTGGAAACAACAGCATTAACACTCTTGCAGACAACCTGCTTGCTCCGGTTAACACTCTCCTTGATAAGATTTACGAGGTATTCCCGATTTCTATCGCTATTGATGTTAACAAGCTCGGCGTTGCAGGCGCAAGCGTACTTGACACTGAATTCGGTACAGCTAAGAAGGGACTTCCCTCAGGCATTACCGTAAATGTTGAAGCAACCGGTCTCGCAACTCTTCTTAACGACCTTCTTGCAGGCATTGAAATCAACGGTGCTAAGCTCGGTCTCTCACTTGAGCTTAACTGGATCGAAATCGCCGCTAAGATGGCTAAGACTGCTAACGCAGACCAGCAGAGCGTAACAGGTGCAGCAATTGAGAAGTTCGCTTCCTCAATGGATTACGATGCATACGAAGGCGTTATCGGCACAACCGAATACGCTGACGGCAAGTATTACAACATTAAGGGCGATGTTGTTGATACCTTCGTAACACTTCTTCAGGTTATCCTCACATCAGACAACACAGAGGCTATTAAGAACCTCGTAACAGGTCTGCTTAAGGACGCTCCGACAGAGGTTAAGGATATTCTCAACGATATCCTTTCAGATCCCGATGCAATCGAGAAGCTTATCGGTGTAGTAGTTCTTCTTCTCACCGGCGAAAGTGATCTCAGCGGTTATCCGTTCGAGTTCGTTTATAAGTTCCTCGGCAAGCTCGACTTCAATTACAGATCAAATGAAATTGAATCGGCAATCGGTAAGTTTGACAAGATGATCGCAAGAGAGGCAGTTTCCGTAATTAAGCTTCTCGGCACTCCCGCAGCAGATGTTGCTGAAGCTGACTACTCCTTCTTCAACAAGATGGCAGTGGCTCTCGACGATGGCGATTCACTTGCAGACATCGTTGCATGGCTCCTTGGCGAGTTCGCATTCACAGGTGCAAACTTCGACGGACTCATGGCAATCATCAATAATCTCCTTGCAGATGCTATCACAGCAGAGCTTGCAGACATTATTTCAACAATTCTTCCCATCAACCTCATGCCGTATGCATACGCAAATGCATCTGGTAATGCACAGCTTATCGCTTATGTCGCTAAGGCAATTCCTGCCGGTGCAGACGAAGACGCTAAGAATGCAGTAACATGGGCTGATGTAAGAAATGCAAACGCTACAAGCACAACAGTTGACGGCAAGACAACATGGACTTATAACGAGTCATGGAATGTTGAAGGTAAGGACGCATTCGTCAATACTCTCCTCGACCTTCTCAAGCCGCTTAACCCGATCCTTGACTTCCTGCTTACAGGCAAGAACCTCAGCTTCACAATCGACGGTGTCGAAATCTGGGGTGCAGACGGATATGCAAACGCTATCGTAACTCTCCTTAACGCTCTTGGCGCTAAGCAGTTCGGTATCGATGTTCCCGCAACCGCAGAAACCTCAACAGAAGCTATCGGCTACATCATCGATGTACTTCTCGGTAAGGATGTAACTGAGCTCAAGGGTGAACCCGCAATCGAAACAACTGTTCATGTCAATGGCTTGGTAGATGTAATTTGCGAAGCACCGCTTACCTCAATTCTCACAATTGTCGGTAACCTCAGCTTTGTAATTGC
Organism: uncultured Faecalibacterium sp.; assembly: GCA_964491165.1. Taxonomy (GTDB): domain Bacteria; phylum Bacillota; class Clostridia; order Oscillospirales; family Acutalibacteraceae; genus UBA6857. The sequence goes on from CAZBFI010000001.1 coordinate 19,988, forward strand.
AAACAACAACCTTGCTCCGTTGCTCAAGAATCTTCTTGCTCCGGTACTCGGTATCGTTGAGCTTGCAGAATCTCTCATCTCAATGGAACAGCTCGATGCACTCATCGCAGGTCTTGTAAACATCACTCTTCCCAACGGTAAGCCTCTCAACATTACCAACATCATCAACATTGCCGGTGAAGGCGGTGCAGATCTTGTTGCTCTTATCAACGGACTTATCGGCGGCATTAAGGCTTATGAGAAGATTGACGGCAAGCTTGTTGAGTATACTCAGCAGCAGGTTGAAGCTGATACTTCAGGCGCAACCTATGCAGAAGTTACGGTTAAGGACGAAAACGGTCTTGAAAGAACTATCTACTGTAAGGTTCTTCAGGTTATCAACATTCTTCCCGACGACTTCTTCGTTGACCTTGCTAAGTATGTCGTTGAAGACAGTAAGCTTAACGGCGTTGCCGTAACAACAGTCGGAAACGATGTAGACGAATGGACAATCAATGTTTCAGACGCTTTGATGTATGTTCTTTCAATGGTTCTCGATTATGACTTCTTCGAGACAATTCTCAAGAAGGTCGGACTCGATCTGAGTCAGGGCATCGGTGAGACAATTCTCACAATGGCTGACAAGGAAAATGAGCTTATTGACATCATTGTAATGCTCCTGAATGATTACAAGGTTGTATATTCAAAGATTGAACAGCCTGTTCTCACAGATGCAACAACTCCGTACAGCTCATTCGGTAAGGATGAAAGCGGTAAGGATCTGCTCAACAATGGAAACACATCAAAGGCTATCGCAGCTCTTGATCCCATTCTCAACACGGTAATTGCAATGCTTGCCGACGGCAAGACACTCGGCGGTCTTGTTAACGGACTTGTTGCAGATGCCGATCTTGCAAACCTTATCATGAACGCTCTTGTTCCCGTACTTTCAGGACTTGACCTCGATGCAATCCTCAAGTATGTCAACGAGCTGACAAATATCAACCTTACAACTCTCGATCCTGCACTTTGGACAGAGAATGACAAGGTTAACTTCGGTTCACAGCTTAAGAACTTCATCAATGCAGCAGCAGACCTTGACGGTGACGGCAAGCTCTCCTGGGCAGAGGTTGAAGCATACTATACTCAGTATGAATACACATACACCGTTCCCGCAGTCGGTACAGAAGGCGCAGAAGGTTATGTTGCAGCTAAGACCGAAACAGTCTTCAAGCCCGCAAACACAGCAGAAATCACTGTTGGCGAGGGCGAAGGTGCAAAGACTTATGCACTCACTCCGGTTTATACCTATGAGTACACCTACCTTGATGCACAGGGCAATACTCAGACCTATTACTCAGCAGAGAAGAACCTGACTGTTGCTGATGTTGACAACAACGCTGAAACACCCGATGTTGCAGTAGCTTATGTTGACAAGGCTCAGAACAGCAAGATGCTCAGCGAGTTTGACTGGAAGATTGACGATCTTAACGATCTCATTCCTCTTGTCTGCGATCTGCTCCAGCCCTTCGACATCATCTTCCAGATTCTCCTGTCAGGTAAGCCCATCATCGCTCTTGAAGACGAAACAGGCAACCGTGCAGATGTCAGAATCATGGGTGGCGTCGGCTACAACTATGCAATCATCCCGCTTCTTGAGGCATTCGGAGTTTCCGAGCTTAAGACACAGGCTGAATATGATGCACAGGTAGCTGCTGACGGCTCATCACTCAAGTATATCCTTGAGGTTCTCATCGGTGAAGTTAACGATATTCTCGAAACTCCGCTCAATGAGCTTCTCTCAAGACTTGCTAACCTCTTCTACTTCATCGGCAGTGACGGTATCAACACCATCGCCGATAACCTGCTCGCTCCTCTCAACACTCTCATTGCCGAGGTTGACGATCTCTTCCCGTTGGCAATCAGAATTGATGTTGCAGCAGACAGCATTCTCCAGACTTACCTCGGTAAGGCACACGACGGCGTTCCGGCAGGCATCACAGTCAATGTTTCCGGTGCTGACCTTGCAAAGCTTATTAACAGCTTGATTGATGAAATCGTAATCGGTTCAACAACAATCAATCTCAGCCTTGACCTTAACTGGACAGCACTCGCTGCTAAGATGGCTAAGAAGGATACAGACGGAAAGATTCTCACAACAGGTACAAAGCAGGTATACAATATCGGCACTGTTAAGAATCCGGAGGCAGCTGACCTTGTAAATCTTACAGGCGATGCAGCTAACGCAATCGTAACGCTCCTTGACACAGTTCTCACTAAGGACAACTGCGAGAACATTTATAAGCTTGTTGACAGTCTCCTTCCCGCAGACTTCGATGCAACAATCAGAGGTCTCATCATGGATATCGTCGGCAGTGAACAGTCCATTAAGGGCGTTCTTGCAGCAGTCGTTCTCCTGTTGACCGGTGCTTACGATGTCGAAACTCTCGACTATGTATTCAAGTATCTCGGCGTTCTCAGCTTTGCAAAGGCTGACGATGCTAAGACAGCAATCGCAAGTCTCGATAAGGCACTCGTTAAGGCAGTTCCCGTGATTATTGAGCTTCTCGGTAAGGGACAGACAGACCCGAACAATATCCTTTACAAGCTTTACAACGGCACAAAGGATCTTGAGGGCGGTTCAAGCCTTACAAACATTGTTAACTATCTGCTTAATGACCTGCTCTTCACAACTGATATGATGAGCACAATCACAGGCGCACTTCTCGGTATCCTCAAGGGTCTCAGCGCTGACCTTGTCGGCACACTCAAGGATATCCTCGGAATCGATCTTGCTCCCGTTGCATTCGCAGCAGCATCCGGTAATGCTGAGCTTATCAGCTATGTCGGCAATGCTGAAACATGGGCAGAGGTTGCAGCCGCACACGGCACAGAAGTTCCTGTATACGAAGCAGACGGTGTAACTCAGGCTAAGAATGAGGACGGCTCACCGAAGACTAAGACAGTCTACGATCCCGTATTCGCAAATGCTGACGGTAAGAACGCATTTGTCGGCGCTCTTCTTGACCTGCTCAAGCCTCTCGAAAGCATTCTCGCATTCCTTCTTACAGGCGAGGATCTCACAATCACAATTGAGAATAACGGTGAAAAAGCAACTCTTACTCTCAAGGGTGGTAACGCATACGAAACAGCTATCGTTCCGCTTCTCTTACAGGGTCTCGGACTCGAAGAGATAAAGACCGGCACTAACAAGTCCGTTGTTAACGGTGCAACTGCTGTTGACAACGCAAACGATGCAATCAAGGCAACTCTCGATTACATTCTCGTTGACCTTCTCGGTGCAATCGAAAAGGCTCCGATTTCAACAATCCTCACAGTTGTTGCAAACCTCGGCTACTTCATTGCAAACGACGATGTCGCAGTTGTTATCCAGAACCTTATTGCTCCGGTACTCGGTATCGTTGATGCACTCGGCGGTGTAATCTCAAGAGCTCAGCTTGACGCTCTCATCGAAGGTCTTGTTAAGGTAGAGCTTCCCAACGGTAAGAAGCTTAACCTTACAAACATCATCAACATCGCAGGCGATAACGGTGCAATACTTGTCGATCTCATCAACGGCTTGCTTCCCTCAATCGAAATGAAGGATCCTGCAACCGGCGAGGTAATCGGTGTTGTTAATGCACTTCCCAACACATTCTTTGTTGATCTTGCAAAGGCAGCCGTTAAGGTTGTTAAGCCGACAGGTAGCCTTGCAGTCGGAACAGCTGTAACAGAGTGGACAACAGATAACGGCGGCGCTATCATGTATGTTCTTTCAACAGTTCTCACAACTGACTTCCTCAACATTCTCTGTGATATGCTCGGACTTGAGCCGACAGACGCAGAGGGTAATGAGAACATGGTTTACAACATCATCATGTCACTTGCTGACAGTGAAGATGCAGTAATCGACCTTCTCCTCATGCTTCTTAACAGATACCTCGTTGAGTATAAGGGCTACAACCTGCCTGTACTCGATAAGATCGATGTTAAGTATTCATCAGAAGCCGACCACAAGCAGTTCAATCAGGTTATCTCCAACCTCGACGGACTCATCCCCGTTCTCCTTGATCTTCTTATCAAGCCGGACGAAAACGGAAATAAGGCTTCAAATCTCGCAGATATCGTTTATCCGTTGTTCGTCAAGGACGATATCGCAAACATGCTCGTAAGTGCAATCGTTAAGCTTCTCGCAGGTCTTCCCGCTGATACACTTACCATGATTGAGGGTTATGTAAACGATCTTACAAGCCTCAAGAACGGTAGCGACGCATCAGGCAACGAAACCTTCAGCATTGCACCCGCAGCATTCAAGAACGGCAAGTTCGGTTCTAAGCTCGCTGCTTATATCGGCAACGCTCAGACATGGAATGATGTCTGGATGGCTCACAGTGCAGAACAGGTTAACGCTGAGACAGGCGAAACAGAAAGAGTTGCAACAGCTTACGCTTGGGGCATCTCAAAGACTGATGATCTCATCAATCTTGTTTCCGACTTCTTAATGCCTCTTGACTGTGTACTCAGCCTTCTCCTTCAGGGCGGTATGGTAAGAGCTGACTTTGACGCAAATGACCCGAACAACACCTTCGTCGGTAAGACACTCTCCGTATTCGAAGAAATCGCAATCAGCGGCGGTAGCGGTTACAACTACGCAATCGTTCCCTTGCTTGAATTGCTCGGCATCACACCTAAGACTCAGGAAGAGTACGATGCTTATGTCGCAGCACATAACGGCAGCACCTTGCATTATGTACTTGTTGCAATCTTCGATAAGGTTGACGAAATTCTCGCAGCTCCGATTGAAAATGTGCTTGATATGCTTGCTAACATCTGTTACGCACTCGGCACAGGCAGCATTGCAACAATCGTTGAGAATCTCATCGCACCTATAAATCATGTGATTGAGGCAGTTGATCCCATCTTCCCGATCGCAATCCCGATTGATATCGGTGCACTCATCAACGGCGGACAGCTTGAAACTTACCTTGGCAAGTCACATGAAGGCATTGATGCCGGCATTACCTTCAAGCTTGAGGGTAACGACATTGCAACGCTTCTTGAAAACATCATCGCAGGCATTGCAATCGGTGGCACAGCACTCAATCTCTCAGTTGATTTTGATTGGATCACTCTTGCACGCGCCGCAGCAGCAGATGCAAACGGTGACGGTAAGGTTGACTTCAACAGATCGGTAATGAATGGTAAGTGGGATATCTACAACGGCGACGCTTATAAGAACCTTGTTGCAGATCCCGGTGACACATTCGTAACCTTAATCAAGACAATTCTCACTAAGGAGAATTGGGAAGCTATCAAGAAGGCACTCAACATCAACTTGGGCGACTTCGACAGCATCATTGAAGATATCATCAATGATCCCACATCAATCATCGGTCTTATCGGTCAGCTTCTCAACGGCGGTTCAGTAAATTACATCCCCGTTCAGAACAGAAAGGTTGAAGTTAAGAGCTATAACTACACAACCTACCTGTACATGACAGAGCAGAATGCCGATATCATCGCAGCAAATATTGATAAGCTCATCAATGATATCCTTTCAAAGACAGACTTCGGCTCACTCAAGGGTCTTGTCGGCGGCTTACTTACCAATGACCTCGCATCTAACCTTGTCGGTATGATCACCGGCTTGCTCGGCGGCGACAGCATCAGCGGTATCCTCAGCACAGTCGCAGGTCTCACTTGCGGTGAAGACGCAATCCTCGTTGTATACGACGCAGCAGGCAATGTTCAGCCTCTCAATCTTGACCTTACAGTTCAGGGTTACGCTGCAAAATATGCAACATACAAGAACGCAAATGTTGAATTTGCTAAGAGACTTAAAGCAGCAAACACATGGGCAGATGTTGATGTATCAGGCATCAACTGGGGTGTAAACGGCACAGTCACAAGCTTTGCTAACGCACTCGCTTCAATCCTCAATCCTCTTAACAATGTTCTCGAGCTTCTTCTTATCGGTGAAGGCAAGACACTCGGTGTACTTCCCGGCAAGGACGAAAACGGCAACTATGTCAAGGATGAAAACGGAATGCCCACTTGCGTTGCAAACATCAAGGGTGGCAACGGTTACGATTACGCAATCATTCCTCTCCTCGAAGCATTCGGTCTCAAGGCAAGCGAGGTTAAGAACATCGCAGCTTATAAGAACAGCTTCAATGCAGATAATGCTCAGCTCATGGGTTATCTCCTTGAAAGAATCGGCTTCTTCGCTGACAGACTTCTTAACAAGCCCGTTGACGGACTTCTTACAATCCTTCCCAACGTTGCATACTTCATTGCAAACGAAGGTGTTGGCCTCGTCGTAAGAAACCTCATCGCTCCCGTATATTCAATCCTCAGCGTTCTCGGCATCGACCTGATGTCCGTACTCAACATCAGTGACTTGCTCGGCAGCATCGAAATTCCCATCAACCTGCTTGGTGAGAAGCTCGGTCTCCACCTTCCCAACATTGATTGGATGAAGCTTGCACAGGAAGGCGCATCTGAAATCGTTGAAGTTGCAACTTCACGCTCACAGGCTGCTAACTCCTATGTAAACGAGCAGAGAATCAAGAATGCAAATGACCTTGCTAATTACATCAGCACATATCCCGAAGCACCTTACGGTTCAAGACCTAACAAGACAACTCAGACCAATATCGTAGCAGATAAGGGTGACGTTCTTACACTTGTATTCACATGGCTCTTCGAACTGTTCGAGGATAAGGATAATCAGGAAGCTCTTGTACAGTGGATCGTTGCAACCTTCAATCTCCAGTCCGGTGCTGAAGAGACTGTAAGATATGCTATCAACCAGCTCTTCCTCAAGGCTCAGATCTATAACGCACCTGACATCATCGTCGGTGGTCTCTTCTCAGCTCTCGGTATCGCAATCATTATCGACAACGCTCTCAGAGGCAACATTGCCGAGGTACAGAAGATCTTCAAGGAGCTCTTCGGTGCAGCCGGCAGCGGCGGATGCTCATACGCAAGCATCGCTAAGATCATGGAAGATCTCACAGGTGTTTGGGATGTTACAATCGGTTCAGATGACGACCATCAGGGTGCAGTTGATGATGCAGAAGAGACACTCAACTGGTTCCAGAGACTTCTTCAGAAGATTAAGGACTTCTTCGCTAAGATCTTCAGCATCTTCAAGTAAGTTTCACGGTTAACATCAACCGCAAACAAAAATCAATTCCCCACTTCGAAAGAGGTGGGGAATTTTTTGCGTTGCCTTTCTTGGTCTTATGGCGTTGCCGTTCTTTAAGCAGGTAATTGGAAAAAGCGTGCGTATAGATGAGCTTAAAATGTGTTGTAAAAAGTGAGCGTAATCTCGCCCAAAAAGAGACAGCAATACCCATCAAGAAGCATTTTGACAGCGTCAGAAAGCTTATGACTTTTCTTTTCATCATGGAAAGCAGTGTACAACTTATCCGGCAGGGGAGAATTACGGGAAACAGACATTATTATTCTTGCAAAAGCCAAAAAGCTCTGCCGAAAAAAACACAGAACGCAAAAAAAAATATCCCCCTTAACAACAATGAGTGAAAGCTCAGAGTCGTTGGGGGATATCTGTAAGTTTCATGAAAATGTCCGGTGAATCACTGTCTTTCACGCTTTCCCGTGAAACATTCAAGGCTTGTCGATTATCAGCTTGTTTGTCGTGATGATTTCAGCACCGAAAAGCACCATCACATCTTTGTAAACTGTGTTGTCAACTGTCCATGCTGCCAAGCTTAAACCGGCTTGCTTTGCAGCCTTCCAACCCTTTATGCTTTTGTAGAAATTTAAATACTTGAAATTGACAGTGTTGACACCGTTTTCAACGCACCAGCTCACATCGTCGGGCTTAATCACACTGACAAGGAGCATGAGGTCGGCATTAGGATCAATTTCCTTATAAAGTCTTAAATATTCCCTTTCAAAAGAGATGATGCTGCATTTTTCCGTAAGACCGTATTTGTCGATAATCTCTTTCAATTCCGGCAGACGCTTTGTGTCGCAGCTTTTTATCTCGATTATCGCAGCCGTTTTGCCCTTGCTCAAGGTCTCGGCAGCTTCTTCAAAGGTCGGGATTTTCAGCTCGCCGTAGCTTTCGATTCCGTTACCGCTGTCAAGCTTGAATTTTTTCAGCTCCTCAAGAGTGTAATCCTCAACCTTTCCGCTTCCGTCTGTCATGGCATCAATCGTGTCATTGTGAATTACAACCCACTTTCCGTCTTTTGTTGTGTGAACATCAAGCTCACAGCCGTCATAGCCGTATTCCATGGCAAGCTCAAATGCAGGAATTGAATTTTGCGGAGCAAGACTCGAAAGTCCTCGGTGAGCAACCATAAGAGGCTGCTTTTCGGTGTGACTGGAGATTGAAAGATTGTCGCTTATTTTCGGAATATACATGTGCGGAATCATAATGAGTGCTACTGCAACGGCAAGCACGCAGATTATCGCAACGAGCGTTTTTGTTTTTTTACTTTTTTTCATCAGTTTTCACCTTTTCTTTAACTTGTTTTTTTCAAGTATACTATTAAAGGTGAAAAGATTCAAGCCTTATTTTTTTAAGACGAATCTGTCGGGATTCGGATAAGCAGATAAAAGGCTTTGCAGTGTGGAACGATTATTTGAGCCGGGGTCATGGATAAGAAATTTATCGGCGGAAAGCTCACCCGAGCCGCTGTAACCGTAAATTACAACCCAATGCTGTTTTCCACCGGAGGTTTTTGCGCCGAAGATGACCGGATCGCCACCCTTTAAAAGTGAATAAATCTGCTTTAAATATCCGTTTTCGGCATTTTTCCTCACATAATCCGACGGCCAATACAGTGAACCCGAAGCCGAGTAAGAAAGCTTTTTTGCCATCTGTGCAGGCGTGAGCGTGTAAGCCGAATAGTAGCTTTCCGTCATGGCAATTGCCGTGGTCAAGCAGCCAATAGTCCCCATCGTGCCACCCTGTGTGCCGATGGGGGTGTCCTTCCACCTTTGATCGAATTGCTTGAAGGAAGTGACCGAAAGCTTAACGGCAGGGTATTCAAGGCTTGTGAGCCTTTGAAGATATTTCTTTGCCACATAGCCTGTCTTGTTGCCCTGATAAACGATTCCCGCCCACTCGGAGTTGCTTTTGACAGCAAGGATCTTTTCGCCTTTTTTCAGCGTGTCAATCACGGGATAGTTGCTTCCTGCCTTAGAGCGTACATTTAAAACGCCCGATGTGATTTTTACCTCACCCTCAACCGTAGCAGGATAATTTTTGATGTAAGCCGAATTTGCATAAGCCGTCTTACCGTTTTTATAAGCGACCTTATACCATTCACCGCTTTTTTCCTCGATTGTCAGCCAGCTTCCGTTTTCTGCCGATGAAACGACACTTGAGCTTAATGACGGTGAGCTTCTCAGGTTAAGTTTACCGCCTGCCGTCACAACCTTTCCTGCCGTTGCAGCCGATGCGCCAAATGAGAGCATTACAAAAGCTGTAGCAAGGCTCAAGCAAAAATAAATCAGTTTTTTCATTTATACCTCCTGTGATACCCGTGAGTTTTTTTGAAACGGGTAACGCTCCACGATTATAACATGAAAAAGGGGATTTTTTGTCAGGTAAATAATGTAAACCGAAAAGCTGAATATTTTTTCGTTAAAGGAAGCTTTTTTCAAGATAAGACTTGAACATTTGCTTAAAATGTGTTAATCTATTAAGTACATTAGCTAAGAATGAAAACTTTCAGTGAAAGGAAGAATAACTATATGCTTGAACAGGTTGAAAACAAAATTCAGGAGTTGAAAAAGCTCCGTGCAGAAGAGTATTACAAGAAAAAGGACGCAGATTTGAAATCATGGGGACTGACAACCAAGACAGACGGAAAAAAGGTCACTCCCATTATCGTGACAGATGAGGAATACGAGGAGCTTGTTAAGGCATCAAACGGTGTCGGCAAGATCGGAAGAAATCCCGTTGCAATCACCTTGAACGCTTTGTCATATCTGATTGTTGTCATCGGTGTGATTGCCGGCTTGATTATTGCCGATCTGAGTGACGGCTCGTCATTCATCTCTTTTTCGGCATCGGTCGGAATTTCCTTGATCATCGCAGTCCTTTTCAGAGGCATTGCCGAAGCTATCCGTTTGCTCCAGCAGATTCTTGACTCAAAGCCGATTGAAAAGCCGGATCCGGCAGCCTTCAAAAAGCCTCAGGTGAAAAAGGCAGGCGCTCAAAAGCAGCCTCAGCCCAAGGCTCAAGCTCCGATGTATGTGCCTTATCCTGCACAGAATCAGACTTATGTTTATCCTTATCCGGTTTATGCTGCTCCTCAACAGCCCGTTGCAGGTGCTCAGCCGGCAAACATCGCTTACACTCCCGAGGGCATTCAGGCTTATTATCAGCAGCCGGCAGCTCAGACAGCACAAAGCGAAAACGAGGACAAATAATTTCAAAGTGAAAAAACAAAAAGGGTTTCTTTTGACTTTGCGGTCAAAGGAAGCCCTTTAAGCTTTTTTTGGAAAATTTAAGCTTAAAGCAAAAATCTTAATGCCGTCTGCGTTTTTTAGTTGACAGAGAATTTACGACTTTTTTCCGTCATATAATTAACGGGGTGATATATATGAACTGTTCAATTACGGATTTGAGAAACAAGGAGGTAATCAACGCAAAAAACGGTTGCCGGCTTGGAAATGTCTGTGATGTTGAAATTGACACCTGCTCCGGCTGTATCGTGTCGCTGATAATCTGGGGAAAGGGCAAGTGCTTAGGCTTGCTTCCGGCAGAAAACGACATCAAAATTTGCTGGAAAGATGTTGAGGTTATCGGAGACGATACGATTCTTGTGTGCAGCGAAAAGGATTTTTCATGCTGTCAGTGTCGGCGAAAAAGAAATTTTTTTGAATCGCTTTTTAAATGATTCACCCGTCTTGACCGTTTGAAGCGGAAAGTATATAATAAGTGTAATAAAGCTTTGGAGGTTTAATATGAAGAACAGCACGCTTTTAAATAAAATGACACTTGAAGAAAAGGCAGGGCTTTGCTCCGGCAAGGACTTTTGGACACTCAAGGGCGTTGAGCGACTCGGCATTCCGGAAATCACTCTCACTGACGGCCCTCACGGACTGAGAAAGAAGAACCCCGAAAGCACTAAGTCAAGCCTTTCCGATTCCGTTCCGGCAACCTGCTTCCCGACAGCCGTAACAACGGCTTGCTCATGGGATGAGGAGCTTCTTTTCAAAATGGGTGAGGCAATGGCAGAGGAATGTCTCAGCGAGAGGGTCAGCGTTATTCTCGGCCCGGGAGTCAACATCAAGCGTTCTCCGCTTTGTGGCAGAAACTTTGAATATTTTTCGGAAGATCCCTTGCTTGCCGGTAAAATGGCAGCGGCTTTAATAAGAGGTATACAGTCCAAAAATGTTGGAGCATCATTGAAGCACTTTGCGGCAAACAGTCAGGAAAAAAAGAGAATGACAATCGACAGTGTTATTGATGAAAGAGCCTTGCGTGAAATTTATCTCACTGCATTTGAAATTGCCGTCAAGGAAGGCTCACCGTGGACTGTTATGAACGCTTATAACAAGCTCAACGGAGTTTACTGCTCGGATAACGGAGAGCTTCAAAACAAGATTCTGCGTGACGAATGGGGCTTTGACGGAGTTGTTGTGACCGATTGGGGTGCAGCCAATGACAGAGTGACCGGAATGGTGAACGGCAATGACCTTGAAATGCCGTCATCGGGCGGATATAACGATGCAAAAATCTGCAAGGCTGTCCGAGAGGGCAGAATGAAGGAGGAAAGCGTTGACATCTGTGCCGACAGAGTGCTTTCTCTCATTCTCAAATCAAAGGACGCTTTCACTGTCACCTCTTATGACAAGAAAGCACATCATAGGCTTGCAGGTGAAATTTGCAAGGAATGTCTTGTGCTTTTGAAAAACGAGGATAATATTCTTCCATTGAAAAAGGAAAAGACAGTGGCAGTTATCGGTGAAATGGGCCGTTGTCCGAGATATCAGGGTGCCGGAAGCTCAAACATCAACCCGACAGAGCTTGACGATGCCTTTGATGCTTTGCTTAAAAAGGGCTACAATGTCAATTTTGCCCCCGGCTATAACAAGAAAAAAGATGAAGTGAATGAGATTATGCTCAATGATGCCTGCATCGTTGCCGGAAGAGCCGATACAGTTCTGCTTTTCATCGGACTTACAGAGGAATATGAGTCTGAGGGCTATGACAGAAAGCACATGAATCTGCCCGAATCTCATGTCAAGCTGCTTGAAAGAGTGCTTGAGGTCAATGAAAATGTGGTTGTTGTGCTTTCAGGCGGTTCACCCGTTGTGATTCCTCAGCTTGACAGAATCAAGGGTCTGCTCAACGGATACCTTGCAGGACAGGCAGGCGGAAGTGCAATTGCGGAAATTCTCAGCGGTGATGCAAATCCCTGCGGTAAGCTTGCGGAAACTTATCCTCTGTCTCTTGAGGACACACCCTGCTTTAAGCTTTATCCGTCGGAAAAAGCCACGGCAGAGCATAGAGAAAGCATCTTCATCGGTTACAGATATTATGACACGGCAAAAAAAGATGTTCAGTTCCCGTTCGGCTTCGGCTTGTCATACACTGAGTTTAAGTACAGCGGCATTAAGCTTTCAGCAAAGAAAATTAAGGACACAGATGAGCTGACGGTCAGCTTTAAGGTTAAGAATGTGGGGAAAACGGCAGGCTCGGAAATTGCACAGATTTATGTCAAGGCTGACAAAAGCACTGTTTTCTGTCCCGAAAAGGAGTTAAGAGCGTTCAAAAAGCTCCACCTTGAAGCAGGTGAGGAAAAGACTGTTGAAGTGATTCTTTCAAAAAGAGCCTTCGCATATTATAATGTCAACATCAAGGACTGGCATGTTGAAAGCGGCAACTTTGAAATTCTTGTGGGTGCTTCAAGCCGTGATATCAGGCTCAACGCAACGGTATTCGTTCAAAGCACTGTTGAGGCTGTTATCCCAGATTACAGAGAAGCAGCTCCGTGTTATTATGAGGGCAGGGCAAACGAGGCAACGGCAGAGGAATTTGAAGCCGTTTTGGGAAGAAAGCTTCCACCGTCGGAAATTGACAGGAACGCACCCTTAACCTTGCTTAACTCTCTCAAGGACGCACAGCACACGAAATACGGCAAAATGCTCAACGGCATTATCGACAAAGCACTTTCAGCAGTCGGTGGTGACGATCAGGCGATGGGAATGATGAAAGCGATGGCACTTGAAATCCCGATGAGAAACTTTGTCACCATGAGTGGCGGTGTTTTCAGCGAGGAAATGGCAAAGGGACTTTTGATGATTCTCAACGGAGAAAGAGCCGCTTTGGGACTCGGCAAAATTCTTGCCGGACTTGTCACTGCGATAAGAAAGCTGCCTGAGCTGTTGAAGGCAATATGAGTTGAGGGAAGAAGTAATAGTAATAGTGAAGAAGTAAGGTAAGGCAGAAAAGCATCGCTTTTCTGCCTTACCTCTTACTTCAAACTCACTTCATTGAGCTTTTCATTGAGTGCCAAAAGCTGTTTTTTGTCAAGCTTAAATCCAAGCATATCTCCCGACATGTTGAGCAGTCTCAGCAAGGTGAAGTCGCCGAGCATGGCACTCATGGATTCGTTTTTCATGACTCCGGCAAAGACCGACGAATCTTCGTTTTCGGCAGCGAGTGAGGCTCGCATAAGATCGGTGAAAATCTCGTTTCCCCGTTGTGTTGCAGTGATATCCTTGATTTTTGAGTTGAGTGAAAGATATCCCTCAGGCTCGGAAACATCAAACCAGTTTAATATTGCCCCTTTTTCTTTCAAGCGATATTTTTCATTGAAGGAATCAACCTTTCTTATGAGGCTCTCGTCACGGTAATCTCCTGCTACTGCGGTGATAAGGCTGATTGCCTTGTTCGGCACTTTGAAATGAAAAAAGTGATCGTCGGATTTTTTCTTTGCAAGACTGTGACTGTTGACAAAAAGCTCAACCTCAGGCTGATTTGAATAAACAGTGACGGTTGTTTCGTCCTCGGTTCTGTCCGTGTACCTTTTTGAACAGATATGCACGAACGGCTCCTTTGAAAGCCAAGCCTTATAGGCGTAAAAGGCATCTTTTTTGTATTTTCTGTCAAAGGTAACAAGTCCCTTGTGATTTTGCCCGTTCTCACCACCCTCATTTCTTGCATCAGCTCCGAAATCGAACATATTCCACACATAAGTTGCCCAAAGATATTTCCTGCTGTAAAGCTGCTTGATGAGCTGCTCGTGATAGTAGGCTTGATATTCCTCGGTGTAATCACCCTGAACGGGCGAGGAGGTGTGCCAGTCGAGTCCCTCACAGCCGTATTCACTGCAAGCGATGGGAACTGTCGGATGCTCCTTGTGGAATTTGTCGAACCACGGGCCGTTCATTGAAGCCTCTCCACCGTACCAGCCGAAGTAATGGTTATAAGCGACGGTGTCGGGGATTTTGAGATAAGGCGAATCCGTGGGACAGGGGGAGACAACTGCCATGGTGGTTAAGCGTGTCTTGTCTGTTTCGTGGCAAAGTCTGTTGAGCTTTTTGTGAGCTTCGAGCATATCGGGATCTCTGTCGCCCTTCATGGAAATTTCATTTGAAAGCCCCCAGACAATAATCGACGGGTGGTTGTAATTTTGTGCGATAAGCTCTTTCATTTGCAATATGGCGTTTTCGTTTGCCGATGGGTTGTGTTGAGAAATATAAGGGATTTCCGCCCAGACGATGATACCTTTTTCATCGCACAGGTCATAAAAATACCGGTCATGCTGATAATGGGCGAGTCTTACGGTTGTTGCGCCAAGCTCATCAATCAGCTCCATGTCCTCACGATGATGCTCCGGCAGTAACGCATTGCCCACACCCAGTCTGTCCTGATGCCGTGAAACACCCCTTAAAGCATATTCGTGTGAGTTGAGAATGAAGCCCTTTTCAGCACTGATTTCAAAAAAACGGCAACCGAAACGGGTGTGAATGCAGTCGATAACCTCTTTGTCCTTGAAAAGCTCAGCCTTTGCGGTGTAAAGATAAGGGTCGGCTTTTCCGTGCCAGAGATGAGGAGATTCGATTGTTATGAGTGCGTGTCCGTCTTTGTCTGCCGGCACAACGGCAATTTCATTTTTTTCCTTGTCGGTTATTGTGAAAACAACCTTTAAGCCCTCGGCATTTTTTGTCCTTGCAAAAAGAGAAATGTCGGCTTTTTCCTTTGTGACGGTGGGAGTGACCTCGATTCCGCTTGAACCCAGATATTCAAGCTCAAAGTGACTTTCCGGAACACAGATGATGTTCACATCACGGTAAAGTCCACCGTAAAAGGTGAAGTCGGCAACCTGAGGATAAACGCTTTCATCGGGACTGTTGTCTGTTACTATCGTAATGATAAATGAGGGCTTAACATAGGGCGTTATGTCAAAACGGAAGGTGCTGTAGCCTCCCTCGTGCTTTCCGATGCTTTTTCCGTCAATGAAAACCTCAGCCGAGGAGTTCGCTGCGTTTATTTCAAGAAAATAGCTTTAGGAATCGGGAAGCTCATGAACCTTGTTTATTTTTTTCATGTAGCAGGCTTTTCCTCTGAAATAGTCATTTCCTCCGTCTTGTCCGTCAATGGCGTTATAGGTGTGAGGCAGGTTGACAAAGCACCAGCTTTTGTCCAAGTCCGGCAGGGGTGAAGCAACACCCTTTCTGAAAAGCCATTTTTTGTTGATGTTAATGGTTTGACGCATAAAAAATCTCCTTTGAAAAGTTTATTCGTTGCTTTGCTCATGCTTGATTTTAAGAAGTCGTACATTTTCCTCGACCTGTTTTTTGTCAAGCGGATACCAGAACCATAAAATCAAGCCGAGAAGTATCAGACCTATGGCAGGAACGAGGGTGGAAATGTCAAAGATTCCGTCCTTGACCTTTTGGGTGATGTTGTCCGCATCATAGCCGATAAAGGTTAAAAGTCCACCGGAAATTCCGGAGGATGCCGCTTGACCGAGCTTTCGTGCAAAGGAATAAAGTGCATAAACCGAGCCGTCCTCTCTTATGCCGTTTTTCAGCTCGCTGTAATCAATCACATCGGTGATAAGCGCCCAACAAACCATTGAAAAGCAGCCGAGGCCTATCCATGAAACAGCTTGAAAAATCATGAAAACAATTACGCTTTTCGGACGGACAAGGTATAAGACAAGGTTGGCAACACCTGCGAAAAGGTTTGACACAACACTTAATTCAGCCTTGCCGAAGCGCCTGGAAAGAGGCTTTGCAAAAAAGGCTGAAACGCTCATGCCCAAAAGCATCAAAACAGTTGAAGCGCTGATCATTTTCGCATTGGAATAGGTCACGGGATAAACATAATTTGCCATCTGCTGCATGGTAAGCTGAGCAAGGAGCATAACAACCGAGGCGGCAATGATTGAAATTAACGCTCTGTTTTTTGCGGCATTTTTAAGCATGGTGAAAACATTGTTATTTTCCCGTGCTTGCTTAGGGGTGACGCTGTGAACCCTTTCGGTTGTCAGTGAATAGCAAAGCAGATAGCAAACGACTGCAAGAACGGAAAAAATTCCGGCAGTGAGGGTGAAGCGTGAGCCGTCGATGACATCAATTCCGAGTGCCTTGTTGCTTTTGAAAGCGAAAAGCGGAACTCCGGCAGTGACAAATGCACCGGCAAGCATTCCACCGAAGGTGCGAAAGGTTGAAAGCGACTGCCTGTCCGCAGGCTCAGCGGAAATTGCGGAAGCCATTGAGCCGTAAGGAATGTTGATGGAGGTATAAAAAACAGACCCCCACAGAATATAGGTGACAAAAAGGTAAGCGGCCTTAAAGCCATAAGGAAAAGAGGCAAGCGAGCCTTGATACATCAAAAATGAGGAAACGGCAACGGGCAGACACATTCTTTTTATCCACGGCTTGAACTTTCCGTTTTCGGTATGAGGGCTTCTGTCACAGAGTCGTCCCATGGCAATGTCGGTGAATGAATCGACAAACCTTGCAACCATCATCACAATTCCGACAACACCTGCACTGACACCCATGATGTCGGTGTAAAACTTCATCAGAAAGCTTGAAGAAAAAAGAAAAGTGAAATCATTTCCGAAGTCACCGAAAAGATAGCCTATTTTATCCTTAATGCCGAACGGCTGTTGAGATTTGCTTTTCATCGTGTCAGAATCCTTTCCCAATGTTTCATGTGTTACAAAAGGAACATGAAAAAACTTGTTCGGTTATTATTTTGGGAAGAAAAGAGAAAACAATTCACAAAAAATGAAAACAGGAGAAAAAAACTTTTTTTATGGGCTTTAAGTGTATTGAGTTAAGGGTGCTTTTGTGCTATAATTTTCAACAGTTTTAAAAAAGTGAAAGAGGAAAAAGAAAATGACTGGCGTTCTTGTTAATGTGGCAACGGTTTTAATCGGAAGCTCAATCGGCTTAATTTTCAAAAAAGGAATTTCAAAAAAATACAGTGATGCTGTCATGATCGGCATAGGACTTTGCACTGTGCTTATCGGTGTTCAGGGAATGCTCAAGGGCGAGAATGTTCTTGTCACAATCATCTCAATGGTTCTCGGAGCGCTTGTCGGCTCTGCTGTTGACATTGACAAAAGGCTTAACAGTGTCGGAGACCTTCTTTCAAAAAAGCTTAAAGGGCTTTCCGACGACAAAACGGGCATTGCACAGGGCTTTGTGACTGCGAGCCTGCTTTTTTGCGTCGGAGCAATGACTATTGTCGGCTCACTCAATTCCGGCTTGAAATCGGATCACACAATGCTTTTGACAAAAAGCGTGCTTGACTTTTTTTCCTCGATGATGCTTTCGGCATCACTCGGAATCGGAGTGATGCTTGCGGCTGCTTTTGTGCTTGTTTTTCAGGGCAGTATAGTGCTTCTTGCAGGACTTCTCGAACCGATTTTAAGCACGGGAGCGATTGCCGAAATCACCTGCGTCGGCTCGCTGATGATTCTCGCATTGGGCTTGAACTTGACGGGAATTTCAAAATTCAAGGTTGCAAATTATCTTCCTGCGTTGTTTTTTTCGCCCTTTGTTTATCTGCTTTTTGATTTTCTCGGAAAATACATTCCCGCACTGGCTTGAGGCGATAAAAAACAACAGTTAAAAAAAGAGGTTATTATCACATGAAACAAAACAGTAAAAATCAACTCATCGGCTCACTTTTTCTTTTGATCTGTGCTTTTATCTGGGGCAGTGCCTTTGTCGCACAGACAACGGGAGCAGAATATGTCGGGCCGTTTACATTCATCTGCCTTAGAAATATTCTCGGTGGACTCGTCATTATTCCCGTGGTTTTCATTTCCGACGGCATTAAGAAGAACGGAAATTATCACAAGAGTGAAAAAAAAGACAAAAAGAATCTTATTCTCGGCGGTATTTGCTGCGGCACGGCACTTTGCTTTGCCTCTGTTTTTCAGCAAGCCGGCATCGACAGGGGAACTGATCCGGGAAAGGCAGGCTTCATCACTGCACTTTATATCCTTTTGGTTCCGCTTTCGTCGATTTTCATGAAAAAGCGTGTCCGCCCGATAATCTGGCCCTGCATTCTTGCCTCGGTGGTTGCACTTTATCTGCTTTGCGTGACGCAGGATAATTCTGTTGCGTTTTCCGATTTGCTTGTGCTTATCTGTGCAGCACTTTACACGGTGCATATTCTCGTTATCGACAGGGTTTCACCCCATGTTGACGGTGTCAAGCTTTCATGTATACAGTTTTTTGTCGCAAGCTTAATAAGCTTTTTCCCTGCCGTTTTTTATGAGGGCTTCGATTTCAAGTCGATCATCGCAGCCCTGCCGTCGATTGCTTATGCCGGCATTATGTCAAGCGGGGTCGCTTATACCTTGCAGATTCTCGGTCAGCAGAAAACAGAGCCGACCTTAGCGTCAATGATAATGAGTCTTGAAAGTGTTTTTGCCGTGCTTACATCAATGCTTGTTTTGCACCTTACTCCCTCACCGAGAGAGGCTGTCGGCTGTGTTATCATGTTTGCGGCGATTATTGTTGCCCAGCTTCCCGAAAAAAAGAAAAAGCAATTTACAAACTGAAAATAATATGATAAAATTAGCCGGTAGAAGCTTATCGGCTAATTTTTTTATAGGAGTAGAGAGAAAATGAGCGTTGTAAAAACACTTTTTGACACCATGGCTGACGGAACTGCCGTTCATCTTTTCACCATTGAGAACAATAACGGTGTTTCAGCAGGTATTATTACAAGAGGAGCAACTCTTCAGTCGTTTTGCTGTCCGGACAAGGACGGAAAAATGGGTGATATAATCATGGGCTTTGACAATATTGCCGGACACATTGCCTCCACAACTTACACCGGAAACATCATCGGTCAGTATGCCAACAGACTTTGTAACGGCAAATTCAGCATTAACGGCAAGGAATATCAGGTCACACAAAACGAAAAGGGCAAAACCTGTCTGCACGGTGGCGGTGAATTTAACAGTGCTGTCTGGGATTCAATCATCGTTGACGATAATGCCGTTGAGTTTTCTTATAAAAGTCCCGACGGAAAAGAGGGCTTTCCGGGAAACCTCGATGTCACTGTCACTTATGTTCTGACAGACAAGAACGAGCTTGAAATTCATTACCGTGCAAAGACGGACAAGGACACCTTCATCAACATGACAAACCACGCTTATTTCAACCTCGGCACAACGGCAAACGGTGACATTCTCGACACTGAGCTGATGCTCAACTGCGATTATTACACTCCGACCGATGCCGACAGCATTCCCACCGGAGAGCTGAGAAGCGTCAAGGGTACGGCATTCGATTTCACCGAGGGAAAGAAAATCGGCAGGGATATCGGAGCAGACGATGAACAGCTTATCATGTGCAGAGGCTATGACCACAATTTCTGCGTCAACGGAGAAATCGGAAAGCTTCGCCTTGTTGCAAAGGCAAAGGACGAAAAAAGCGGAAGAAAGCTTGAGGTTTACAGCGACCTGCCGGGTGTACAGCTTTACACGGGAAACTTTATTGACTCAACGGAAACCGGCAAGGATAACATTGTTCTTAAAAAGCATTACGGCTTCTGCCTTGAAACACAGTATTATCCCGACACACCGAATCACCCCGATTTTCCGCAGTGCTTCTTTAAAAAGGGAAGCGAATATAAGAGCCTGACAATTTTTAAGGTTTAACAAACAAAAAAGAGATACTTTTTTCGGCAATAAGCCTCGAAAGGTATCTCTTTCATTTTTTATCTTTGACATTCCTCAACGATTTTGTTCACACATTCCTCAGCAGTAAGCCCCGTACAGTCAACGGTAATGTCGGCGTATTTTTTGTAATACGGCAGTCTTTCAAGGTAAAGCTCGTCGAGAGTCGTTCCCTCTTTCATTGCAACGCCCCTCGTTTTGATGTCACTGAGCCGTTTTTTGATTTCACCGATGGGAACATCAAGAAAGATGACTTTTCCGCTGCTTTTCAGCTTTTCCATTGCCCCTTGACCGAAAACGGCACTGCCACCCGTGGCAATGACGCAGTTTTCAAAGCTTTGCGAACAGATTATATCGTTTTCGGTTTCAAGAAAGCGCTCTGTTCCGTTTTCTTCAATCAGAGTGCAAAGGCTTTTTCCGGTGACCTTTTGAATGATTAAGTCGGTGTCAACAAAATCATAAAGCAAGCTCTTTGCAAGAATAACACCGATGGTGCTTTTTCCTGCACCGGGCATACCTATAAGCGTTATATTTCCCATTTTAAAGCCTCCTTTTTTACGAGTAAGATAATAACACAAATTCCGTTTTTCTTCAAGAGTGAAAAAGGTAAAGCAGAGCATCGGTAAAATCGGTATTTTCACTTGACAAGAGGGGGGAAAATATATTACAATTATAAAAATATGAAATATCGAGTAATTATCAATAAGCCTTGCTCATATATTTCAAAAAGAAAAATCAGAAAACGGAGGAAAAAATCATGAAAAAGTTTTTAGCAGTTCTTCTTGCAGCTGTCATGCTTTTCGCATTCGCAGCTTGCGGCGGAAACAATGCAACAGACGGTAACGCTTCGGGTGGTAACGCTTCGGGTGGTAATGCTTCTGGCGGAAACGCAAGCTCAGTCAAGTCGGTAACCATCGGTACAGGCGGAACATCAGGTACATATTACGGTTACGGCGGAATTCTCGGCAGTCAGATCAAGTCGTCAACAGGTATCAACGCAAATGTTGTTTCAACCGACGGCTCAAAGGCTAACATTCTCGGCATGGATGCCGGAAACTATCAGCTCGGTACAGTTCAGTCCGATGTTATGGCTTACGCTTGGGAAGGTTCACGCACATTTGAAGCTGAGGGCAAAATCGACTCATTCCGTGTAATCGGTGGTCTTTATGCAGAAGCTGTTCAGCTTGTAACAATGAATTCTTCAATCAAGAGTGTTGCAGACCTTGCAGGCAAAAAGGTTTCCATTGGTGCTTCGGGTTCAGGCGTTTACTTCAACGCTGTTGACATTCTTGCAGCAGCAGGCTTGAGCGAAAACGACATTCAGCCTCAGTATCAGTCATTTGCAGATTCGGCAGATGCTCTCAAGGACGGAAAGATTGACGCAGCATTTATCGTTGCAGGCGCTCCCACTCCCGCAATTCAGGAGCTTTTCACATCCTCAAAGGCATATCTTGTTGCTATTGACGGCGATGTTGCCGACAACCTTATGCAGACTTCACCTTATTACACATCATATACTGTTCCCGCAGGAACTTATGACGGTCAGACAGAAGATGTTACAACCGTTACCGTTAAGGCAACTCTTATTGTAAGCGCTTCCTTGTCTGAAAATGATGTATACAACATCACAAAGGCTATTTTTGACAACGCTGAAGCAATTACGGCAGCTCACGCTAAGGGTGCAGAGCTTTCACTTGAAAACGCAACCGGCGGTATGACTGTTCCTTTCCATGCAGGCGCTGCAAAATACTTTGCCGAAAAGGGCATCACAGTTGAATCAAAGTAATTTTGCTTGATTTCTTATCGGCTGCAGTCTAACAAAGCTGCAGCCAATTTTATATGTAGGAGGTTAAAATATGGCATTTTTGAAGAAAAAAGCCACTGTTGAACAGACACCCCCCGAAGCAATGGATCTTGACGATGTCATGAAAAAATTTGACCGTGAGTCAAATACTCGTGTTTGGGAGGGAAAACCCAAGATCGTTGTCAACACGGTTCTTGCGGCTTTTTCTGTTTTTTGCATTTATGTGACATTGTTTGCAACTTGGTTGGACGAGCTCAGACTTGCAAGCTTCATGGCATTCATCATTTTCATCGGATATATGGTCTTTCCGGCAAAAAAGGGAGTCCAAAAGGTAAACTATATGCCTTGGTACGATGTCATAATTATGCTGGTTGGCACAGGTGCGTTTTTGTATTATGCAATCAATGCCGCCGACATCGTTTCACGTTACAAGATAACCGAAATTGAGGTAGCCATCGGCATCGTCGGTATCCTTTGTCTTGCCGAGCTTTGCCGAAGAAGTGTCGGTTTACCGATACTGATTGTTGCGGCTGTTTTGTTGGTTTATGCTTTGATCTGGGGTTCAACGAATCCGAGCATGGTTGCAAGAGTTGTTGAAAACATCAGAGTTCTCTTTTATTCAAAGGAGGGCATACTCTCAACACCGGTAAATGTTTGTTCAAAATATATTGCACTGTTCATAATTTTCGGTGCATTCCTTGAAAGAACAGGTATTGCAGATTTCTTCATCAACATTGCAAATGCACTTGTCGGCCGTTTTTCAGGTGGTCCGGCAAAGGTTGCCGTTGTTGCTTCTGCACTTGAGGGCATGGTTTCAGGCTCATCGGTTGCAAACACGGTTGGTTCGGGTGCTGTTACAA
>CAZBFI010000002.1:0-13571 GCA_964491165.1 uncultured Faecalibacterium sp.
ATATATTGCCGTTGTTGTTGGCAGCTTCTCTCCGCTTTCTTCAAAAAGGAAGAAGTCTTTAACGGCTATCGTTTCCTTTCCGAGATAATTGCCTTTTGAATCAAAGGTGTCGGCAACAGCCTGAGTGCTTGAGTTTATATATGATGCGAGGTAGTATTTTCCGCTTTCGGTATCCTTTCTCTTTTCATATACAACATATTTCCCGTCGGAGTCCTTATACATTCTCACACCGATAAATATATCGGGATAATATTCAAAATTTGCGACCTTGCCACTGAATGTAGAGTAAACCTCATAATCATCTACGGTTAAATTAGTCTCACTTGCCCAGACGATCGGACAATTCAAGCCCTCATTTTTCAGTGCAGATTCGGCATAAGCCTGCTTCTGACTGCGTAGCTCATCATAATATTTTGAGTTGTTTAACGCTTTGCTGACATATTTTTCGGGAAACATTTCTCTTATCGAATCGGAATATTTCTCACCCATCTGAGGGGTTTCGAGAGCCTTTAATTTATAGCCTCCGTTTTCTCTTGTGAAGGTGGCAACAAAGGGATCGGAACCACCGCTTCCGACATAATCGGAAAGGTAGCCGTTCATAAAGTGCATGCTTGAGTAGCTCATATAGCCGTAAACCGTTGTTTCGTTTTCCGTCTCGGAATATCCGAAGATTTTATGACCCTCCGTCAAGCAGAAATAAGGTCGCTTTTCGTTGCAGCGTTCGAGAACCATCTGAGAGACAGCTTTGTTTAATTCCGGATTGTTTTTTTCAATTAAGCGTGTGCTGTCCGACGGGTTTGAAACGCAGGAGACAAAAATGAATGAGGAAGCGAGCAAAGCGACAATGACAAGCAAAGCCTTTGACTTTTTCCATGAAAGAATATTTTTAATTCTTTGCTTAATTCCGCTTTCACCGAAGCAAAGGGGCGAGGGGGAACTGAGTCTCCTTTGTGTTGCAAATGACAAAAGTGAGCTGCTGTATTCTTTTTTTATGCTGTCATTTTGCTTTAAGACGTCTTCATCGCAGGACATTTCCATGTCTCTGTTCATAAGCACATAACACAAATGGCAAAGTGGGTTGAACCAGTGCAGTGTCAAAACGGCAAAAGCAAAAATTTTTGAAATATGGTCAAGATTTTTAATGTGACTCTTTTCGTGTAAAATTATATATTCCCGTTCCTTTTCGCTTATGGCAGACGGCAAGTAAATTTTCGGCTTGAAAACGCCCATAACAAAGGGCGAATTTATGTTTTCGCTGCAAAAAACATTGTCCTTGATTTTAATTGCCGTTCTGACCGTGCGCTTTGTTTTTATAAAAGAAGCAATGGCATAAACAAGCATGGCGCTTATGCCGATAAGCCATATAACCGAAAGCACGAACAGAACCACTTGCAGAGTGTTGACACTGTTTTCGGGCGAGGTTGCAAATGAGCCGAAAGAGTCCGGAATGATATTTTGAGCATCGGTCATGCCGGTTGAAATCTGCGGAGTGTAATTTGTGGCATAATCAAAGGGGATATATTGCTGAGAGCTTGCCGAATAAAATTCACGGTTGAAAATGCCGAGATTGAAAAGGCTGATTCTTGAGCGCAGAGAAAACGGACTGATGAGCCTGCAAAGAGGGGCAAACCACAAAATGTATGATATTCTCTTAGGCGCTTTTTTCAGAAGGAGTCTTGCAAGCAGCACTGCGATGATGATGTATGAGCCGGTGATTGAAAGGTTGAGAAAGAAAGTGAAGCTGTTGGTCAAAAGTTCTTGAAAGGTCATGCTCATTCCTCCTTATATTCATCGATGAGTTTTTTGATTTGTTCGGCTTCCTTTTTGCTGATTTTTTTCCCCGAAAAGAATGAAACGAGAAATTCGGGGAACGAGCCTTGAAAGGTGTGTTCAATGAAATGCTCACTTGCCTGTTTTTGAACGGCTTCACGCTTGACCGATGATGAAACCACCGAATTTTCATTTTTTGCAAAGCCCTTTTGAATCATTTTTTTCAAAACGGTGTAGGTGGTGGATTTTTTCCAGCCTAAGCTATCGTTACAAAGCTCAACGAGTTTTTTTGAGCTGAGCGGTTCGTTTTCCCACACAATCAGCATAAAACGGTAATCACTTTCACAGAGTTTTAATTCGTTCATAAGTATTCCTCCTTTTGGTCTATAACAATCGACTGCACTTTCAGTTTATAACAATAGACCAAAAAAGTCAACACATTTTTTCAAAAAAATATTTTTTAATTGCGAAAGCTTTTTGCAAAAACTTAAAGGGCTTCTTTAAGATTCGTAAGTGAAGTCTTAAAGAAACCCTTTGCTCATTTTTTGTCAGGCTTGTGTTTTTGCATTAAAGGTTGGCTAACCATTCATGCTCTTTTGCGTAAAAGCGAGATGTCTTATACCAAGGATCGCCTTCCAGATGGCGAATCATCCAGATGTAGCACATCTCATAGCCGGGGGCAACAACCTGCTGATGATCGTTGCCGTCGGTGATGAAGCAGGCAGAGCCTTGCACACTTTTGAAAACATTGTCACCGATGAAGCAAGCACCGAAGCCCTGCGGCTTGTCAAACTGATAGTAATAAACCTCCGGGTGAGGATGGTGGTGGGGAGGATAGCTTGACCATCTGCCCGGCTGATTAAAGACCTCACCGAGAACCATGTTGGAATAAGGAGCGTTGTCGTAATCAAAAACAGTTGAGCAAATTCTGTAAGCTGTTCCGTCATACTGACCCTTGCCGAAGTGCTGATAAAGGATATCGTCGGGTGTATAGAATACGGGGGAGAACTCTCTGTCGTTTTCAGTTTGCTGGATGAGAATTTCAGTGTTTTCCTTTGCCTTAATGCTTACTGCCGTGTTCTTTGAAACATGCAGGCAATAGGCTTTTTTCACAAAGGGATTTTCACGGAAGATTTTTTCGGTTCTTCCGCACCATGAAATTTCAGCTTCACCCTGAAGAATGAGAAAGGCTGTTTCGAGGCTGTCACTTAAAACGCTGATTTCTTCATCTTGCTTGAATTTTTTGACACGAATGGTCATCATCATTTCAGGATTCTTTTTACCGATTTCACACAGAGTTTTAACTCCGTTAGTGTCAAAGTTGAGTTGTTCAAACATATTTGTCACGCTCCTTAGATTTTATAGCTCTATTTTACACTTGAATAATGCATTTTTCAATAGTAAAAGCAAAAAAATGGACTGTAAAAAAAGCGCAGACCGGATAAAACAGGATAAACAATAAAAGGCTTTCCGTCAGAGTGATTTGACGGGACGCTTTTTTGTTGCCTTAAAGGGATAGACAAAACTGCGTTTTGTGTTTTATGCTATAAACCAACCTCGCCACTCGGCGTACCTCGTACGCCGTCGGGTTGCCCAAAACAAAGCTGACGCTTTATTTTGGCTCGGTTGATTCATTCTGCATCTTTTTTACAAAAAGCGCAGACCGCATAAAACGAGTTAAATAATAAAAGCTTTCCGTGAGAGAGATTTCATGGAAAGCTTTTTTATATGCTTTTTGGAAATGGACATAACTTGCGTTTTGTGTTTTATACGGTCTGCGAATTTTTCCCAAGCCCCTGACAGTAGGCTGTAATTTACAGCCCGTTGACAGCCGAACGCATTAAGTCCGGTCGATGTTTAATTTTTAATGCCGTTAATGGTGTCAATCATCAACTGCTGAGCTTCATGAGCTTCCGATGTCGGAAAGAGGGGATAAGGATGGTTGAGACCTTCCTTGACAACAAGCGTATGCTTTATACCCTCATCGTTGAGAAGCTTTGAAAATTTGAGACAGTCGGGACAGAGAATATCTCTTGTGCCGATGAAAATCGTAATATTGCCGAGGTTTTCAAATGTGCCGTAAATTGGGCTTGCAAGCGGATCGTGAACATCTCTTTTACCTGCCCACATTTTACCGATGTCAATAAGTCCGTAAATATCGAGCATCGGGTCAACAGGCTCATACTCGCTGATTTCTTCGTTATCCATTGAAACATCTAACCAAGGAGCGATGAGGAAAAGCTCCTGAGGCTGAAGCAGGTCGGGACAGTTGTCTCTGAGAAGCTGAGCCAGAACGAGACTCATTCCGCCGCCTGAGGAATCACCTGCAAAAACAATGTGCTTAACACCGTCTCTTGTTGCAACATCTTTATAAAATTCAAGCATAGCCTTGTAAGCTTCCTCGCAGGTGTAATTCGGAACCTTGAGATAAAGCGGCAGAATAACCTGAAGCTGTGTTTCGGTGGCAAGCGTTTCGATAATTGACCAATGATATTTCAACGGGTTATTAAGGTAAGCACCTCCGGGGATATAGATTATAAGCGTGTCGGTATTTTCGGCAGCGTCTTTGTTGAAGTAAAGCACCTGCATACCGTGTTCATTCACCGATTCGTACTCGACGGAAATGCTGACATTATCCGGCTTTTCATAAGGCTCAAGGTTTGCAACGGATCTGAGTTTGACATTTGCTTCATAAGCCTCACCTTCACTGTAAAGCTTGTCTCTGTCGATGATGATCATATACATTTCGGCAAGAGATGCCATCACCGAGCGATGAAAATATAAATGTGAGAAAGCCGTAAATCCGACGCAGATGACAACAATAAAGCACAAAAGGAAAAATACGGTTTTCTTGCTTTTGCTGTTAAGTAAGTTTTTCATAAAAATTCTCCTCAAAATCTTTCAAATATGTGTTATATGCTAATATTATATTTCTGTTACCGTAATCATTTGTGGATATTATGTAAATAAACAACAAAGAAAAATTAAATGTCGCCTAAACTTCAAATTTGCGACAAATGTCTAAAAATGCAATCTTGACAGTGACTTTGATGAAAGAGAATAAGAAAAGTCACAAAAAGGTTTCTCTTTTTTCGTTGACATCAAAATCGGATAATGCTATTATTAAAATGAAATATTTTAACCTTCAAGGAGGAAATAAAAATGAAATCATATAAGTTTTGGTTCTGCACGGGTTCTCAGGATCTTTACGGTGACGAGTGCCTTTCTCATGTTGCGGATCATTCTCAAAAAATTGTTAAAGCTCTCAATGAAAGCGGAGTTCTTCCCTTTGAGGTCGTGTGGAAGCCGACTCTCATCACCAACGAGCTTATAAGAAAAACCTTCAACGAGGCTAACATCGACGATGAGTGTGCAGGTGTCATCACATGGATGCACACATTCTCACCTGCAAAAAGCTGGATTCTCGGCCATCAGGAATACAGAAAGCCCTTGCTTCACTTCAACACACAGTTCAACATGGAAATTCCCTATGACACCATTGACATGGATTTCATGAATGAAAATCAGTCGGCTCACGGTGACAGAGAGTACGGACACATTCTTTCGAGAATGGGAATTGCCCGTGAAATAGTTGTCGGTCATTACACCGATAAGGCTGCTCAGGAGAAAATTGCAAAATGGATGCGTACGGCAGTCGGAATCATCGAAAGCAGTCATATCAGAGTCATGCGTGTTGCCGACAACATGAGAAATGTGGCTGTTACAGAGGGTGACAAGGTTGAAGCTCAGCTCAAATTCGGCTGGGAAATTGACGCTTATCCCGTCAATGAGATTGCCGAGGCGGTTGAGTCTGTTTCCGTCTCCGACACAAAAGCACTTACCGATGAGTATTACGAGAAGTATAACATTCTTCTTGAGGGCAGAGATGCCGACGAATTCCGTCGTCATGTTGAGGTTCAGGCTCAGATTGAGCTTGGCTTTGAACGCTTCCTGAAAGAGAAAAATTATCAGGCAATCGTCACACATTTCGGTGATCTTGGTGCTTTGAAGCAGCTTCCCGGACTTGCAATTCAAAGGCTCATGGAAAAGGGCTACGGCTTCGGTGCAGAGGGTGACTGGAAGGTTGCCGCCATGGTAAGACTCATGAAGCTGATGACCGAGGGCAAAAAGGATGCAAAGGGAACATCAATGCTTGAGGACTATACATATAATCTTGTTCCGGGCAAGGAGGGTATTCTTCAAGCTCACATGCTGGAAATCTGCCCCTCTATCGCAGACGGAGACATTTCCATTAAATGTAAGCCCCTTTCAATGGGCGACAGAGAAGATCCCGCAAGGCTTGTTTTCACCTCAAAGCAGGGTGAGGGTATAGCTTGCTCGTTGGTCGATCTGGGCAACCGCTTCCGTTTGATTATCAACGAGGTTGATTGCATAAAAACTGAAAAGGAAATGCCGTCCTTGCCGACTGCAACGAACTTCTGGGTTCCGAAGCCTGATTTTTACACGGGTGTTGAAGCATGGACACTCGCAGGCGGTGCGCATCACACAGCATTTTCTTATGACCTTACAAGTGACCAGATGGTTTCTTGGGCAGAGGCAATGGGCATTGAAGCAGTGGTTATCGGAAAGAACACGAATATTTCCGATTTCAAGCGTGAGCTTAAGCTTAACGAAATGTACTATTCATTGATGAAATAAGGTGAGCTTATGAAAGATATAATCTTATCGGGAAAGACGGCCTTGGGGATTGAATTCGGTTCAACAAGGGTCAAGGCTGTTTTGATTGACGAAAAATGCGTTCCGGTTGCAAGCGGTTCCTTTGAGTGGGAGAATCAGCTCGTTGACGGATATTGGACTTATCCGCTTGAGCTGATCCATGAGGCGCTGAGAACCTGCTTTAAAAATTTGAAAGCCGATGTTTTGGAAAAATACGGCTGCAAGCTGACAAAAACATCTGCAATCGGAATTTCCGCAATGATGCACGGCTATCTTGCGTTTGATGAAAACGGAAAGCTTCTTGTTCCTTTCAGAACATGGAGAAACACAACAACCAAGCAGGCATCTGAAAAGCTTACAGAGGCTCTTGATTTCAACATTCCTCAGCGTTGGACAAGTGCACATATTTATCAGGCTGTGCTTTCAAATGAGCCACATGTTAAAAATGTGCGTTATGTGACAACTCTTGCAGGCTATATTCACTATATGCTCACGGGAGTCAACAAGGTGGGCATCGGTGAGGCTTCGGGTATTTTTCCGATTGACAGCGTGAATAACTGCTACGATGAGCAAAAGGTGAAAATTTTCGATTCGCTTACTGCCGAGGCAGGCTTTGACAAAAAGCTTTGTGACATTGTTCCGGGAATTCTTCTTGCAGGTGAAAACGCAGGATATTTGACAAAGCAGGGTGCTTTAATGCTTGATGAAAGCGGTGAGCTTGAAGTGGGAATACCCTTTGCACCGGCTGAGGGCGATGCAGGAACGGGCATGACGGCAACAAACAGTGTCAGAGAAAAAACAGGCAACATTTCCGCAGGCACATCTGTTTTTGCCATGGTGGTTCTTGAAAAAATGCTTTCAAGGGTTTATCCGGAAATTGACATGGTAACAACTCCCACGGGAAAGCCCGTTGCCATGGTTCACTGCAACAATTGCACAAGCGACATCAATGCATGGGGCTCACTTTTTCATGAGCTTGCGGTTGCCTTGGGTGCAGATGTTTCAAAGTCAAGGGTCTATGACCTTATTTATGAAATGTCCGAAAAGGCTGAAAAGGCTTGCGGTGGACTCGTTTCCTTTAACTATTATTCGGGCGAGCCTGTTACCGACTTTTCTGAGGGCAGACCCTTGCTTGTCCGCACACCCGACAGTAAGCTGAGCCTTGCAAATTTCAGCAAAAATCTGCTTTATTCTGCAATGGCAACGCTTAAAATCGGCATGGATCTGCTTAAAGGCGAAAATGTTCAGCTTGAGAAAATGTACGGCCACGGAGGCTATTATATTTATCCGTCAGTCGGTCAAAGGATTACGGCAAGTGCCATTGACGCTCCTGTTTCCGTGATGAAAACGGCAGGAGAGGGTGGACCTTACGGAATGGCACTGCTTGCACTTTATTCGGTTAAAAGGAACGGTGAGAGCCTTGAAGAGTTCCTTGAGCAGACAGCCTTTAAGTCTGCCGAATGTGTAACGGTGAAGCCCGATAAGGCTGAGTCGGAGTCATTTGAGGCATATTTGAAAAATTACAAATGCGGTTTTGAGTGTGAAAGAGCTGCACTTAAAATAAAATAAACGGCAATCAAGAGGAAGTATAATGACAAAAACAAAGATGATAACCAAAAAAGCGCTGTCGCTTTTTACTGCTGTTCTCATTTGTCTGAGCTTATTGCCGAGCTTCACATTTTCGGGCTATGCTGTTGACGGAATCCAGATGCGCTTGGAAAAGCTCAAAGAAAAATATCCCGACGGCAAATATTGGAATCACCTTGTTAAAACCGATGCCGACATTCTTTCAAGCATACTCGAAAACAGAAACGAGAGCTATGCCGAAAGCATTACATCATATCCTTGTGCCGACCATGAAAGCGAGTCGGGAAAGGGATATTATGTTTGCAACTATTTTGACGAGGGATATCAGTGTCATGGCTTTGCGGCAAGACTGTTTTATGAAATTTTCGGTGTGAGGCAGTCAAGCCTTGACAAAGTTGACAGCAAGGTTCATCAGGTACAGCCGGGGGATCTTGTAAGGCTCAAAAACAACACTCATTCGGCAATTGTTCTTTCCGTTGACGGACTCAGGCTTACGGTGGCTGAATGTAATGTTGCCTCATTCGGAGAGCTTCCCTCATGTGAGATAAGCTGGGGCAGGAGTCTGAGTGTCAGCGACATTACATATTATGTACACGCACCGAATTATGAGCAGGTGAAAAGTGACACAAATTGGAAAAGCGTGGAAAAAAAGCAGAATCAAGGCTCGCAGTTTTATGCGACAATCGTCAACGGCAAAAGCACAAAGGCATTGACGGTCGATTCTTCCGGTAAGCTTGTGATTTCGGCTTATACGGGTGCAAAAAATCAGATGTGGAATTTCACCCGCCTTTCAAACGGCTCTTACAAAATCATCTCATGCCTTAATTCTCTCGCACTGACAATAAACGGCAACGGGACAAGGTCGGAGCTTTCACTGAATACTTATGAGGACAGCTCATTTCAAAGGTGGGCGTTTTATGCTGTCGGCTCATCGCTTTTGATTTCGGCAGATTGCAGTCAGAGCGTGCTTTGCGTTGAGGGTGGAGTTTATGATGACGGAACAAAGGTCTGGGCAACGGAAAACATCAAGCATTCCGCACAGCTTTATACTCTCAGAAAAAGGAATCAGCCGTCGGCAAGCACAATCACGGCAAAGGGAGGCGTGAACAAGGCTTCTCTTTCATGGACAAGGGCAGAGGGCGCAGTGTCTTACACGGTGAAAATTTACCGTGACGGAAAGCTTTATAAGAATTATGTCAATGTCAGTGTTCTGTCGGGAAATGTAAGCTTGCCGTCGGGAACTTACAGCGTGACGGTTTATTCAAATAACGACTTTGTTTCCGTCAAGGGCAACACTGCTTATTTCACAGTGGGTGATAACGGAAAGCTCGGCAAAACGGCAAAGGTGAGTCTATCCTGCAATGAAACGGCAATTAAGCTTTCATGGACACCTGTTCCGCAGGCGACGGGCTATCGTATCTATTATAAAAGTGGTGGAAAGTGGAAAACGGGGGCAACTGTTACCGGAACCACGCACACATTCAAAAAGCTTTCCGCAGGCTCAAAATTTACTTTTGCCGTCAAAGCTTATCGCATAAGCGGTGAAAAGGTCACTTGGTCGGATTCTTACACGGAATTTACGGCGGCAACAAAAACATCTGCACCGAAAAATGTGACCTCGAAGCAAAGCACAACGGCAATTAAGCTCAGCTGGCAAGCTGTCAAAAATGCCGACGGCTACAGAATATACTACAAAACGGCTGACGGCTGGAAAGCGCACAGCACAACGACCGCAACGAGCAAAACCTTTAACGGACTGAAAAGTGCAAAGGAATATACCTTTGCTGTCCGACCCTATATAAAAACGACACTCGGTGTTGTTTACGGCAATTACACTCAGTGCAAAACGGCAACGAAGCCGACTGCACCGGTTTTGCAGGTTGGAAATGTCAAGGGGCTTTCCGCTGAAATTACATGGAAAGAGGTTACGGGGGCTGACGGCTATCAGCTTTTTTATAAGCTTGACAACACCGATTACACCCTGTTGAACGAATTTTCAAAGAACACAATGGGTGTGAAAATCACCGAAATGTCACGGAATGTTTATTACACCTTTGCCGTAAGAGCCTATAAAAAGGTTGGAAACACAAGGATTTACGGCGCTCACAGTGAGGTCAGAATCAAATCAACCCTGCTGTAATAAGCATAGCATTGGAATTATTTCAGTTGACCTAAGAGGCTTTTGCTTTAATTTCAATGCTTGTGTTGTTTTTGCAACAGTTTTTCATTTCTCTGTCATTTTGCACAAAACAAGGCTCAAAAATTTTTCATGTAATAATTAACAAAATATTAAAAAACTTATTGATCTTCTTTTTTTCATTTTATATAATACTCATGTGTAATTATAAGGGTGAGTTATACCCTTTTGCGAAATCTGTCCCACGGACAGAAGCACTTATAAAGGCGAATGAGACTTTTCGGGCAATTTCATGGAGGTCAGGTGGAATCGAAAAGAGCTTGAAGCCTTTGAAACGCCTCCTGCGGTGAAAGGTTCTGCGGGAAAAATCGAAATGCCGTGTGTTTCACGGCGAATATCAGTAAGGAGGAATTCTTTCTTATGAAAACAAAACTTTATGCAAAAAAGACACTGTCTGTTTTTCTGGCAGTGCTGATGCTCATGTCGGCATGGGTTTTTGTCCCCGGCGAGCATAATCATGCAAGTGCATCGGGAACCGACAACGCCTCTACGGTTTCAAATGCAAACAGTGTCAAGATTGCCGAACTTAACGGCATTCTCCATACAGATGTTCCGACTGTTCGCGGATCGTTTGAAGCTGATGGAGATAATACTACAGATGCTGACTACGACGCAGTTTATCACAATGTTCTTTATGCTGACGTAACTGTCAGCAAAGCAGGTGGCGGTCAGGCTGTCAGCGCTAAAACGCAATACGGAAGTAGCTTTACAGGTTCAAACGGTGTCACTGTTCATTGGTATCATCCGCAGGCAACCCTGATGTATGACGGAGACACAAGTAACCTTCCCCGTCTCGGTGTCGCTGTTAATACTATAATGTATTATACAGGTACTTGGTCTCGTAAAACAGTTAACAGATCAAGCTGGTTACAAAGCGGACTTGACGGCTTTGCTTTCACACAAAATTGGCACGGTCCTGATACCAGACTTAATTTCCAATGGATGTGGATTAGTCGTGGAGACGCATTTACCTATACATCTAGAGGTACAGATCCTTATAATACGCAAAAGGGCGACAGTGATGACCACTTCTATGCTAATATTCTGAGATTTACCGGAAGCATGGCTGACGATGAGTTTGTCCGCACAGGTTATCCTCAGTTTGGCTTCTTCGGTGATAACGGTAGTAACAACAAAGAAATCTATGCAACTTCAACAAAGTCAATCAGCATCTTAAACTATGTTCCTCTTAAAAAAGTTCTTGAAGATGCAATTGCAACCATTGAATCGATCAAAGCAACACCCGCAAAGTATAATGTTGCCTCCGTTGCAGAGCTTGTTGAAGCAACTAAGGATCTTATTAAAGCAAAACCGAGTGAAGATTATGGTAAGGATCCTCCCAGCTACGAAACAGCAGCAAAGGCAGCGATAAACAGATATAACACTGCAAAGAGCAACCTTAAAATCGCAACTTATACCCTTACATTTGTCGGAAACAACGGTACTCTCACTGAGAAAACTCTCGAATACGGCACAACAATCATTGCCGATTATATTCCCAACAACACTGTTGAGCAGATTACAAACGACAATTCATATCATCAGGGCTTCAAGTGGAATAATGATGTCAAGGACACTCTTCTCACAGATGACATGAAAATCTATGAGGTGACAGGCGAAAGAATTGCTCATAGCTTTGGCTCTGCAACTGAGGTTGACAAGAATCAGCATCAGCAGACATGTAGTATCTGCGGTTATGTGAAAAAAGAAAATCACACCGGAACATGGACAACCGAAACCGATTCAACCTGCACCACGACAGGTACAAAGAAGATGACTTGTACTGTCTGCGGTAACACTTACACTGACACTATTGCCGTGAAGCCTCATAATTTCTCAGGTGAATATAAAGAAAAAGATGAAGGTAAGAACGGCACACATTACAGAAAGTGCGTAAACTGTGATAACTACGGCTTGAACGGTATTGCCAACGAATGTGAAGAGCATTCATGGGGCGAAGCAAATCTTGTGAAAGCGGCAACCTGCACAGAGGTCGGACAGAATGAATATACCTGTTCAAAGTGTGCTGCAACTTATACAGAAGAAATTCCCATGGTGGCTCACGAATTTACAGGTGCTTACAATATTGTTGCTACCGGTAAAGACGGCTCACATAACAGAAAATGTGCAAACTGTGACGCATACGGTCTTGACGGTGTTGTGGGTAAAACCGAAAAGCATAGCTTTGGTAGTCCTGAGTTCGTTAAACCTGCAACTTGTGTTTCAGAGGGTGAAGTAAAATACACTTGCGAGGATTGTAAGGATTTTTATACCCAAGGCCTTGATAAAGCAGATCACAAGATGACAAAGATTGATGCTGTTGCGGCTGAGTGTGAAAAAGACGGTAACAATGAGTATTACTCCTGCTCAACCTGTGGCAAGTATTATAAGGATAACGCAGGAAAGACAGAAACAACTGTTGACGCTGAAAAGATTTCTGCAATAGGTCATAATTTCACCGGTGAAATCAAAAACAATGATGTCTTAACTCATGTATATGCTTGTGTAAACGGTTGCGGAAAATATGGCAATGCAACGGCTCATACATGGGGCGAGGGCGTTATATATCCCGATTCAACCTGCGCAGCACCAGGCGTAAAGACCTTCACTTGTACAGCAGACGGTTGCGGTGCAACAAAGACAGAAGCTGTTTCAGCCAAGGGTCATAAATTTGACAAGAAAAATGCAGCAGCAGAATACATTGCAACACCTGCAACCTGCACAGAAAGAGCAACATATTATGTTTCATGTTCAGTCTGCGGTGTTTCATCAAAGGGTACTGATGAAAAAGCAACATTCTCAAGCGGTGAGGCTCTTGGTCATGACGGCGAAAAGACCGAAGCAAAGGCTGAAACCTGCACAGCAGACGGTAACAAAGCATATTGGACTTGTAAGAGATGTAATAAACTCTTCTCAGACGAAGCTTGCAAAACAGAGACAACACTCAAGGATGTTACAATCTCTGCCACACACAAGTGGAATTCTGATTATACAGTAGA
Organism: uncultured Faecalibacterium sp.; assembly: GCA_964491165.1. GTDB lineage: Bacteria > Bacillota > Clostridia > Oscillospirales > Acutalibacteraceae > UBA6857. The sequence continues at coordinate 13,231 of CAZBFI010000002.1, forward strand.
TAAGGCTGCAACCTGCACAGAAGCCGGTTCAGAATCAATCCACTGCTCAAGGTGTGAAGCAACAAAGGATTCAAGACCCATTAACGCTCTTGGTCATGACGTCGAAAAGACCGATGCAAAGGCTGAAACCTGCACAGCAGACGGTAACAAAGCATATTGGACTTGTAAGAGATGTAATAAACTCTTCTCAGACGAAGCTTGCAAAACAGAGACAACACTCAAGGATGTTACAATCTCTGCCACACATAAGTGGGAGTCGGATTATACAGTAGATAAGGCTGCAACCTGCACAGAGTCAGGTTCAAAATCAATCCACTGCTCAAGGTGTGATGAAAAAACAA
>CAZBFI010000002.1:13671-39493 GCA_964491165.1 uncultured Faecalibacterium sp.
GCCATAAGCTTAATAAGACCGAAGCAAAGGCTGAAACCTGCGAAGAAGCCGGTAATTTAGATTATTGGACTTGCTCAAGATGTGAAAAGCTCTTCTCAGACGAAGCTTGCAAAACAGAGACAACACTCGAGGATGTTACAATCTCTGCCGCACATAAGTGGGAGTCGGATTATACAGTAGATAAGGCTGCAACTTGCACAGAGTCAGGTTCAAAATCAATCCACTGCTCAAGGTGTGATGAAAAAACAAGTGTAACAACCATTGACGCTCTCGGCCATAAGCTTAATAAGACCGAAGCAAAGGCTGAAACCTGCGAAGAAGCCGGTAACAATGCATACTGGACTTGTTCGGTTTGCGGTAAGGTTTACTCAGGTGAAGACGCAACAGCAGAAACAACTGTTGCAGAAATGACAATCGAAGCAAAGGGTCATGTTTTCACACCGTCAGCCGACAGAATCCACGACCTCACCGATAGTAAGCACAACTGGGCTTGCGCAAACGGTTGCGGAAAATTCGGTACTGAAGATGGCGTTGACGAGTCAGTTGCTTGTGATTATGAGAAGACAGATTCAAAAGATGCAACTTGCACCGATAACGGCTATGAGACTTACAAATGTGAGGATTGTGCAAACGGATATACTAATACCTTATCTGCAACAGGTCACAGCTTCACAGCTAAAAAAGCAGAAGACAAATATCTTGCAACAAATGCAACCTGCACAGCACAGGCAACATATTATAAGTCATGTTCAGCTTGCGGTCTCACATCAAAGGATACTGATGATGAAGCAACATTCTTAAGCGGTGACGCTCTCGGTCATGATTTCACAGGTAAGGTAGCTGACGAGAAATACATTGCAGGTAATCCCACTTGCGAAGATGCAGCATCTTATTACTTTTCATGTAAACGCTGCGGTAAGTCATCAGAGGGGACTGATAAAGTAGCAATATTCTCAAACGGTGAAGTTCTCGGTCACAACTTCTCAGTTGAGGTTGAGGGTACAAGAGTGCCTGCAAACTGTAATGAGATCGGTACTGTAACATTCAAATGCTCACGCTGTGACAAAACAGATGTTAAAACACTTGAAATTGATCCTGACAATCATAAGAATGCAGTTAATTTTGAAAAGGTAGACTCAACCTGTCAAAAGGAAGGTCACGAGGCTTACACATATTGTGACGCTTGTGATACTTACATTGTTGAATATGTAACAATCGAAAAGAAAGCTCACACTTACGGCGAATGGGTTTCAGCCGGTGACGGAGTACGGCACAAGAAGACTTGTACAACCTGCGTTGCAGAAGATGGCGAAATCAGTGTTGAATATGCAAACTGCTCAGGTGGAACAGCAAACTGCGTTGACAAGGCTGTCTGCGACAACTGTAACACAGCTTATGGTTCAGTTAATTCTGAAAACCACAAGACAGTCGTTACAGTTGAAAAGGTAGACTCAACCTGTCAAAAGGAAGGTCACGAGGCTTATGAGCGTTGTAACGCTTGTAACAATGATCTTGATGAAATTAAAACAATCAACAAGAAAGCTCACACTTACGGCGAATGGGTTTCAGCCGGTGACGGAGTACGGCACAAGAAGACTTGTACAACCTGCGTTGCAGAAGATGGCGAAATCAGTGTTGAATATGCAAACTGCTCAGGTGGAACAGCAAACTGCGTTGACAAGGCTGTCTGCGACACCTGTAACACAGAATACGGTTCAGTTAATTCTGCAAACCACAAGAAGACAACAACCACTCTCAAAAATCAAAAGGCTGCAACCTGCACCGAAACGGGTTACACCGGTGATTATTGCTATGATTGCTGCGATGCAATAGCAACAAAGGGCTCTGACATTGATATGGTAGCTCATGAATTCACAGTTGAGCTTAAAGACCTCAGAGTTGACGCAACCTGTATTTCAAAGGGTGAAGCAACCTTCAAGTGCGCTAACTGTGATACAACCGACAAGAAAGAGCTTAAGATTGATTATACTAACCATGCAAGTGATGTAATCGTTGTTGTCGGTGCTGTTGAAGCAACCTGCACAACTCCCGGTTACACAGGCGATACTTATCACAAGTGCTGTTATAAAGAGGGCGGCACAATTCAGGAAAACAAGTACGCTCTTATTTCAAAGGGTACTGAAATTACAGCTAACGGCCAGCATGTTCTCGGTGAAGCAGTTCCCGAATATATGCTTGAGCTTGACGAAGAAGGCAATCCCAAGTTTGATAGCGACGGAAACGCAGTTGTAAAGACTGAGACCCCGACTTATGAAGAAATGATTGCCGCAAGACACGATGACGATAAGTGGTATCACGCTCAGTTCTGTTCAGAGTGTCATAAGGTAGTTTACAGTCCTTGCTTCACTTATGTACATACATATAACTGCGTTGAAACAGATGTATGTGAAATTTGTGACGGACTTTGCTCACTTATTGACGGCAATAAGCACAAGTCAGCTCTTGAGCTTATCCCCGGCGTGACTGCAAGCTGTGTTAAGGACGGTATCAGAGATTCTTACAAATGCTCCGACTGCGGTAAGACATATCTTGACAAGGCAGGAACTAAAGAATTTGACATTACGGCAAATCCCGATGCTCTTGTAATTACCAAGGAGAGCGTAGCTCACAGCATTGATTGGGAATCACCCGCAGAGTATGTTGAAGGAACCTGCGGAACAAGCGGTTACAATGTATTCAAGTGTATGGTTGACGGCTGTACTTACACAACTAAGGTTGACACCGGTGTTGTAAGCAGTAAGCACACATGGGAAACCGATTACACTGTAACAAAGGAAGCTACTTGCGGTGAAAACGGCTACAAGGCAATTCTTTGCTCGGTTTGTGATTCTGTTAAGCCTAATTCGTATGTCATCATTCCCGCAACAGGCGAGCATGACTACGAAAAGAAATCAACTACACCCGGAACAAGCTGTCTTGATCCCGAAAAGATCTTGTATGTTTGTAAGAATTGTTCATCTGAAAAGACAGAAGTCAGCACCGAAGGCGTCAGCGGACATCAGTTCGGTGAGTGGGTAACAACCGGTGGCGACTGCTCAACAGGTGTTATTCAAAAGAGAGTATGTTCTGTTTGTAATTTTGAAGAACAGCGTACAATTACCAGCGGTGTACATGAGTTAGTGGTTAAGGTTCGTGTTGAGCCGACACCCGAAAAGGACGGTTATGTAATTTACGTTTGTAAGAACTGTAAATATGAAACTGAGCCTGAAGTTATCAAGTACGAAGGCGGTTCACAGGATGAACATACTGTGAACTATGACAAGTATAAGGTAGTAAGCAAGGCAACCTGCACAAGCCCCGAAATCAGAGAATATACCTGCTTGCATTGTGGCGAAAAGGTCAGATATCCGTTTGGTGAAAAGACTGAGCATGAATGGATCGAGCATGATGCAGAGGTTGCAACCTGCGAAAAGGAAGGACACAGCGAGTATTACAGCTGTATTTTCTGCCTTGCAGAAAAGGATCGTGAAAACTATCCTGCAAAGGGTCATGTCGATAGTGACAACAACGGCAAGTGTGATGAGTGTAACAGCGCTGTTTACGGCGACGGCACAGGCTACTGCGGTTGTATCTGCCATAAGGAAAACTGGTTGATGAGAATCATCTATAAGATCTTGCGTTTCTTCTGGAAGCTGTTCAAGATCGGACATTCCTGTGATTGCGGTGCAGTCCACTATTGATAAAAGTATAAAAGCTTAAAACCTCACTGTATTTGGGGGCTGTAAAAACCTTGGGTTTTTACAGCCCCTTCCTTTTTATGCTTAGATGCGTGTTTAAAAAAGCTTTTTTTCGTTAAACTGTTGACGATTATTGGGAAAAATGATATTATGTATTTGTGAATTTGTAATTTGTATAGGAGGTATAAGTATGAAAGCGAAAACGATAAGTAAAAAATCACTTTTCCTTGTTCTGAGTCTCATCGTTCTCACTGCCTGTATCTGTTTTTCAGCGTCAGCCGCAGACTGTGAACATTTGAATCTCAGTGCAAATAATTGGAGTGTTGTGAGAGATGCAACCTGTATGATGTCGGGCTTGAAGCAACAGCGTTGCCCCGACTGTCTTGAATTGGTTAATCAGGAAATTCCTCTTGATCCCAACGCTCACATCAAAGGGCCGTGGGAAACCTCTAAGGTTCACACCTGTACCCAGACCGGTATTGATGTCAGAAAGTGTACCGAATGCAGTGAGATTCTCGAAAAAAGAATCGTTCCCGCACATGATTACAGCAGACTTTACGGAAACGATGCAACCTGCATGACAGAGGGCTATGAGGTTCTCATGTGTACAACCTGTTATGACATGATAACAAAGACTATCCCCATTGATCCCGATGCTCATCAATTCAGTGAGTGGGTGATTACAAAGGAAGCTACCTGTGTTGTTGAAAGCGGTGAAAGAAAGAGATTCTGCTTGCATTATGACAAAAACGGTGTACAGTGTACCGCCGTTGAAAAGGAAGCATACACCGATGCCGAAAACCATACAAATATCGTTTGGCATCCGGAAAACACTGTTAATCCAACCTGCTATAAAGAGGGCTACATCCCCGGAACCTGCCTTGACTGTGATGAGGAGGTTCGTGAGGTTGTCGAAAGACATACACAGTCTACATACAAGGTGTTAAGCAATGTGCCGGCAACCTGTGTTAAGGTCGGCTCTGAGCTGCGTTATTGTGATGGCTGCGGCTACGAATACACCGTTGAGCTTCCTATTGATGAAAGCAACCATGAAATGAGCGATTGGATTATAAGAAAGCAGGCAAGCTGTACAGCCGGCGAGAGATATAAGAGATGTATATATCACAGTGAAGTTGAAATCACCTCGGAAATTCCTGCGAACGGTCAGCACAATTACGGTGATTGGACTGTTGAAATTGAACCGGACTGCTCAAAAACCGGCTTAAAGCAAAAGGTTTGTGCCGATTGTAACGATAAAGTCACTATGGAAATTCCCACAAAGCATAATTTTCAAATCTGGGAAACCGTGACCGAGATGAACTGTGACGAAACAAGTCTCCAGATCGGCTCAAAGCACGCTAAATGTAAGGATTGCAATTTTGAAAAGTATTTCACTGTTCCCGCAAATCATAGCTTTGGCAGTTGGGTTTATACTGTAAAAGCCGATTGCAAGACCGGTAAGGCAGGCGTTAAAACCAGAACTTGCTCCGTTTGCGGTAAGCAGGAGCAGGAAAGTTACACTGTTGAGCATGATTTTACAGACTGGTTCGTTACCTCTAAGCCGTCATGTGCAACCGATAACGGAAGTGGCAGAGACGGTGAGTACACAAGATACTGCAAGGTTTGTAAGACCAGAGAAACAAAGGTTATTCCCGCAACTCATGAATTCGTTGATTGGGAAATTATCGAATATCCGAGATGTTACAGCGATGGAAGAACAGAAAGCGGCGAGAAAGTCGGCTACTGTAAATTCTGTGGCAAAGAAAAAATTGAAGCTGTTGAAACAGAGCATGTTTTCGGTGATTGGAGTGTCACTAAGACCAACAGCTGTTCTTCTGACGGAGTAAAGGAACGCAAGTGTCTGGTGTGTTCGTTCACTGAAACCGAGTTCATCAATGCAGCACATAAATTCGGTGATTGGTATGCCGAGGGTGGCTTCACCTGTGAAAATAAAACAGGCTTATTGACAAGACAATGTGCAGACTGTAATGCCACCGAGCAAAAATCAATAAGTCTCAATCATCCTAATCTTAAAGTCTCCGTTGTAAAAGCATCTTGCGCCACATCGGGATACACAACCTCTTACTGTCCCGATTGCGGTTACACTGCACAGACAGATATCGTTCCGGCAAAGGGTCATACTCTCAGCAGTGCTTGGAAAACTCAAAATGCCGCAACCTGCGAGAGCAAGGGTTCAAGATACAAAGAATGTCTCGAATGTGACTATCTTGAGTTTGAGTATATTGAATTGAAAGCTCACACCTTGATTGAGCTTGAACCGGGTGTTGCCCCAACCTGCACACAAGAGGGCAAGACAGCTAAATCGTACTGCGCCGTTTGCAAGAAGGTTTTTGAAAGCCAGTCCATTGCTCCTCTCGGTCATAAGTTTGAAGAGGGCAGTGAGATTTGTAAGGTCTGCAAGGCTTATTTCGGCTCAAAGGACTGTGCTTGCTCATGTCACAGCACAAGCGGTATGGAAAAGATAATTTTCAGCATCATCAACAAGATTTATCAGCTTTTCGGAATCAATCAGAAATGTGCTTGCGGTGATCTTCATTATGAAGAAGTAGGTATCATCGGTCAATTGTTCGGAAGAGGATGATGGGTTGAGGTAAGAAGTAATAGGTAATAGTGAATAAGTAAGGTAAGGCAGAAAAGCATCGCTTTTCTGCCTTTTGATTTTATTTGCGTGCGGTTGCACACTGGGGGAGTATAGGGTAAGTGTCTGTTGCATTTGTACAGCCTCATTTACATAACAGTCTTGCCACTCTCCACTCTGCGATTTCACACTTTAAATTGCTGATTTAGTGGGTGTAGAGGGAGTGAAGTTGTGCAACCTTGACCTATACGCTATCCTTTAACAAAAACGATTAAAAACACCCCAACCTGCACGATTCAGCACTTTAAATCACTGGCTTAGTCGAAAAAGTGTGTGTTTGAGGTGGATAAGGATTTTTTGTCTGCGTTCAACAGTCAAATGTATTTGAGCTTTTAAGTTATACTTTTTGGTGATAGCTTTGTTATGAGCCGTTTGGCAATTAGAGCGTGCAATCAAAAATAACAGCTTAACTTTTTCGATGAATAAAATCAAAAGGCAGAAAAGCGATGCTTTTCTGCCTTACCATACCTATTCCCTATTACTTTTCACTTCATCTTTCCCAAATGTAGCATTGCATTTGGAAAAGATTATTTTATGCTCATGACAGCCTCATAAGCTGCCTTTGTTGCATCTGCAATTCTGCCAACCTTTTTGCAGTCACCGATAACTATCGGAGCAAAGCCCTCTTTCTTCAAAACTGCCTCAAGGTCATTTACAGGGCGAGAGCCGAGAGCAAGAACAACCTTGTCTGCTTTGATGCTTGTGTTTTCCTTTGTCTTGACATTTTCCGTCACAACATAGCCGTTCTTGATTTCTGCAAGCTTTTCACCTGTCAGAATAACCGTTCCGGCTTTTTCGAGCTTGGGAAGAATATCGTCCTTGTGCTGCATCCAGGTTCCCGGAGCAACCTGCTTAGCCATCTCAATAACAGTGACCTTGTTGCCCTTTTCAACAAGATAATGTGCAGTTTCAAGACCTGTCATGCCTGAACCGATAAGGGCTACAACTTCATTTTCAAGGTTGATTTTGCCTGAAAGAATGTCCTCAAAGGTGCAAACATTTTCAGCGTCATATTCTCCTGCAAATTTCGGCTTGATGGGAGAGCTTCCGGTTGCAAGAATAATGACAGCCGGTTTCATCTCTTTGATTTGTGTAACGGTAAGCTCCGTGCCTGTGATTATGTTCACACCATGCTCAAGGCAGGAGGCGACTGCGTCCTCGGTGAACCAGTTTGTTTTTGCCTTTTCGGGAGGAGCAGAAGCAAGATTGATTTGTCCGCCTGCACGCTCTTGCTTTTCAACGAGAGTCACATTAAAACTGCGTTGTGCAAGAAGGTCTGCTGCTGTGAGACCTGCCGGTCCTGCGCCTATGACGAGAGCCTTTTTGTTGTTTCCGTTGGTTATAAGCTCTTCCTTTTCGTGTCCGACAAGGGGATTGACAGAGCATTCACCGTGTGAACCGATATAAGCGTTGTTTTGCATTGATTCTATGCAGTTAAGACAGCAGATACATCTTTTGACAGTACCGGTGTTGTTCAAGACCTTATTTGCCCAATGAGGCTCGGCAATTTGCGGTCTGCCGAGACAGACGAAATCCTGAACGCCCTCTTGAAGCTGAGCTTCAGCCTGCTGTGGTGTGCGAATAAGGTTTGCGGCAAGAACAGGAATGCTTACAGCCTCCTTGATTGCCTTTGCCATGTATTTTCTCCAGCCGGGTTCAAATGAAACAGGCTCAAGCCAATAGTTGAAGGTGTCATATCCTGCCGAAGAAACATCAATGGCATCTGCTCCGTTGCTTTCAAGAAGCTTTGCGATTTTAACGCCCTCCTCAAGAGTGTATCCCTTGCCCTCCTGACCGATGTACTTATAGCATTCATCGGCTGAAAGGCGAACAATGACGGGAAAATCCTTTCCGCATTCCTTCTTGATACCTCTGAGAACATTGAGAAGAAAACGGGCTCTGTTTTCAAGCGGGCCGCCGTATTCATCGGTACGCTGATTGGTGACGGGGCTTAAAAACTGCTGGAAAAGATATCCGTGAGCAGAGTGAAGCTCAACACCGTCACAGCCTGCCTTTTGAACTCTTTTTGCAGCATCAATAAACTGCTGTTCAAGCTCTTTTATTTCCTTGTATCTGAGCGCTCTTACTCTGCCGGCGGCAAAATATGCGGGATCGCATTTTGAGGGGGCAACACTTGAGGGGACAATATCCCTTTCAAGAAGAAGAGGGCCGACCTTGGGTGTGAGCTTGTAAAGGAGTTTGCCGTAAGCACCCTTTGTGAGCTTTTCAAGCTGAATGCTCATCGGAACAGTTCCGACAAGAAGTCCGACATTCTGTCTGCCGGGATGATGAAGCTGAACAAAGAATTTTGCTCCGTGCTGTTGGATTCGCTTTGCCATTTCTCTGAGTGGTTCGATGTGATAATCATGACTTGCGGCAAGCTGAGCAAAAGCAGCCGAGCCCGTTTGATCGTTGACACGGGTGATCTCCGTCATGATAAGTCCGCAACCGCCCTTTGCTCTTTCTTCATAATAGTCGATCATTTTTTCAGTCGGCTTTCCGTCGAACTGACCGAAGCCCATAAGCATCGGAGGCATAACAATTCTGTTTTTGATTTCACATGAGCCGATTTTCATCGGACTTGCGAGAAGCTCATATTTCATTTATTTTTGACCTCCTTTGAGGTTCTTGACAGTGTTTTTAAATTCGATGAACTTTCTCTTTTCAAGATAAAGATAAGCTGTCTTGACGGGAGGGATAAACTTCATAAGCTGCTTTGAAATTCCGAAAAGTACACAGGGACTTACAGTGTCTTTGCCACTTTCGATTCCTGCAACCATTTTTCTTGCAACAACATCGGGCTTTTGAACGGGGAAGGGCTTTTTGAACGGAAGCTTGTTTGCGGCTGCAAAGAAGCCGGTGTCGGTTGCAACGGGATAAAGGCAGGTCAACTGAACATTATCGGGCTTTTCAAAGCGAATACCCTCCTGAAAGCCGTGCATGGCAAATTTTGAAGCACTGTAAATTGTGTAGCCGGGCATTGCCATTGTTCCGATTGCCGAAACGGTGATTGCAAAAATACCCTTTTTTCCGCCGAGATATTCAACATATTTTTGATAAGAATAAATCGGTGAGAAAACATTTGTCTCAAACATTCTTGCAACTCTGTCCCAATCGCAATAGTTCATTTCCTCATAGTACGGATAGCCTGCATTGGCATAGAAAATATCAATTGAACCGAGCTTTTCAATTGCTGTTTCAAAAATTTCATCGACAGCTTCCTTTGAAGAAACATCCTTTTGCAAAATAATTGTGTTTTCATCGGCATAAGAGGTGAGACGACCGATATTCTTGTCAACGCAAAGAATCTTGTTGCGACCCTTTAAGAGCTTGAGAACTTCAAGACCGATACCGTTGTCACAGCCTGTAAGCACGATGTTTTTTCCAGTAATCATTTGAGTTTTCTCCTTTGTATATGTATTTAATAAATATTAACATAATATGACAAATAAATCAACCATAATTATTCACTGTCCCTGCAACGAAAAAAGGCTTTAAGCTAAGCAGGTAAACAATAATATCTTTGTGCATTTTGACGGTTTTTTTAACAAAAAATTGTTGACTTTTTCAGAAGCAGCTTTTATAATAAATATGTAACCTGATGCTAATAATCAAATTAACATATACGATAGAAAAATAGGAGGTAAAAATGGCAAGAATTGATTTTAACGCAAAAAAAGGCTTTATTTGTGACATGGACGGTGTTATCTATCACGGAAATATAATTCTTCCGGGTGTGGCTGAATTTATAAATTGGCTGAATAAAGAAAAGAAAGAGTATTTATTTCTTACCAACAACAGCGGCTTGACTCCCCGTGAGCTTCAGCAGAAGCTCCAGAGAATGGGACTTGAGGTAAGTCAGGAGCATTTTTACACAAGTGCGCTTGCAACGGCTGAATTTCTCAAGGAGCAAGCACCGGGCTGCAGTGTTTATGCACTCGGAGAGGCAGGACTTCTCAATGCACTTTATCAGGCAGGCTGCACAATGAACGATGTTAATCCGGATTATGTTGTTATCGGTGAGGGCAGAACATATACTCTTGACACACTGACAAAGGCGACAAACCTTGTTTTAGCCGGTGCAAAGCTTATCGGAGCTAACTCCGATGTTTCAGGCCCGATTGAGCAGGGAATAGCACCTGCTTGCAGAGCGCTCGTTGCACCGATTGAAATGGCTACGGGTGTGCAGGCATATTTCTGCGGAAAGCCCAATCCTTTGATGATGAGAACAGGCTTGAAGCTTCTCGGCTGTCACTCGGCTGAAGCGGTAATCATCGGTGACAGAATGGATACCGATATTGTTGCAGGACTTGAAACGGGTGTTTCGACCGTTCTTGTTATGTCTGGTGTTTCCGATGAGGATACTCCGAAAACTTACGCTTATCGCCCCTCGATGATCCTTGAGGGTGTGGGTGATATAGTTAAGATTGCTGAAAACAAGTGATTTTATAGCAAAAGTGTACAAAATTCTCACGCAATTTTTGCCGTGGGAATTTGTTTTTTGTCCACCTGTTTTCATTGACAAAAAATAATAGTTATTATAGAATATAAAGGATTAGTTATCAGAAAGGGTGTTCAAATGGCAGCTAAGTGTCCCAAGTGTGGGAGAAAATTAAGATGGTATAATATTAAGGCAGAGTGTCCTGATTGCGGTGTCAGCATTCCGAACTATAATTGGGAGGCTCGGCTTGAAGAGGATAATAAAAGAGCAGATGAGAAATTTGCAAGGTTTTACAACACGCTCAATCATTTAAAATATACCGTTTGCGGAACAAAGCTGAGGGTTATGAGACTCTTGATGAGCATTTTGCCGGCAATCGGATTTATTTTGCCGTGGGCTTACATATCAAGCGAAAATGACAAGCTTTACTTTGACCTTATCGGAATTTTCACCGACGGAAAAACAACCCTCGACTTTTTCAAGGTGCTTACAGCCGATGTTGCAGGTGTGCTTGGCACAATGTTTTCGTCACCTTATATGTTCACCATATTAGGCTTCATTTTCACACTTTTAAGTGTGGTGTCAATAGTCGTTGCATTTTTTGTCATATTCATTGCCTTTAAAAACTTTAAAACAAAGGCTGTATGGATAACAGATGTAATCAGCATGATTTTTGCCGTTTGCGGTGCAGTTATGTTTGCTTTGTCCGGCTCGGCACTCACGGGACAGAGCTTTGCAATCGGTTCGCTTGGGTTCGTCAATGCGTCAGGCGGTGTTATGTGGGGAATTTTCGTTTACATTGCTCTGCTTGCGGTTGCTCTGACGGGAAATCTCCTTGTCTTTAAGGCAGATGCAAAAACTGCCGACGAGCTTGAAAACGAAAGGCTCGAAAAGGTGAGACTCAAGGAAGAAAAGGAAGAGCAGGACAGAATCCGCAAGGAAAAGGAAAGAGAGCAGGCTAAGGCACAAGCCGAAAAGGAACAGGCTGAAAAGGTCAGAAAAGCCAGAGAGGCTCTCGCCAACAAGAAAAAATAATTCGGAATATTTTTTGAAAGAGTGATAAAATGTCAGATATAAACGAAAAAAACAATCAAGCCGTTGAAAGCTCGGACGAGGCGAAAATCGACAAATTGGCTTACACGAAAAAAAGATATTTAACACCGAAGGAAATTGCAGCCTATGTGCTTGTAAACTTCGGTCAAAAGAATCTTTCTCAGTTTATCAATAATGAAAAGCAGTTTTTCCTTATTCAGTATGCAGGTCTCAGCGACAAGCATTATGCGAACATCAACCTTTTTTCAACCATATACGATGCCGTTGATGACACGCTTTCAGGTCTTATAATCGACCGAACAAGAACACGCTGGGGTCGTGTCCGCCCGTTCTTTATTCTTCCGCTTCCGCTTTGGATAATCGGCGGTATGATGCTTTTCTCAACACCCGAGCTTACGGGAAACCCGCAGGCAATTTATGTTGCGATTGCAACTATAATTTACGGTCTCGGCATGAGCTATTTCAATGCCTGGAACCTCATGATTTATAACATTACGCCAAACATCAACGAGCGTAATAATTTGATAACCACGACAAAGTTTTTTGAGCTTTTCGGAACATGGCTTCCGTCGCTTTTGCCGATTTTTGTTCAGTTCTTGCCGAAGTTGAATCATTCAATCACCAACGCTGGCGTTTATAAGGGCTTTGCATATTTCATGCTCATTTTTGCCGCAGTTTTTGCCGTTTTCGGATTTTTCAACATGCGTGAGAGAATCCCACTTCAAAGCCGTGAGGAAATGAACAAAACTTCCGTTTGGGGTTCACTTAAAAACATCATCACAAACAGACCATTGCTTGCAATCATTCTTTCGGACTTTTTCAACAATTTCAAGTCCGTCGGCGGTTCAAGTGAAAGCTTCTTCTGGCTGAATAATACGGGAAACTACGCTTACCGCAGTATTTGCGGCTTGTTTACGGGTATACCAAACTATTTCATGGTGCCGTTTTCAGCAAAGCTTGTCAGAAAATTCGGTGCAAGGGCAACAGCTATCGGTGCAGGCCTTTTCGGCTTGTTCGCATATTTGCTACTGTTCATTGCAGGCTATCCCAACGGTGCGATTTTCAGCGACAATTTTGAGGATAAGAGCATTCTTAATTTTATTGCCGTTGTTATTCTTTTGACAGTCGCAGGTCTGCCGAACAAGGTTATCAATGTTTGTAATCCGATTCTCACAGCAGATGCTCTTGATTACATGGAGTGGAAGCACGGACTTCGCAATGAAGCACTTGTAACAACTGTTCAAGGCTATTTCACAAAGCTTGCAGGTGCAATCACCGGTTGGCTTTCGGGTATGGTTTTGCATTGGATCAATTATGTTCCTTTAAAGGACGAGTTCGGCAACGACCTTGCCAACAAGGATCCGGGTGTGTTAAAGGGTATATGGATCGTTTTCTGTATTCTTCCGGCACTTGCAAGAGGACTTTACGGCATTTCATTCCTGCTTTATCCCATTCACGGTGAGCTTCAGCAACAGATGATTGTTGAGCTTGCCGATAAGCGTGCCGCCGCTTTGGACGATGTTTCGGACTGATGCTCGTTAAATAAGGCTCGGCATTATCGTTGCTTTTAAAAGCGAAATGATATAATATTAAAAAAATCAAGCACAGGGTTCATTGTTGTTCCCTGTGCTTAGCTTTTGTTCATTCCACTTACGCTAAGTGGCGAGACCGGTCTATAACATAAAAGAGGCTTTTACAGGCTTGTTTTTTCTGTAAAAACCTCTTTTGTTATATCGTTTTATGTGTTTTTATCAGTGCTTGCCACAGCCATGCTCACCGCACACATGACCCTCACCATGCTCATGGTCGTGATGATCACAATGCACATCGGGATTAAACTCAAGGCTGTTTGAAAGAAGTGCGACAACTGCTGCATCGGCATTGCCCTTGACACCGCCGTAAAGCTTGATTCCCGCATCGCTCAAGGCATTTTGAGCGCCTGCACCGATTCCTCCGCAAATGAGAACATCGACACCGTTTTCCTTAAGAAAGCCTGCAAGAGCGCCATGACCGCTTCCGTTTGTGTTTTTGATTTCAATTTTTGTGATTTCTCCGTCGTTTACCTCGTAAAATTTAAATTGCTCGGTATGACCGAAGTGCTGAAAAATTTCACCCATTTGGTGTGTAACTGCAATTTTCATTTTTGCATCTCCTTTAAAAGCTCTTTTAAACTATTATACCATTGAAAACTTTTTTGTAAAGCTTAAAAAGAATCAAGCTGTTTAAATTGTTTTTTCTCAGTCAAAAATATTGATGTTAGCGCACAAAATAATTATACGGAGGAAAGACAATGAAAAAAATGCTGACAATTTTGCTTGCCGTTGCTGTTTTGCTGAGCTTTGCAGCTTGTGGAAATAATGACGGAAACGGTGGCAGCTTCACCTCGGACACAAAAACAGAAAGCACTTCAACAACAAAATCGAATGCACAAAGCACAACTGAAAAAGATGACAACAAACCTGAAAAATACGATTACGGCTCAATTCCCAACACGATGACATCAGCCGACGGGAAATACCGGCTCGCTTTTGTGACGGATCTCGGTCAGCTTCTCGACAAGTCCTTTAATCAGGGGACTTGGGAGGGCATTAAGCGATTTGCCAAGGAAAACGGAAAATCGTATAAGTATTATCAGCCTGCAAACGGAAATCAGGCAACCGATGAGGATCGCTATAATTCAATGAAAGCGGCAGTTGATGCAGGAGCAGAGGTTGTTGTTTGCGCAGGCTATCTTCAAGGCGAGGCTTTAAGAAAAATTGCAGGAGAGTTTCCGAAAATTAAATTCATATTTATCGATGGAAACATTGCCGATAACGCACAAGCTGATTCGGCTACGGCTGAAAATGTTGCTTCAATCGACTTCAACGAGGAGCAATCCGGCTTTCTTGCGGGCTATGCCGCAGTTGCCGACGGCTACACAAGGCTCGGCTTTACAGGTGGAGGAGGCGGAACAAATCCGTCGTGTAACAGATTCGCTTACGGTTATGTTCAAGGAGCAGAATCCGCCGCAAAGCAGATGAACAAGACAGTTGAATTAAAACTCAGCTGGGAATACGGAGCTTCTTTTTCTCCGTCGGCAGAGCTTCAAACGATGCTCAACGGCTGGTATGCAAACGGAACGCAGATAATTTTCTGTTGCGGTGGCCCAATGTGTCAGTCTGCTTTTGCCGCTGCCTCTGCAAATGAGGGGGCTGTTATCGGCTCTGATGTCGATCAGTCCTCGGAATCCGATACCGTTGTCACATCTGCCATGAAGGGCTTGAGAGAGGCAGTGCTGTTTGCTCTTGACAAAGCATATAACGACGGCTGGGATGAAATCGCAGGAAAGCTGACGACTCTCGGAGCAAAATTTGAGGCTGTCGGTCTTCCGACTGAAAGCTGGTCAATGGAGCAGTTCACACTCGAGGCTTATGAAAAGCTTTTCAATGATTTAAAGCAGGATAAAATCAAGGTTGACAGAGATTATGAAAAGCTGTTGCCAGAAAATTTTGAAGCTGTGAAGTTGGAGATTGTATAAGGTCATATTCCTTAAAATCAGAACGGATAATGCGGGAGATTCCTTTGAGTGCAAGCTTAAAGGGATCTCCTTTGAACGCTGAGGCTCGGTGTGAAAGGACAGAAGAAAAGCTACTGTTATATTTAAAGACAAAAGTCGCCCAATTCATAATTAGTTAACAAAAAAGCTACAATATGTCAATAATAAAAAACTACTATTACTTGCATTGGATATAATGCGATTATATTTGAGGTAATTGAAAATGATATCAAAAGAGAATTGGAAGTGTAAAAAATGAAAGTTATCAAAAGTGAATATTTCGGTATTCAAAGAAAGATGGTTGCATCGGTTACAAGTGAATCCTGCAAAAATGTTCCTCACGCAGCTTATATTTACGAGCCGAGAGTTGATAAGCTCTTTGACGAATATAAGAAAATCAACGAGAGCAGAAATCCTGAGGATAAGATAACCTTTAACACCGTCATGCTCAGAGTTATTGTTGAGGGTCTGAAGGCTGCCCCTGCAATGAACGCACATATAAAATATGATGACCGTCGTGCTGTAGGCCGTGTTGATGTTTTTGAAAACATTAACATTTCAATGACAACAATTCTCCCCAACGGAGAGATGATGACAACAAATTTGAGGGATTTTCAGGACAAGAACATTGACGAGATGACCTATTACATAAATGATTTGCGTCGCAGAGCCTCAAACAGCAATATCACCGAAGCTCTTTACAGAGTTTCTTTCAACAAGACAGTTGAAACCATCAAGCAGGGCAAGATTCTGCAAGCTGCAATGAGAATCATTTCGGCAAAGACCGGCAAGAACCCCGTAAAGCACCTTAAAGGTAAAGCTAAAAAGCAATACTATAAGATTCCCGAAACAGAGAGACTCGGTGACAAGGATATCGAGCAGGGAACAATAACCGTTTCAAATGTCGGCTCGCTTTATCTCAAGCAGAGAGTTGCTGTTTCATTGCTTGAAATAATTCCGCCTCAGGTTTGCGTAATCTGTATGGGTGCTGTTCAGGAAAAGCCCGTTGTTGAAGAGGTTGACGGTGTTAAGCAGGTCGGAATCGGTAAGGTTCTTCCGATTTGCATTGCCTTTGACCACAGAGCAATCGACATGGGTGAGACGATTCCTTTCATCAAAAAGCTTGATGAAATTTTTGACAATCCCACAATAATTCATCAGTGGATTGACAAAAAATAAGTTTAAAAACAAAGAGCTTTTTTCGGGTGCAAGAGCCTTGAGAAAAGCTCTTTAACTGTTTGTTTCGGGGGGCTTTAACCCCTCAGGTTCACCTCAAGGGCTTTAAGCTCAAGGACGGCAAAAATCTCCTTTTTTTCAAAAAGTGCTGATTTTTTTCAAATTATGTGGTAAAATACCTTGAAATTCAATTATAAGGTGACAAAATGAAGATCGGAAATGTGACAATAAATTCAAAAACTGCGGCTCTTGCTCCGATGGCAGGAGTTGCCGACCGTGCCTTTAGGGAAATTTGCGTTTCTTACGGCGCTTCCTATGTTGTCAGTGAGATGGTAAGCAGTAAAGGACTGACGATGTGCGACAGAAAAAGTAAAAAGCTTCTTGCTCTTTCCGACGAGGAGAGACCTGCCGGTGCGCAGATTTTCGGAAATGATCCTCAGGTTATGGCTGAAAGTGCAGTGGCTTGCCTGAGCTATGAGCCTGAAATAATCGACATCAACATGGGTTGCCCTGCCCCTAAGATTGCAGGCAACGGTTCGGGAAGCGCTCTTTCAAAAAATCCGGAGCTTGCTCAGGCTATTATGCAGAGCGTTAAAGCTGCGGTTGATATTCCCGTTACGGTGAAAATCCGTCTCGGCTGGGACAAGGACAGCATAAACTGCATCGAAATGGCACAGCGTGCCGAATTGGCTGGTATGTCGGCTGTAACTCTTCACGGCAGAACCCGTCAGCAGATGTATGCACCGCCGGTTGACCTGCAAATGATTGCGCAGGTGAAAAAGAGCATCGGCATTCCGCTTATCGGTAACGGTGACATAACCGACGGAATTTCTGCGGCAAGAATGCTTGAGGAAACAGGTTGCGATTATGTCATGGTCGGCAGGGGCGCTCTCGGCAGACCTTGGGTTTTCAGTCAGATAAATGCTTATCTTCAGCACGGAGTTATTCTCCCCGAGCCTCCCGTCAGCGAGAGAATGAGAATCATGGTTAAGCACATTCGGCTCATTTGTGACTATAAGGGTGAAAGGGTCGGCATGAGAGAGGCGAGAAAGCATGCAGCCTGGTATATGAAAGGGATAAGAGGTGCAGCTTCTTACAGACAGCAGGCGGGCACTCTCGAAACTCTTGAACAGGTTGAGGAAATGGCTTATAGAATTGCAAAGGAAAACGAATAAAGAAAAGTAGGGCTGTAAAAAACTTCCGTTTTTTACAGCCCCGTGTTTATTATTCGCTTGTTAATGATTATTCAAGACCGAAAAGCTTCTTGAAAAAGTCTGCAATGAGAGTGAAAATATAAGTAAGATCCTCCCAGAACATAAGAACTCCCCAATCGGGTTCGGGTACTACATAAGCATCATCGGGTATATTTTCTTTACGCATATAAATTCCTCCTTAGATATTTTAATTTTCGAAATAATTATACACTGCCATTAACAGTTTGTCAATAAATCAATATAATTTTCATTCGGTCTGACTCGAAAGCTTTTTTTGAAACAGTAAGCCTATGAGCAAAAGCAACGGGAAAATTACCGCAAAAAGTAAGCCCTTTGAAATTTCACCGTCAAAATAAGTCGTAAGCCTTCCGACAAGGGCAGGCCCACTGCTGCAACCGAGATCACCGAAAAGTGCGAGAAGTGCAAAAAGTGCCGTTCCTCCCTTCGGAACCTTTTCGGAGGCGAGAGAGAAGGTTGCAGGCCACATGATGCCAACGGAAAGACCGCATAATGCACAGCTTATGAGCGAAAGAATCGCAACGGGTGAAAGTGCGGCTGAAAGATAACAGATAATGCAGAGTATACCACTCAAGGTCATGATTTTTGTCAAGGATATCTTTTCTGAAAGCTTCGCATATCCGACTCTCGAAACACCCATCAGGGCGGCAAAAAGGCATGGGCCGAGAAGGTCTCCGATGGTTTTTGAAACCTTTAAGCCGGATTCGGCAAAAACCGATGCCCATTGACTCATTGAAATTTCACTCGCACCGGCACACATCATTATCAGTGCGAAAACATAAAAGAGCTTTGTTTTCAGCAAGCCCTTGATGCCGAGGCTTTCTCCCTGCGAAAGAACGGGAGGAATCGGAACAAGGGTGAAGAAAAATCCGTTGACCAAGGGTACAAGCGACCAGATAAATGAAAGATAGCGCCAGTTTTCCATGCCGAAAGCAACGAAAAAGAGCGTTGAAAGAAGCACAACGAACATCTGACCCCAGCAGTAGAATGAATGAAGCAGACTCATTTGAGCCGATTTTCTCTCACTCGGACACGCTTCAACAATCGGACTGACGATGACTTCAATAAGTCCGCTGCCGATGGCATAAATCACAACGGAAAGGATTATTCCGACATACGGCTTCATTATAAAAGGAAAAATTCCGAGACCCGCAAGACCCACGAAAGCAAAAGCGTGGGCAAAAACAGCACATTTGCCATAGCCTAATTTGTCCACAAAAGCAGTTGATGCAAGGTCGACAAAGAGCTGTGAACCGAAGTTTATAACGATGAGCAGGGATATTTCGTCATAGCTTAATGCAAAGGTGTTTCTGAATGTGAGAAACAGTAACGGCAAAAAGTTGTTAATGATAGCTTGAACGAAATAACCGGCATAGCAGGCGTGAAAGGTGTGCTTGAAATTTTTGAGAACTGACATTTTTAACTCCTTTTTTAAGATGTTGATGTGCCTAAATAATAACATAAATTTAATATAGTTTCAACAAAAATGTACTTTTTGTTTTCAAGCTGTTGAATTTGATGAAGTCTTATTGTATAATCACCTTGATCAGTTGATCAATAAAAGGAGGAATTTATTATGGCAGTTATCAACAAGGTTATTGCAGTTTTGATGTCGGCATTGCTCAGCATCATGGGTCTTATCGGTATCAATACAAACATCAGTGACGATTATCAGGAGGGTAAGTATAAAAATGTTATCCTTATGATAGGTGACGGAATGAGCTTTGAGCATGTTGCGGCAACGGAAAAGCTGCGTGATGTTGATCTTGTAATGAACGATATGCCCGTTCAGCTCAAGAGTGACATTGACTCGTTCTTGATTCCGGCAACAGACTCAGCCGCAGGCGGAACAGCTCTTGCAACAGGCATGAGAGTATGGATTAACTCGGTCGGTGTTTATCCGTTTGACCCGTTTTCGCCAAATGACATGAATGTTCCCATAAGTCTTGGCGAGCTTGTTAAGGCAGACGGCAAGGCAACAGGCGTTGTCACAACCGATAAAACATCGGGCGCTACACCGTCGGACTTCTCGGCTCATGTTTTGTCAAGAGGCATGGAAGAAGAGATTTGTGCCGATCAGCTTAAAAACGGCTACGATCTTATCTGGGGCGGTGCAACAAAGAGCATCAACGAGGAGAATACAGCCGCTAACGGTTGGACTTACATAAACAACAGAGATGACATGAACGCTCTCTCAGCAGGCTCGCGCTCCTTCGGTCAGTTCAACTTTGACGACCTTTATAATTGCACCGACAATTATAACACTCCCTCTATCGAGGAGATGACAACAAAGGCAATCGAGCTTCTCAGTGCTAACGAAAAGGGCTTCTTCCTCATGGTTGAGGGTGCTTGCATTGACAAGTTCTCACACAAAAATAACATGGACGGAGCTGTAATGTGCACAGAGGAATTTGACAAGGCAGTTGCCGCAGCACTCGAATTTGCACAGGCAGACGGTGAAACTCTCGTTGTTGTGACTGCCGACCACGGAACAGGCGGACTCACACTCAATGAAGAAACCGGTGAATATTATTTCACACATGACACACACAACATCACTGATGTTCCCGTGTTTGTTTCGGCACAGGACGCAGGCTTTGTCAACGGCAAGGAGGTTGCAAACCGCAGCATCCCCACTCAGATTGCCCGTGTAATGGGCTACGGTGAGGACAGATTCCCCGCAACTGTTGCAAGCCTTAAATAATAAAAAAGCATAAACGGATTATCGGCTTTAAGCTTAAAGCACAGAGGACTCAAACGGCGTTCTCTGTGCTTTTTTAATTATGTAAAGGAATATTAATTTCAAATATTATCTTCATTTTGCTTCATTTGTTGCGTTAATGAAACTAAATTATGTGGATTTTTCACAAAAAGTGACTCAAATTTTGTCAACGCGTCAAAAGCCTTTTTTGAGATATATTATTGCTTTTTTAATACCCGTATGTTATCATTTTAAAAGTATGAATTACCATGAGATATTCTATCTTAAAGTGTTCTTGCGTCTTAAACAAATTAAACGGAAAATCCGTTTAAAGGAGGATAAAGTCAATGCTTAAAAAAATCAGCAAAATTCCGTTCAAAGACACACCTGAGCAGTCAGCAAGGCTCGACGCTGTCATTTCAGAATGTGCAGGCGACACAAGCATGCTCATGCATGTCATGCAGGTGGCTCAGGAAATCTACGGCTACCTTCCTTTTGAGGTTCAGCAAAAGATTGCCGACGGCATGAATATACCTCTTGAAAAAGTATACGGCGTTGCAACCTTTTATGCACAGTTTGCACTTTCTCCAAAAGGAAAATATGCAATTTCCGTTTGCTTGGGAACGGCTTGCTATGTTAAGGGTGCACAGGAAATTCTCGATGAGCTTACCCAACAGCTCGGAATTGACCCCGAGGAGTGTACGCAGGACGGAAAGTATTCGCTTACAGCTTGTCGCTGCATCGGAGCTTGCGGCCTTGCTCCCGTCATGACGGTCAATGAAGATGTTTACGGCAAAATTACCGCAGCAGATGTCAAGGGTATTCTTGCAAAATACGAATAAATGAAAGAGCTTTCACTGAATGTGCTTGACATTGCACAAAACTCAATTTCCGCAAATGCCGATTTAATTGAAATCGAGCTTGTCGAAAGCACTGAAAAGAATGAGCTTTTCATCGGCATTTCAGACAATGGAAAGGGCATGACAAGGCAACAGCTTGAAGCTGTCCGTGACCCGTTTTTCACAACACGCACAACAAGAAAGGTCGGAATGGGAATCCCGCTTTTCAAAATGGCGGCGGAGATGACGGGCGGTTGCTTAGAAATTGAAAGCGAGGTCGGGAAGGGTACAAGGGTTAAGGCATTTTTCAAAACAGATCATCTTGATTTTGTCCCTGTCGGAGACATGACTTCAACGGTTTTGACTCTCATCACAATGAATCAGGATATTGACTTTGTTTACAGAAGAACGCTCAACGAAAAAGCCTTTACACTTGACACAAGGAGTCTTAAAGAAATTTTAGGAGATGTTTCTTTAAGTGAGCCTTCAATTTCCGCCTGGATCAGAGATTATATATCCGAAAACACGAAACAACTTACGGAGGTGTAAATATGAAAACACTTGAAGAGCTTATGGCTTTAAGAGATGCCGCAAGGGCAAAGATGACAACAAGAGATGACTCAAGTCAAATCACAAGAGTCGTTGTCGGCATGGCAACCTGTGGAATTGCCGCAGGCGCAAGACCCGTTATGAATAAGTTTGTTGATGAGATTGCAAAGCGCAATCTTCAGAATGTTACGGTTGCACAGACCGGCTGTATCGGTATGTGCCAGTATGAGCCTATTGCCGAGGTGCTTGTTCCCGGTGAGGAAAAGGTGACTTATGTTCAGCTTACGGAAGAAAAGGTTGCAAAAATCGTCCTTGAGCATATTGTCAACGGCAAGCCTGTTGTTGAATATACAGTAGGTGCAATTAAAAAATAAGGAGGAAAGCTAAATGTATCGTTCCCATGTTCTTGTTTGCGGCGGTACCGGATGTACCTCCTCAAACTCGCAGAAAATCATTGAAGCTATGCAAGCTGAGCTTAAAGCCAAGGGACTTGAAAACGAGGTTCAGGTTATCCGTACGGGCTGTTTCGGACTTTGTGCTTTAGGCCCTATTATGATAGTTTATCCCGAAGGCTGTTT
Source organism: uncultured Faecalibacterium sp. (assembly GCA_964491165.1). GTDB lineage: Bacteria > Bacillota > Clostridia > Oscillospirales > Acutalibacteraceae > UBA6857. Next base: position 36,133 of record CAZBFI010000002.1, read on the forward strand.
TTATTCGGAGGTCAAGGTTGAGGATGTTCCCGAAATTGTTGAGGAGCATTTGCTCAAGGGTCGTATGGTAAAGCGCTTGCTTTATAAGGAAACGGTCACACCCGAAAAAATCAAAGGCCTTAATGACACGGATTTTTACAAAAAACAAAAGAGAGTCGCTCTGCGTAACTGCGGTGTTATAAATCCCGAGGATATCAATGAGTATATAGCTTATGACGGCTATCAGGCTCTTGCAAAGTGCCTTACGGAATACACACCCGAGCAGGTTATTCAGATAGTTAAGGATTCCGGACTCAGAGGAAGAGGAGGCGGTGGCTTCCCCACGGGTCTCAAGTGGAGCTTCACTGCCGCAAATAAGGCAGATCAAAAATATGTTGTCTGTAATGCCGACGAGGGTGACCCCGGAGCATTTATGGACCGTTCTGTTCTTGAGGGTGATCCTCATTGCATCATTGAAGCGATGACAATTTGCGGTTATGCAACAGGTGCAACCGAGGGCTATATCTATGTCCGTGCAGAGTATCCCATTGCCGTTGCCCGTCTTCAGATTGCAATCAATCAGGCAAAAGAAATGGGACTTCTCGGAAAAAATATTTTCAATTCCGGCTTTGACTTTGAGCTTCATGTCAAGCTTGGTGCAGGTGCTTTCGTCTGTGGTGAGGAAACTGCACTCATGACCTCAATCGAGGGTAACCGCGGTGAGCCGAGACCCCGTCCACCTTATCCGGCTGTAAAGGGACTTTTCGGCAAGCCGACAACGGAAAACAATGTTGAGACCTTTGCAAACATTCCGACGATTATCCGTAAGGGTGCAGATTATTTTGCTTCCATGGGTACGGAAAAATCAAAGGGAACAAAGGTTTTCGCCTTAGGCGGTAAGATCAAGAACACAGGTCTTGTTGAAATTCCGATGGGTACAACACTGCGTGAAATCATTGAGGAAATCGGCGGTGGTATCCCCAACGGCAAGAAATTCAAAGCAGCACAGACCGGAGGCCCTTCCGGCGGATGTATTCCGGCTCATCTTATGGACACTCCCATTGACTACGATAACCTTACGGCTATCGGCTGCATGATGGGTTCGGGTGGCTTGATAGTTATGGACGAGGATAACTGCATGGTTGACATTGCAAAGTTTTTCCTTGACTTCACTGTTGACGAATCATGCGGTAAGTGTACTCCGTGCCGTGTCGGAACAAAGAGACTGCGTGAGCTTCTCGAAAAAATCACCGACGGCAAGGCAACTCTTGAGGACCTTGACAAGCTTGAAGAGCTTTGCCATTATATTAAGGAAAATTCACTTTGCGGTCTCGGTCAGACAGCTCCCAATCCGGTTCTTGCAACACTCAAATTCTTCCGTGAGGAATATGTTGCTCATGTTGTGGACAAGAGATGTCCTGCCGGAGTTTGTAAAAAGCTTCTGTCCTTTGCGATTGTTGAAGATAAGTGTAAGGGTTGTACGGCTTGTGCAAGAAAGTGTCCTGTCGGTGCAATTTCAGGCTCGGTAAAGCAGCCTCATTCAATTGATACAACAAAGTGCATCAAGTGCGGTGTCTGTGCCGATACCTGCCGATTCGATGCAATCATTAAGAAATAAGGAGGTGCGTAAAATGGAAAATATGCTTAATATTAAAATTAACGGTATGTCATGTAGCGTGCCTTACGGAACAACGATTCTTCAGGCTGCAAGGCAGGTCGGCATTGAGATTCCGACTCTGTGCTTTTTGAAGGATATCAACGAAATCGGTGCTTGTCGTTTTTGTGTTGTTGAAGTCAAGGGTGCAAGAAGTCTTGTTGCAGCCTGCGTTTATCCCATTGAAAGAGACGGCACGGAGATTTTCACCAACAGCGAAAAGGTTCGTTCGGCAAGAAGAACCACTCTTGAGCTGATTCTTTCGACTCATGACAGAAAATGTCTCACCTGTGTCAGAAGCGGTAACTGCGAGCTTCAAAAGCTCTGCCTTGAATACGGTGTTGAGGAAGCTGATAAGTATGACGGTGACAAGCCGGTTTACGAGCTTGACTGTTCTGCCGCACACATGATAAGAGACAACAACAAGTGTATTCTCTGCCGTCGTTGTGTCGCTGCCTGCAACAATCAGAATATCAGCGTTATCGGTGCAAATGCAAGAGGTATTGACACTCACATCGGCTCTGCCTTTGAGCTTCCTTTGAATGCAACCTCATGTATTTCATGCGGTCAGTGCATTGTCAACTGTCCCGTCGGTGCAATATATGAAAAAGATGACACAGCCAAGGTTTTTGAAGCCATCAACGATCCGGAAAAGTATGTTGTTGTTCAGGCTGCACCTGCTGTCAGAGCAACTCTCGGTGAATGCTTCGGCTTGCCTGTCGGAACAGATGTGACGGGCAAAATGTTTGCCGCACTTCGTCGTCTCGGCTTTGACAAGGTTTTCGACACCAACTTCGGTGCTGACCTTACAATCATGGAGGAGGCAAACGAGCTTCTTTCAAGAGTTAAAAACGGCGGTGTTCTTCCAATGATCACCTCATGCTCACCCGGTTGGATCAAATATTGCGAGCATTATTATCCCACAGAGCTTGATCACCTTTCAAGCTGTAAGTCGCCCATGCAGATGCAGGGTGCAATCATCAAGAGCTATTATGCCGAAAAGAATGGTATTGATCCGGAAAAGATTGTTTCCGTTGCCGTTATGCCCTGCACAGCGAAAAAATTTGAATGTGGCAGAGATGATGAAAACGCAACAGGCTATCCCGATGTCGATTTTGTTTTGACAACGAGAGAGCTTGGCAGAATGATCAATTCGGCAGGCATCAATTTCAACATTCTTCCCGACGAGGAATGTGATGCTCCTTTAGGTCAAGGCACAGGCGCAGCGGTTATCTTCGGTGCAACCGGTGGCGTAATGGAGGCTGCACTTCGTACAGCGGCTGAAGTGATCACTGGCAAGGAGCTTGAAAAGGTTGAGTTTGAAGATGTCCGTGGCATGAACGGAATCAAGGAAGCTTCTTATAAGCTCGGTGACATGGATGTCAAGGTTGCAATTGCAAGCGGAACAAAGAACGCAAAGCTTCTCATGGATAAGGTTAAGGACGGCACAGCCGATTACACCTTCATTGAGATTATGGGTTGTCCCGGAGGCTGTATCAACGGTGGCGGTCAGCCTGTTCAGCCCGCTTCCGTGCGTAACTTTACCGACTTGAAGAGTCTCAGAGCTGCCGCACTTTATAAAAACGATGAAAACAGACCTCTTCGTAAGAGTCATCTTAATGAGGATGTCAAGACGGTTTATTCCGAATTTCTCGGTGAGCCGAACAGTCACAAGGCTCATGAGCTTCTTCATACCAGCTATGTAGCAAGACCACTGTTTAATAATGG
>CAZBFI010000003.1:0-28793 GCA_964491165.1 uncultured Faecalibacterium sp.
GACGAGCGCCTTTGAGACCGTACTTCTTTCTTTCCTTCATTCTCGGGTCACGAGTGAGGAAGCCTGCCTTCTTGAGAGCGGGACGAAGTTCTTCATCGTACTGGAGAAGAGCTCTTGAAAGGCCGTGACGGATTGCACCTGCCTGACCTGTTACACCGCCACCTGTTACACGGCAAACGATGTCGAACTTTTCAGCTGTATCTGTGAGATTGAGAGGCTGACGAACGATGAGCTTCAAGGTTTCAAGACCGAAATAATCGTCGATATCTCTGTCATTGATTGTGATCTTACCTGTACCTGCATATACACGTACTCTTGCGATTGACTTCTTTCTGCGGCCTGTGCCGTAGAAAAACGGTGTTGTTTCGTACATTTACTTTTCCTCCCTTTCCATTAAACTTCAACTGCTTCAGGCTTCTGAGCTGCATGTGCATGTTCTGCACCTGCATATACACGAAGTCTTGTCAGTGCGTTGCGTCCGATAACTGTGTCGGGGATCATACCCTTAACAGCCTTTGTCATTGCAAATTCCGGCTTTTCCTTGAGAAGAGTTGAATACTTAACCTTCTTCATGTTGCCGATATAACCTGTGTGATGATAGTACATCTTCTGGTCGAGCTTCTTACCTGTGAGAACAACCTTGTCTGCATTGATGATGATTACATGATCACCGCAGTCAGCATGGGGTGCGAATGTTGCCTTATGCTTGCCGCGAAGAAGAACTGCAGCTTTTGCAGCAACACTGCCGAGAGTCTTACCTTCGGCATCAATAACATACCACTTACGAGTAATGTCGCCTGCTTTGGGCATATAAGTTGACATAATGCGTTTACCTCCAAAAAAATTCTTTTCTTAAATGCCCGCATATCTTACCACAAAGAAGTTTCATTGTCAACACCTTTTTTCGATTTTTTTATTTGATAATTCTTTTGCTTTGTTTTTCTTCGTTTTTCTTTGATTTTTATATGATTTTCTCACTTGCTATTTTTTGTGTTTTTTTACTTTGTAAGCACTCCGCCGTCGGAATAAAGCAAAAGCAATATATTTTCCTGCTCTCCGGTTGCCGTATTCACATAAACGAGCGCCTCATTGCCATTTTTATCCTCGCAGTGAAATTCATAGCAAAATGCTTCCTTGCCGTTTTCAAGAGGAATAATAGCAAGTGAGCTGTCGGTTATCTTCAAATAAGAGGAGATGCGTTTTTCAGCCTCTTTTTGAGTAAGCACCGGACTTTGCGTGCTTCTTTTTGTGTGATTCAAAAGATAATTTTTCGCATCAAAGCCGACCAGCTTTCCGGTGTCAAGAGAAATGCTGACCTTAATAAGATCACCGTAACAAGTAACACCGTCCTGCTCATAAGCGTAATTGACCGTACATATTCCGTCAAATGTGCTGTAATAACTGCTTTTCATGCTTTCAAAGCCGAGCTGCTCAAGATATTGCAAGCCCCTTTTGACAGCCTCCTTTTGACTGATGTTTTCCTCAAGTGCATAAGCATCCGTCATAAAGCTGCAAAGATATCCGCCCTTTTTCGTAACGGATATATAGCTGTCACCGACGGTAAAGCTGTAAGCCTCGATTTTGGATTTGATATCCTCCTGCTGTCTTAAAGCACTTTGCGAAACGCCTGTGATTGCGGACACCTTTTTCAGTGCCTCCTTTGCCGTAAGCTCGTCCTTGTTTTCGAGAAAAACAGATTTTTTGTTGCTTACGCTGTCGGAAAAAGGCCCGTCATAAACCAAGGTCGGATAATCCGTCATCGTCTGTGTGACATCGTTGACACGGACATAAAAATCCTCCGGCAAGTCCTTACCGACATAGTTAAGATTTTTCACCACATCGCCGAGACTGACATCACCGTTATAATAATCAAAGCAGATTTCATTAAGCCCGTCGGAGATTTTCACCGAATAATCCCGTAAATTTTCAAGCTGAGTTATATTTTTTTGCGTAAGCTCACCGTTATTCTTTGAAAGCGCAAGGGTATAATTTCCGACCTGTGAGAGAAACTTGTAAACTTCATCGCAAAGCTCATTTTCAAAGGAGAGAACACCTAAATTTTCCTTTGCCGCAGCAGACTGACGACAAAGCTCGTTACCGATTTGCTCGAGCGATTTTCCTCCCGATGTGTAAATGCTCTTTTTAAGATTCACGCTGATTGCATCAAGGCTCTCACAAAGTGAGCTTACTGCCTTTTCGTTGAACACCTTTTCCCGTCTCTTGCACCTGCTCGCATCGACCGCATAATAAATACCCGACGCCGCAAAAACAACGCTGACGACGGCAAGAAAGCAGGTAATTTTGATTAGCTTTTTTTCTTTCGGATTTTGCATAAAGACCTCCTGATTTATCGCCCCAAAGCTTCGAGTCTGTACTCATCGGCTTTCTAAGGCAAATTTAAGTAATTTTCACTAAAATTATTTTGCCGAAAAGCTATAAAAATATCCCTTTTTTTTCGCTTAAACATTGCATGTTTTCTTTATTTATTGTATAATGTTATTTAATTATAAACTAACATGAGGAGGTATGCCCATGCAAGCCTATCTTGACAACAGTGCAACAACACCTCTTTGCAAAAAAGCCAAGGATAAAATGCACGATGCAATTGAAAATATCTGGGGCAATCCCTCTTCACTTCACGAAAAGGGAATTGAAGCCGATGAGCTTTTAAGAAACGCCAGAAAGAAGCTTTCTCAGGTTTTAAGCTGCAATGAGAATGAGATTTTTTTCACAAGCGGTGGAACAGAGGGCAACAACCTTGCAGTTTTCGGTGCAGCTTACCGAAACCGTCGCAACGGAAACAGAGTCATCACCTCGGCAGTTGAGCATCCGAGTGTTCAAAGAGCTTTTGACCGTCTTGAGGAGGACGGCTTTGAGGTTATCCGAATCCCCACCGACAGCAAGGGCTTTCTGAAGCTTACAGAGCTTGAAAACGCAGTCAATGACAAAACCGTTCTCATAAGCATCATGGCAGTGAACAATGAAGTGGGAACGATTGAGCCGATAAACGAAATTTCACGGATTGTCAGGCAAAAAAAGTCCCCTGCCCTCATTCATGTCGATGCTGTGCAGGCCTTTGGAAAAATTCCGCTTTCGCCTAAAAAGCTCGGAATTGACCTTATGACAGTCAGCTCCCACAAAATTCACGGCCCTAAGGGTGTCGGTGCGTTGTTCATCAAAGACGGAACAAAAATCCGTTCCGTTGCAGTCGGAGGCGGTCAGGAAAAGGATATCCGTCCCGGAACAGAGCCTATGCCGGCAATCGCAGGATTTTTCGGAGCGTTGGAGGAGCTTAAAATCGAAGAGAGCCTTTTGAAGCTCACTCAAAACAGGGATTATCTTGTTGCCGAGCTTAACAAAAGGGAGGATGTCACAATCAACTCCCCCTCAGATGCTCTGCCTTACATCGTCAACCTTTCGCTCAAAGGCTTGAGAAGTGAAACGGTGTTGAATTTCCTTTCAGACATGGAAATTTATGTTTCATCGGGTTCAGCCTGCTCAAAGGGTCACAAAAGTCCCGTGCTTACGGCAATGGGTCTTGACAACGACATTATCGACTCCTCAATCAGAGTCAGTATGTCCCGTTTCACAACAAAAGAACAGCTCGATTATTTTCTTCAAGGCATAGACACTGCCTTGAGGGTTATCAGAAAAGTAAAGAGGTAACAAATGAAAGAAGTTTTACTCATAAAAAACGGAGAAATTGTTCTCAAGGGTCTTAACCGTTCAACATTTGAGGACATACTCGTCAAAAACATCAGAAGAAGATTACTTGCCTCAACCGGCAAATTCATTTTCACAAAATCTCAATCCACAATCATTGCCGAAGCCGCACAGGACGATATCGACTTTGATTCAGCCGTTGAAACTCTCAAAAAGGTTTTCGGAATTGCGGCTTTCTCAAGGGCAGCGGTGTGCGAAAAGGACTTTGACGAAATCAAAAGGGTTGCCTTTGATTATCTCGCAGACGACCTGAGAAGCGTCAGAACCTTTAAGGTCAACGCAAAAAGAAGCGACAAGAGATTTCCTCTGACCTCTCCGGAAATCTGCCGTGAGGTAGGCGCACATCTTCTGCGTTCGATTCCGTCGCTGAAGGTTGATGTTCACAATCCGGACATCACGGTTACGGTTGAGGTTCGTGACAAGAATGTTTTCATTCACGGCAATCAGATCAAGGGAGCAGGTGGACTTCCGGTAGGCTCTGCGGGAAGGGTTGCACTTCTCGTCTCAGGTGGAATCGACTCCCCCGTTGCAGGCTGGATGATGTCAAAAAGAGGCCTCCAGCTCAATGCAATTCACTTTGCAGCACCGCCTTACACAAGCAAGCGTGCGGAAATGAAGGTTCGTGACCTCGTTTCAATCGTTGCGAAATATTCCGGCAGAATCAACTTTGCCATTGTCAACTTCACCGAAATTCAGGAAGCTATTAAGGAGCATTGCCCCGAGGAGCTTTTCACAATCATCATGAGAAGAATGATGATGAAAATTTCTCTGCGTCTTGCACAGAGGGATAACTGTGAAGCTCTTGTCACAGGTGAAAGTCTCGGTCAGGTTGCATCTCAGACTCTCGGTGCAATCGCTTGCACCGATGCCGTTGCAGACATTCCGGTTTTCCGTCCTCTTATCGGCATGGATAAAAATGAAATAATCACAATTTCAAGAAACATCGGAGCGTTTGAAACCTCGATTCTTCCTTACGAGGACTGCTGCACGGTGTTCACTCCCAAGCATCCGAGAACACGACCGACTCTTGAGCTTATTGAAGAAGCTGAATCGGCTTTTGACTTTTCGGAAATGATTGACAGAGCAGTTGAAACCACAAGGTTTGAATTTGTCAACTGACCCTGTTTATAATTTTTTAACCCTTTGTTATTAACATTCGCTGTTTTAACAAAGGTATCAAGCTGTATAATTAAAATTCACACAAAGCCTGTCAAAAGAAGAAAGGAGAAGAAAAAAATGAACTGCGAGCTTATAAGTGTCGGCACGGAAATACTTCTCGGTGACATCCTTAACACCAACGCACAGTTTCTTTCACGGCGTTTAGCCTCTCTCGGCTTCAATGTTCTTTTCCAATGCACCGTCGGTGACAACAGAGAACGCATAATTTCTACTCTTGAAAGAGCCTTTTCGAGAAGTGAAACAGTGATTCTCACCGGTGGACTCGGTCCCACACCCGACGACATGACCAAGGAGGTTTGTGCCGAATTTTTTTCAAGGGAGCTTGTTATGCACGACGAGTCTCTCAAAAAAATCATTGATTACTTTAAAACGAAAAACATACCCATGCCGGAAACCAACAAAAAGCAGGCACTCATGCCAAAGGACTGCATTATTCTGCCGAACAACAACGGCACGGCTCCCGGCTGCATCATAAACGACAACGGAAAAACCGCCATCATTCTTCCCGGCCCGCCGAAAGAAATGATACCGATGTTCCTCGACAGCGTTGAGCCTTATCTTTCAAGGCTTTCAAATGAAACGATTGTCTCACATAACATCCGCACCTTCGGAATCGGAGAGAGTGCAATGAGCGAAACGGTCAGCGAGCTTTTGCAAAGTGCCAATCCAACCGTTGCCCCTTATGCGAAAAACGCAGAGGCTCTTTTGAGAGTCACCGCAAAGGCAGACTCAAAGGAAAAAGCCGAAAGCCTCATGAAGCCCATCGTTGAAGAAATTCAAAAGCGTCTCGGTGCTTTCATTTACGGCATTGATGTTGACAGCATCGAGCAGGCAACCGTCAAGCTCCTCAAGGAGAAAAAGCTCACTGTCGCCTTTGCCGAATCCTGCACCGGTGGACTTTGTGCAAAAAGAATTACCGACATTTCCGGCGCTTCCGAAATTTTCCACTGCGGTGTGGTTTCATATTCAAATGAAATAAAGCACAAGGTGCTGAATGTCAAAAGCGAGCATCTTGAAAAATACGGTGCTGTCAGTGCCGTTGTTGCCGCAGAGATGGCTCTGGGTGTCAAAAAGCTTTCAAATGCACACTTCGGAGTTTCCGTGACGGGAATGGCAGGCCCGACAAGTGACGATCCGCTGATTCCCGTCGGCAGAATTTTCATTGCCGTTACCGACGGAGCTCATGTTCACATCAAAGAGCTTAACACCGGTCACACAGGCAAGGACTGCCGTGATTATAACAGATTTGCCGCAGCCTCAAACGCTGTTAACGAATTGCGCCTTTGCGCTTTAAGCTACCCTGAAACAAGGTCAGAGGGTAGAGATATAAACGAATTTATAAATTCTTTCTAAGGAGTCCTCAGATGAAAAACATATATCAGGATGACAGCTTCAACAAAGACTCAAACGGTGATGTTTTCAGCAAAACAAGCAACGATTTTGTGAGTGAATTTAATCTTAATGCTCCGGAAAAACCGAAAAAGCTTGCGGATTCCGACTCACTTGAAGCAAAGCCCGCACCAAAAGAAAAAAAAGCTGTTCACTCCGCAAAGCAAGCTCCCCCTCCAATCAAGAAAACCTCGGCAGGCTCACCGTCTGCTCAGCTGTCGGGAGAGCCTTTTGCACAAGCGCCTTATTTCCAGCAGCCGATTTACTATCCGAACGATCCCAATCAGCCTTATCCGGTCTTTGTTGCACCGAATCAGACTTATCCGGTTTATCCTCAGCCTGCGTACCCCGTTCAGCCGATGCCGTATCAGCCTGTACAGCCGGGATACATTCAGCCAACCTTTTATCCGCAAGCACCCGTGATGCCAACAGCGGCACAGCCCTTCCCCGTGCCTCAGGATAACCCCGTCTTGCCGACACAGAATCAACAGCCTCCCATAAGCTATGAGGCAGGCACACGAGTCCTGTTTCAAAGTGCTGATTTCGACAATCCCGACGAGACCTCACCTGAGGAAAAATATTCCTACGGCCCTGCACCGTTCTCACCGACGGCAAACCTCGACATTACCGAAATTGAGCTTCCGTCGAGAAAAAGAGCAGGTGGCACGGCTTCGTATTCTCCGTCAAGCTTTAAGGTTGATGAGATGGAGATAGGAACTTATGAGCTTAATGCGATGTCGCTCAACCGTTCCGTCAAGGTTACGGGTGTTGATGCTCCCGTATCGGACAAGTCCTCACAGGCTCCGACAAATGCTCCGATTTATGAAGAGGCCGACGAGCTTTACGATGAAAGCACCGAGGAAAAAAACGAAACGGCAGATACACCTTCCGACACAGTCGCCGCAAAACCGATTGACGAAAAAGGCAATAAGTCAACGGAGAAAAACTCCGGCAAGAAAAAGCTTTCCGGAAATGAAATTGCACGCAGAATCGTTCTTTGCATTTCAATCGCTTTGATTGCCGTTTCAATCGCAATGCTTTATAAGGAGTACCGTCTCCATAAGGACAACGAAAACAACATGAGCAGCATTTCCGACCTTATCATCACAGAGGAAAGCTCAACCGCTCCGACTGCTCCGACCACTGAAAGCGATTCACAAAACAGCGCTCAGCAAACCACAACCAAGCAGACCACAACAAAATATCTCACACCCTCGGAACAGTTCGAGCTTTTGAAAAAACAGAATCCCGACATCAATTTTCCGCAAAATATACAATATAAATATGCTAAGCTTTACGCTGAAAACCCCGACTTTGTCGGTTATCTTTCGGCAAAGGGAACGGATATTGATTTCCCAATAGTTCAAGGTGTTGACGATGAAGAATACCTTGAAACGAACTTCTTCGGTGAATATACGAAATACGGTTGTCCGTTCATGACAAGCAGAAACAATGTTGAACCACTCGACATGAACACCATCATTTACGGTCACCACATGAGAGACGGATCACTGTTTGCCACTCTTGACCACTATACGACGCTTGAGGGCTTCAAGGAAGCTCCGATTATTTCATTCAACACCATTTACCACGATTACGATTTCAAGGTTTTTGCGGTAATGATCACAAACATCGACCCGAAGGATGACAACGGTTATGTTTTCCCTTATTTCTGGACAAACCTTAACACCGCTTTGAATTACACATCTTACCTTAATCAGCTCGCCCAGCGTTCTCTTTATGACACCGGAGTCGATGTTCTTCCGACCGACAGAATCCTTACACTGTCAACCTGCTATTCGGAGTTCACAGATGCGAGACTTGTCGTTGTTGCAAGGCTTGTCCGTCCCGGCGAAAGCACGGAGGTTGACACAAGCAAGGCGGTTGAAAATCCCAATCCAAGATATCCTCAGGCATACTATGACAAACACAAGCTGACTAATCCCTATGCAAATGCATACAAATGGGAAATCACATAAATTTTATTTGGCCGGGAGGTTAAAATGATCAGATTATTTACTTTAGACAATATTTCAACTCTTTCTGCGGACACCGTTTATAAAATCGGACTTGCCGCTGAAAAGTTCGGTTTGACAGATGAAAATATTTCATCATTTCCGACACGGGAGACTCTATACGATGAGGTTCTTCTCGCAACGGAAAACGGTGAATATGTTATTGTCGCCTGCGAAACCGAGGATTATAACCTTATAAAAAGAGATCTCATTGCAAAGCTTCTTCTTGAAGAATATGAAAGCGATGAAATTGCCGACCTCATCACGCTCAATGCAGGTGATGACATTTCCGAGATTGATGTTACCGGTCACTCCCTTGTTCCGAGAGGCAGTGTATATCACTTCACAACAGACGGACTTTACTGTGGCTTTACAACCGATGTGCTTCACGGAAAGCTTACATTTCTTCCGCTTGATTTCATGCGAATTGATGCAGTGCTTGAATCTCTTGTGGAGGATATTCTCGAACCGATGCAGGCAATTGCAAACGGTGAAAGACCGCCGATAAAAATGCCTCAAACCGATATAATACCCACTGCCGAAAAAATTGTCGAAGCTCTTTCAAGAGCCGACATGAAGCTTTCACTTGCAACAAGCGAAGCAACGATGTGGATATACAATCTTTATGACAAGGTTGAAAACCTCACTGACAGAATCGGCTTTGTCGAGGTCATTGATGAGGATTACGAGCAGGCAGAGGAATCAACCACGGAAACGGAATCCGTCAGAATCATTCGCCATGCGAGAGATGCCATGCTCAATTCAGGTGCAAGCTTAGGCGGTGCTGTTTCGGAGATTTATTCAACAGAAGACGAAAACGGCAAAACTGTTTATTTCGCTTATGCCGCCATTGTTGACAAAGGCTCAGCCAAGGCGAAAAAAATCAACACCTCCAATCCGGAGGATCTGAGCGCCATTCTTCCTCATGCACTCACCGTGCTTGCCGACCTCGTTGAAGCAAAGGTGAACTATACAATCAGCATGCTTGAGGCAGCTCAAAAAAGGCGTGAGCGTGAGCAAGAGGAAAAGCCTCCCGTTGCTTTGGAAAAGCCGGAAGAAAAGCTCATGAGCAAAAATATGCTGATTTTTGCCATTGTCGCTCTTTCGCTTGCAATCATCATTCCCATTGCCCTCGTTGTCGGACTTGCGACAAAGGGTGATGAAACAACAACTCAGCCCATCAATGTCCTCAATCCCAACATTTCAGCTTCCTCGGGTCTTAATCAAAACAATCCCTTCTCTGTTTCACAAAGCACAACCTTATCACCGATAGGAAACGCAAATGTGACAGAACCGTCAGCCTCCGATATCAGTGCCACATCAACCTCGGCATCGGTATCCTCCACAAAAGGCACTTTTACCTTTTATGTTTTCGGCTACGGTCACGGTGTCGGCATGAGCCAGACCGGAGCTAATTATCTTGCAAGCATCGGTTGGAGCTGGGCAGATATTCTCGCTCATTATTATTACGATCCGAACACCTGCATTGTAACAGGCGAGGTTTATCCTCAGAAGATCACCTACGAAGGCACTCAGTATGAAACAAGAGAGTATCTTGCAAGAGCCCTTGAGGCTGAAATGAGTTCTTCATTCAACATGGAGGCTCTCAAGGCTCAGGTTGTTGCAATTTATACCTTTGCACGCTATCATAACGCCGAGTCACTCGCTGCCGGAAATCCCATCTTCACTGCTAACCTCACCTCAAGCTCACACGCTTTCCTTGAAAGCAGTAAAACACCGTCAGCTTCAATTTATCAAGCAGTTGATGCCATCATCGCAATCGGCCCTTACATTTCTTATAACGGCTCGACAGCGTTGACTCCCTTCCACTCAATGAGTGCCGGAAAAACCACCTCTTATTATAACTGCTGGGGAAAATCAAGCGGAACAAGTGTCCCCTACCTCAACGGTGCAAGAGAATCCCTCGGTGACTACAATGACCCGAACTTCAAAACAACTGTCACTCTTTCAAGCTCCGACATTCAGGCTCTCGCCTCGGCTCAGGGCATCACCCTTTCAGGCGACCCGTCAACCTGGATAAGCATCATCTCACACGATGCCGCAGTCAGAGAGGATATCGGTTATGTTTCGTCAATCCGAGTCGGCAATCAGACAATGACGGGTAATGATTTCAGAATCAACTTCCTCGGCGGAAGAATCCGTTCACACTGCTTTGCAATGACTTATACACCTGCAACCGCTTAATGACTTGACAATAAATGTCAATTATTGTATACTTTTGAAGAAAAAAATATTTAACACAAAGGAGTTATTATCATGGCATTAGTTACAACAAAAAAAATGTTTGAAGATGCATATAAAGGCGGATACGCCATCGGTGCATTCAATGTAAACAACATGGAGATTATCCAAGGCATTACAAGAGCTGCAAAAAAGCATAATGCACCCGTTATTCTTCAGGTTTCCGCAGGCGCAAGAAAATACGCTGCACACGGTTACCTTGTTGCTATGGTTAAGGCTGCTGCTGAGGAAACAGGTCTCCCCATCGCTCTGCATCTTGACCACGGCCCCGATTTTGAAACCTGCAAGGCTTGCATCGACGGAGGCTTCACATCGGTTATGATCGACGGCTCGCACCTCGATTACGAAGATAATGTTGCTCTTACAAAAAAGGTTGTTGATTATGCTCATGCACACGGTGTTGTTGTTGAAGGTGAGCTTGGTCAGCTTGCAGGCATCGAGGACGATGTTAATGTAAGCGAGGAAGATGCAAACTTCACCGATCCCGATCAGGTTTACGATTTCGTTACAAGAACAGGTGTTGACTCACTTGCAATCGCAATCGGCACAAGCCACGGTGCTTATAAGTTTAAGCCCGGTCAGAAGCCCCAGCTTCGTTTTGACATTCTCAAGAAGGTTGAAGAAAAGCTTCCCGGCTTCCCGATCGTTCTTCACGGTGCTTCATCTGTTAATCAGGAAGATGTTAAGACAATCAACGAGTTCGGCGGTGAGATGCCCGATGCAATCGGTATCCCCGAGGATATGCTTCGTGAAGCTGCTTCAATGGCTGTTTGCAAGATCAATGTTGACTCGGATATCCGTATCGCAATGACCGCAGCAGTTCGTAAGCACTTTGCACAGAACCCCAAGCACTTTGACCCCAGACAATATCTTACACCTGCAAGAGATGCTATTGAGGGCGTTGTTTCACACAAGATCGAAACTGTTCTCGGCTGTGCAGACAAGGCATAAGCAACGGCTTTTATAAACAAAAACGGCTGCGAAAAAACGCAGACGCCATAAGACAGAACAAAGGGTTTTCTTCAGCTTATAAGCTTGGGAAAGCCCTTGTTTTTTTATGCTTGCAGGATTGAAAATAATGGCGAAATCGGCTTAATGCGAGGGTGGTTGAAGAGTTTATGTTGCATAAAGAAAAGAGGCTGAAAAGCACCGTTTTCAGCCACACCACACTTATTTTTTCATAAATAAAGCTGCCGCAAATTTTCAAATGCGACAGCTCGATTTTTATCTTCTGAATATTGCCGAAATGCTCTTTAAGGGCTTTTTTCTTCTGTGCTTCTTTGTTACCTGAATCGGATTCTTTATAAGCATATTTGCGAGAATTGTCCAGAATATGATGAGAATATACATTCCGAACACCGCAAAAAAGCCACCCGAAAGAGTTGCCGATGTGATTGAAACAAGGGCTGCTGCAATGCTTGCCCATGCACTGTCGGAGAATGTGCTGACAACATCGGAAAGAGGAATTTCTCCGTCCATGATCTTTGCAAATGCGCTGTTACTGATAACAACCGCAACCATGCACAAAACAAGACCGACACAGCAAAGTATACATACGGTTTTTCTCTTATCGGTTGCCGCTGCAACAACGCCAACGGCAATAAGCATTGCAAGGGCAAGAACAAAAAATATAACAAAGGCTATAATCTGAGGAAGAATCGGTTCAATCATTGCCATGATATCAACCTCTGATTCTGCCGATGTGTCAATGCCCAAAAGCAGCTGGATAATGTCAACAACCGAAAACTCAAACTTCGTTTTCACATTGAAGGCTTCAAGCAAGGTGGTCAGCTGACTGAGTTCTTCAGAAGCCGTACCGATTGCAAAATGAAAGAGTTTGAGCAAGATGCCCATCACGATTGCAGCCACCGAAAGAATCGGTGTGATGATTCTGTAAGCTATTTTCATATCATTTTCTCCTTTACTTCCATGATGAATTAAGAGCCACTGTTCTGTTAAAAACAAGCTTATCTTCCGTTGAGGTTGTGTCAACACAGAAATAACCCTGACGCATGAATTGGAAGGTGTCTCCGGCTTTAAGCTCCTTAACGCCGTCTTCGATTCTGCATCCGGAAAGAATCGTGAGCGAATCCGGATTCAAGTTATCCTTAAATGAGCCTGCCGATTCGTCGGACGGATTCGGATTAACAAAGAGTCTGTCATAAAGCCTTGCTTCAAAAACGGTTGAGTGGTTTGCACTGACCCAATGAAGCGTACCCTTGACCTTTCTGCCGTCGGGTGAATTTCCACCCTTGCTTTCGGGATCGTAGGTGCAGTGAACGGCTGTAACCTCACCGTTTTCATCTGTGTCATAGCCGACACATCTGACAAAGTAAGCGCCTCTGAGTCTTACCTCGTTATTCGGGAAGAGACGGAAATATTTCTTGGGAGGCTCAATCATAAAGTCCTCTTTTTCAACAAAAATTTCCTTTGAAAAGCGTATTGTTCTCGTACCCATTTCAGGCTTATCCTGATTTATCGGAAGCTCAATTTCCTCAACCTTGTCATCGGGATAGTTGTCAATGATTACCTTTAACGGTCTTAAAACAGCCATACATCTCGGAGCTTTCTCGTTCAGATTATCTCTTACGCAAGCTTCAAGCAAGCCGAAATCAACAACCGAAAACGCCTTTGAAACACCGACTCTGTTGATGAAATCACGGATAGCCTCTGCCGGATAGCCTCTTCGTCTCATACCGCTGATGGTAACCATTCTCGGATCGTTCCAGCCGTCAACGATTCCCTCATTGACAAGCTGTAAGCATTTACGCTTACTTGTAAGGCAGTAATTGAGGTTAAGCCTTGCGAACTCGATTTGCCTTGACGGTGTTTCAAAGCCAAGCTCTTTCAAGAACCAATCGTAAAGAGGTCTGTGATTTTCAAATTCAAGAGAGCAGAGTGAATGTGTAACTCCCTCTTTTGTGTCGGAAATGGGGTGTGCAAAGTCATACATGGGATAAACGCACCACTTGTCACCTGTTTGATGATGACTGACATGAGCAATTCTGTAAATTACGGGGTCACGCATATTGATGTTAGGTGAAGCCATGTCAATTTTTGCACGCAGAACTCTTGCTCCGTCGGGGAACTCTCCGTCTGTCATTCTCTTGAAAAGCTCAAGATTTTCTTCAATGCTTCTGTCTCTGTAAGGGCTGTTCTTTCCCGGCTCGGTGAGAGTACCTCTGTATTCTCTGATTTCATCAGCCGTAAGGTCACAGACATAAGCCTTGCCCATTTTTATAAGCTTTATCGCACATTCATAAATAAAGTCAAAGTAGCTTGAGGCGTAAAGAACCTTATCCCATTTGTAACCCAGCCAAAGAATATCCTCTTTGATTGCATCAACATATTCCACATCCTCTTTTGAGGGATTTGTGTCGTCAAGTCTGAGGTTGCAAGTTCCACCGTATTTCTCAGCCGTTGAAAAGTCAATTTGTATTGCCTTGGCATGACCTATATGAAGATATCCGTTAGGCTCAGGCGGGAAACGGGTCTGCACATGAGTATATACTCCCTTTTCAAGATCTTCATCAATGAAGTCATGAATAAAATTAGAGCTTTTTGTTATTTCTTCCATTGTGTATTATCCTTTCCTTAGGGCGTTAAGTTTTGTAAAAATTCAATGCATCGTTGAGTCTTGCAAGAACCTTTTCCTGACCGAGCAGACTCATGATGGCATGAAGGTCGGGAGTGTTCTTTCTGCCTGTGACAGCAACTCTGATAACACCCGAAACATCACCGACATGACCTTTATATAAGTCGGGATTTTTCTTATATTCCTTGACATTCGGTGTGTATCCGAGAGGCTCACACAATGCCTTAATGTTGTCGAACCACTGCTGCTTGTCGTCAGATGATGAATATACCTTCATGTAAGCTTCCAGAATTTCGGCAGCCATCTCTTTTGTCATGTTTTCACTGAGTGTGTAATCCTTCTTATAGGTTTCATCAAAGAAATAGCTTATATTATCCTTAACCTCA
Organism: uncultured Faecalibacterium sp.; assembly: GCA_964491165.1. Classification (GTDB taxonomy): domain Bacteria; phylum Bacillota; class Clostridia; order Oscillospirales; family Acutalibacteraceae; genus UBA6857. Next base: position 14,550 of record CAZBFI010000003.1, read on the forward strand.
CTGAAGCAGGCAATGTCCTTTCTCGGCTTAGGGCCTTCACGGTCAATGTTAAGAATGCTTACGGAATACTGCTCATCTCTTGTCAAAAGAGCGAAAAGCTCACTGTCATAATCCTTTGCCCACTGCACCGTATAAGCATAAACCTTTTCGGCACTCATTAAGCTGATGACATTTTTGCTGACATCGTTGAGCTTAACCATGTCAAAAAGTGCGCCGGAAACGCTCATTTTTTTCAGATTGAACGGGAAAGTGTCAATATCCGCAGTCTTGTTCGTTTTTCTCCAATCCTCAAAGTTGGAGTTCATGAGAGTCATAATATATTCGTTGACACTCTCTTTCGGATAGCCCTTTTCTATATAAAATGTTACGGCAGCCTCCGGATCCTTACGCTTGCTGAGCTTACGCTTTCCGGAGTTTTCCTCTTTCATAATGGGAGCGACATGAGCATATTTAGGCACTTTGAAGCCGAGACACTTGAAAAGCTGCAAATGAATTGGACAGCTTGACATCCACTCGTCACCTCTGACAACATGAGTTGTTCTCATCAGATGATCGTCAACAGCGTGAGCAAAATGATAGGTCGGAATTCCGTCGGACTTGAGAAGAACAACATCCTGAACATTTTCGGGCATTTCGATTTTACCCTTTATCATATCGTCAAGATAACATTTTTTGTTGCTGTCACCGGGAGATCTGAGTCTTAATGTCCAAGCCTTTCCGTCGGAAATATTCTTTTCAATTTCTTCAAATGAAAGCTCACGGCATCTTGCGTAAGGTCCCCAATAGCCCTTTTGAGGCTCATTTTCCTGCTTTGCTCTGATTTCATCAAGCTCCTGTGCAGAGCAGAAGCACGGATATGCAAGGCCCTGCTGAACAAGACTTTTTGCAAAAACATGATATATATCTTTTCTGCGGCTTTGATAGTACGGGCCGTAGTCACCCTTTTCAACATCTTCACCGATAACACCCTCATCGGCAACAACATCAAATGCCGAAAGTCCGTCAAGCATAACCTTGATTGCACCGTCAACCTTTCTCTTTTGATCGGTGTCCTCAACCCTGACATAAAAAACGCCGTCTGTCACCTTTGCGGTTTTGTAAGCAACCATTCCCGCAAAAAGATTGCCGAAATGAAGAAAGCCTGTCGGAGACGGGGCGAGTCGTGTTACTCTTGCGCCCTCTTTGAGCTTTCTTTCAGGAAACCTTTCCTCCATATCTTGCGGTGTTTCGGTTATATTCGGAAATAAAAGTTCAGCGAGCTTAATATTATCGTTCATTTGAAACCTCCTGACAACTGTCACAACAACAGATTATAATTCATTATATTATCTCAAATTTGAAAGCAAATGTCAAGACAAACTACCTATACCGGACAGATAAATTGAACAGTTCACCGCAATATATAAACACGCACATGAAAAATCTCCTTTTTATACCTGTGCCGACAGAAAAAAGTCACAAAAAAAGACTCCTTCAAAGCTTTTAAGCTTAAAGAAGTCTTTATGAAGCTAAATCAGAAGTCACCTAAATCGACACATCTTCGGCAATCAGCTTTAACTCTTTTTCGGTCAGCTCTCTGCACTGCCCCTCTTCGAGTTCTTCATCGAGGAAAAGGCCGCCCATTTTTATGCGTTTAAGCTCAACGACCTTGTTACCCAAGGACGCAAACATTCTTTTGACCTGATGATATTTTCCCTCGCAAATGCTGATTTGGGCAACATTGCTTTTCCCGTCAAGCACGCTCACCTCAGCCTCAAGGCATTTCGTGCCGTCACCCAAGACAAGCCCCTGCTTGAATTTTTCAATATCCTGCTGTGTCAAGGGTGAAGAAAGGCTTGCATGATAAGTTTTCATGATGTGATTTTTCGGTGAAAGTATCCGGTGAGCAAAATCGCCGTCATCGGTTATAAGCACAAAGCCGGTTGTGTCACCGTCAAGCCTACCTGCCGGAAAAAGCCCCTGCCTTTTAAGCTCATTTGGCACAAGGTCAAGCACTGTCGGCTGATTCGTGTCTTGAGTGGCACTGATGACTCCCTTAGGCTTATTGAGCATAATGTAAATATGCTTTTTGTAATCAAGTCGCTCTCCGTCAACGACAATGGAGTCGGTGTCGGCATCGCACTTCAAATCGCAAGACCTTACCTTTTCTCCGTTCAGCGTAACAAGTCCGGCTTTAACAAGCTTTTTAACCTCACTTCTGGAATACTTTCCCTGTGAAGCAATAATTTTATCTATTCGTTCCATATTATTTTATCTGTGTAAGCTTATGTCCCTTGACAAGAAAAACTCTCTTTGCATAAGGGAAGAGAAATTCATCATGCAGGGAATCTGTGTAAAAATCGTCGATTACGCCGTTGGGGAATGCCTCACGGAAAAACTCGATTTTTTTGTCACGGAAGCACCATCTTTCAAAAGTACCCTTTTCAAGATCCATCTCCGTTCCGAGAAAATATTTGATTCCGATGCGGTTGCATATTTCTTCAAGCATGAAAGTCGGAGATGCACTGATAACAAGGTCGTCCTCCTTTTGAATTTCAAAATAGAACGGCTTGATCTTATGCTCTCTCTTGTCCCAAAATTCCTTTGCAAGCTGTTTTGCGTCAATTTTCTGTTTTGTTATCACATCGCTTATCATAGGGCCGTATTCATCTATGAGGTCCTCAAAGCGAAAAGTCAGGTTCTTGTAATCTCTTACAACCTTGATTATGTCTGGGGTAAGCTTTAAAAGCGACGGATTTTTCCGGATAAATTCGATTATAAATTCAAATGCGGTGTCACCGTCGAAAATCGTTTCGTCAAAATCAAAAACGTTCATGTTTTTTCTCCCTTAATCAATTTTTTCAAGCTTTAAGTATTCATCTTTTACCAAACCGATTTTTTTGAAAATCCAATGAAAAATGAGGCTGAGAATTGCAGGTGCGATAAAATGCATCACAACAATGAGAACAATGGTTTTCACACTTCCGAAGCTTTCAGCCATGGCGGAATAAGCTCCGAACTGACCCACAAGTCCGCTTGTTCCCATTCCCGCACCCGACGGTGTGTTTGTCATTTTCAAAAGACAGGTTGAAACAGGGCCGAGAACCGCACCGGCAAGTGTTGGTGCAAGAACAATTTGAGGGCGCTTCATGATGTTACCGAATTGAAGCATGCTTGTGCCTAAGCCCTGACTGATAAGACCGCCGACACCGTTTGCCTTATATGAAGTGACGGCAAAGCCGACCATTTGAGCGCAGCAACCAACTGCGGCAGCGCCTGCTGCTATTCCCTCAAGTCCGAGCATAATGCACAAAGCAGCCGAGCTTATGGGAGCAGTCAGAACAAGTCCGACAATGACGGAAACGGTGATTCCCATGGGGAACGGATGAAGCTGTGTTGCCGAGTTGATAAGATTGCCCAACGATGTCATAAGCTCTGACAGGTAAGGGCCGACAAAGGTGCTTACAAAGCCACCGGTGATGATGGTCACAAGAGGGGTAATAACGATGTCGATTTTTGTTTTGCCTGCAACAAGACCTGCGATTTCATTTGCAACAAGTGATGAAACATAAGCTCCGACAGGGCCACCGAGCTGATAACCGAACGCTCCGACCGCAATGCAGGAAAACACAACAAGCGGTTTTGATTTCAGCCCGTAAGCAATGGCAGCACCAATTGCCGCACCGACAACCGGAGAGGAAGCCGAAAGCACCTCCGAAAAGCTTGAAAGAATTTCAAGGTGTGGGATTTTTGAAAGCTGAGTGATGATTAAGCCGACAATGAGTGAAGAAAACAAGCCCAAAGCCATGAAGCTCATCGCATCAACGAAATACCTTTTAAAATATTTTTTGACAAATGACATTTCTGATTCCTTCTTTTTTTTACATACATTAAATTTTATTATAGCATAGTATATTTATTTTATCAACGCTAAAATTGAATAAAACAGCTGTACGGTTGCGATTTTAATTTTAAATTAAGGTCACGGAATTATAATTTTCTAATCAATCTGAAAGGCGGTAGAAATATGTTTGAGAGATTACGCACATTCATGCAAGGCAGATACGGTAATGATGCACTTAATTTTTTCATTATAATTCTCGGTTGTGTCACAACCTTTTTTCTTTCTCTTTTCGTTCCGGCAAGATTTTATTATCTGAGAATGTTAGGCTCGGTTTTTTATCTGATTGCCATTTTACGCGCACTTTCCAAAAACACCCAAAAGAGATACAAAGAAAACCAAAGCTTTCTGAAAGTAAGTGAGCCTTGGCGTAAGTTCATCATGAAAAAGGTCAGTCAGAAGCAGGACACCACTCACAAGTATTATAACTGTCCCAAGTGCCACCGTACACTGCGAGTTCCTAAGGGCAGAGGAAAAATTAACATTACCTGTCCGCATTGTTCAAAACAGTTTAAAAAGAAAACTTGAAAAATTGAATATTATTATATATAATAATACCACTGAATAAATTTTATCAGTGGTATTTTTAACTCACGGGAGGATCATTATGAACATTTTAGTAACCGGCGGTGCCGGATTTATCGGTTCTAATTTCATATACTATATGCTCAAAAAGCACCCCACATATAAGCTTGTATGCCTTGATGCTCTGACCTATGCAGGAAACCTTGAAACGCTGAAAACGGCAATGGAAAATCCGAATTTCCGTTTCTGCAAGGGTGACATAACTGACAGAAAGGCTGTTTATTCACTTTTTGAAGAAGAAAGCTTTGATGCTGTCATAAATTTTGCAGCAGAAAGTCATGTTGACCGTTCGATTGAAGAGCCGGAGGTGTTCCTTAAAACAAACATTCTCGGCACTCAGGTTCTCCTCGACGCCTCAAGAAAATATGGCAATATCCGTTACCATCAGGTTTCAACCGATGAAGTTTACGGTGACCTTCCTCTTGATAGACCCGACTTATTCTTCACCGAGGAAACACCGATTCACACCTCCTCGCCTTATTCGGCATCAAAGGCAAGTGCAGACCTGCTCGTTATGGCATATTATCGCACTTATAGTCTCCCCGTAACCATCAGCCGTTGCAGTAACAACTACGGCCCTTATCATTTCCCCGAAAAGCTTATTCCGCTTATGCTCATCAACGCACTCGGCGGAAAGGAGCTTCCCGTTTACGGTGAGGGGCTGAATGTCCGTGACTGGCTTTATGTTGAGGATCACTGCAAGGCAATCGACATGATTCTGCACAAGGGCAGAATCGGTGAGGTTTACAATGTCGGCGGTCACAATGAAAAAACCAACATTGAGGTCGTTAAATCCATTCTCAACATTCTCGGCAAAGATGAAAGTCTTATTCGTTATGTCAAGGACAGACCCGGACACGATATGCGATATGCTATTGATCCGACAAAAATCAGCACTGAGCTTGGCTGGTATCCGGAGACAAGCTTTAACGACGGACTTCGTCGAACAATTAACTGGTATCTTGCCAACACACAATGGTGGCAAAACATCATCAGCGGTGACTATGTAAATTATTATCAAAAAATGTACGGCAACAGATAAGGTCTTTGCCCTTTCGCTTAAAAGCAACACAAAAAAATCCACCCTGTCAACCGACTTGGATCGGGCTTCAGGGTGGGATTTTTATTTTTTACTCTGTATCATTAAACAAGCTCGATGATGCACATCTCAGCAGCGTCGCCGCGACGGGGACCTGTTTTAATGATACGGCAGTAACCGCCGTTTACGTCCTTATACTTGGGGCCGATTTCGTCAAAAAGCTTCTTAACAACATCTTCCTTTGTGATGTATGCAAGAGCCTGACGCTTGTTGTGAAGGCTGTCCACCTTTGCGAGAGTAATCATTTTCTCGGTCATGGAACGAACTTCCTTTGCCCTTGTAACGGTGGTTTCAATGCTGCCCTTCTCTAAGAGATAAGTTACCATTCCTCTGAGCATTGCGTTTCTGTGATCGCTTGTTCTGCCGAGCTTTCTGGTACCTGCCATTTGAAATCACTCCTTTACTGTTAGAATGTTAATTATTCGTCTTCGCTGCGAAGATCAAGGCCGAATGAATGAAGCTTGTTGATAACTTCATCAAGAGATTTCTTGCCGAGGTTACGAACCTTCATCATGTCATCTTCAGTCTTATTTGTGAGATCTTCAACAGTGTTGATGCCTGCACGCTTCAAGCAGTTGAATGAGCGTACTGACAAATCAAGTTCCTCAATAGTCATCTCGAGAACCTTTTCCTTGGCGTCTTCGCCCTTATCAACCATTATCTCAGTGTCGTATGCCTCACCTGAGAGGTCACCGAACAAAGCGAGATGTTCGTTGAGAAACTTGGCACCGAGTGAAACAGCTTCTGTGGCTGTTATTGTACCGTTTGTCCACACTTCAAGTGTGAGCTTGTCAAAGCCAATTTCTTGGCCGACACGAATGTCGTCAATAGTATAATTTGCCTTTTTGATCGGAGTGTAGATTGAGTCAATCGCAATCACACCGATAACAGGCTGCATGAGCTTTTTGTTCTGCTCAGCCGATACATATCCACGACCCTTATTAACAGTGAGTTCCATGTTGATGTGTGCGTCTTTGTCAAGAGTGCAGATGTGGTACTCAGGGTTAATGATTTCAACTTCTGAATCACACTTGATGTCGCCTGCAAGAACCTCGCCTTCGCCGCTTGCATCAATGTAAACTGTTTTTGGGCCTTCACCGTGAATTTTGAGAATGACGTTTTTGAGATTGAGGATAATTTCTGTAACATCCTCCTTAACACCGGGAACGGTTGAAAACTCATGAAGAACGCCATCAATCTTCACACTGGTGATTGCATAGCCGGGCAGTGATGAAAGAAGAATTCTTCTCAGGCTGTTGCCAAGTGTCACGCCGTAGCCACGCTCCAACGGTTCAACGATAATCTTACCGTATTTGCCGTTAGCTGCTAATTCTGCAGTTTCGATTCTGGGCTTTTCAATGCCTATCATGCAAAACCCTCCTTATTCTATTGTGGATGTGTTTACGGATCATTCCGTGTCTATTACTTAGAATAGAATTCGACGATGAGGTGTTCTTCAACGGGAGCGTTGATTTGCTCACGCTCGGGAAGAGCAACAACCTTAGCTTCGAGGTTTTCACGGTTCAGATCGAGCCAAGCGGGAACAGGTCTTGATGCGTTTGCTTCAAGAACAGCCTTGATCTTAACGCTCTCACGGCTCTTTGCTTTGATTGAAACAATGTCTCCGGCCTTGAGAAGGTATGAAGGAATGTCAACCTTCTTGCCGTTAACAGTAAAGTGTGCATGTGTTACAAGCTGTCTTGCTTCAGCTCTTGAAGAAGCCCAGCCGAGAGTGTAAACCACATTGTCAAGACGGCTTTCGCAGATACGAAGAAGGTTATCACCGGTAACACCGACCTTCTTTTCTGCCATGAGGAAGTACTTGTGGAACTGTCCTTCCTGTACACCGTAATAACGTCTTGCCTGCTGCTTTGCACGAAGCTGAAGGCCATATTCAGAATTCTTCTTGCGGCTTTGTCCATGCTGTCCGGGAGCATAAGAACGACGCTCAAAAGCACATTTGCCTGTGTAACATCTGTCACCCTTTAAAAAGAGCTTCTTACCCTCGCGGCGGCACATCTTACATACCGCACCTGTATATCTTGCCATACGTTTGTACCTCCGTTATACGCGTCTTCTTTTCGGGGGACGGCAGCCATTGTGAGGAATGGGAGTAACATCTTTGATCAATGTTACTTCAAGACCTGCTGTCTGTAAAGCTCTGATTGCGGCTTCACGACCGGCACCGGGTCCCTTAACATATACTTCAACGGTCTTCATGCCGTGTTCGATTGCAGCCTTAGCAGCTGTTTCTGCAGCTGTCTGTGCAGCAAAGGGAGTGGATTTTCTTGAGCCTCTGAAGCCCATTTCACCGGCACTTGCCCATGACACGGCGTTACCCTGCATATCAGTGATGGTAACGATTGTGTTGTTGAAGGTGGATTGGATATGGGCCGCACCGCGATCAATATTCTTGCGCTCACGGCGGCGACGAATTGTGGTAGCTTTCTTAGCAACCTTTGCCATAATGGTATCCTCCTCTGATTATTTCTTCTTATTGGCGATTGTCTTTTTGGGACCCTTACGTGTACGAGCGTTTGTCTTTGAACGCTGACCTCTTACGGGAAGGCCCTTTCTGTGGCGAACGCCACGGTAGCAACCAATTTCAATAAGTCTCTTGATATCGAATGCAGTTTCTCTTCTGAGGTCACCTTCAACCTTTACGTTGTGGTCAATGTACTCACGAAGCTTGGAAACGTCGTCCTCGGTAAGATCCTTAACTCTTGTGTCGGGATTGATACCTGTTGCTGCAACGATATCTGATGCGGTTTTACGACCAATACCAAAGATATAGGTAAGAGCAATTTCAATTCTCTTATCTCTGGGTAAGTCAACACCTGAAATACGAGCCATTTTTTAAGCCTCCTTATTTACCGGCGTCAGATTAACCCTGACGCTGCTTGTGTTTGGGATTTTCGCAGATAACCATGATCTTGCCTTTACGCTTGATTACCTTGCATTTTTCACATATCTTTTTTACAGAAGGTCTGACTTTCATAGGATTGCCTCCTTTAAATTCAAACTGTCAGGTTTATTTTGATCTCCATGTAATGCGTCCGCGGGTCAGGTCATATGGAGACATTTCGACTGTGACCTTATCACCGGGAAGAATACGAATGTAATTCATTCTGAGCTTTCCCGATATATGCGCTAAAATTTTGTGACCGTTTTCGAGTTCGACCTGAAAGGTTGCATTCGGAAGAGCCTCAACAACCGTTCCTTCGATTTCGATCATATCCTGTTTTGACATAACTTTAACCCCCTGGGTTCGCTATTTTATTAAGCTGTTTTCTGATTCTTAGGTTTGTTGCCATTGAGTGTTCGCTAAAAACAAATTCGGTTTTTTTCAAGTGCTTTGGATTTTTTGCCTTTGGCCTTTCAAGCTTACGGCTTTTTCCGTTGCACACAAAAACTCGTTTTCCGTCAAAGCCTGTGACCGCCATCAGCTCACCTTTATCGTGGCCGGCAACGGACAACAGAATCTGTCCTTTCACATATTCCATCTTTTGACTCCCTTAAATGCGGGTCAAAATCACAGGGCCGTCTTTTGTGATTGCCACCGTGTGTTCAAAATGTGCGGAAAGCTTTCCGTCAAGAGTTTTCACTGTCCAACCGTCGGGAAGGACCTTAACCCGTGCAGTGCCTTGATTGATCATCGGCTCAATAGCGATTGTCATGCCCGCTAACAGGCGTACGCCTCGGCCGGCTGTGCCGAAATTCGGCACACTGGGATCTTCATGTAATGCCTTACCGATGCCGTGTCCGGTATAATCACGAACCACACCGTAGCCCTGTTCCTCGCAAAAGCTTTGAACAGCGTGGGCTATATCACCGATTTTGCCGCCGGGGACTGCAACCTTGATTGCCTCATAGAGACTTTTCTCTGTCACATCCATCAGCCGCTTTGCTTCATCGGAAATTTCTCCGCAAGCAAAAGTGGCAGCATTGTCGCCGTTATAGCCTGCTATCTTAGCGCCTAAATCAATGGAGACGATGTCTCCGTTTTTCAGGATTCGCTTTTTGTCAGGTATTCCATGAATGACCTCATCATTTATGGAAATGCATGCAGTAGCCGGAAAACCGTATAAGCCGAGGAAGTTTGGTTCAGCTCCCTGACTTTTGATGTAATCGTAAGCGATTTTGTCAATCTCCCAGGTTGAAACACCCGGTCTGACTGCTTCACCGGCCACTTTAAGCGCTCCTGCCGAAATCCTGCAAGCTTCCTTCATCAAGGCAAGCTCACGAGATGTTTTGAGCACTATCATGCTTATTCCTCCAATGCTTTAAGGACAAGTGCCGATGTGTCGGCAACCTCTTCCTGTCCTTCAACTATGAAAAGCTTATTCTTCTTTTCATAAAAATCCTTCAACGGCTCTGTCTGACTGTGATAAACATCGAGTCTTTCCTTAACCGTGTTGGGATGGTCGTCAGCTCTGATGATAAGCTCAGTTGAGCAAGCATCGCAGATGCCGTCCTTTGCAGGCTTTTTGTAAAGCAGATGATATGAGTTTCCGCAAGCGGGGCAAACTCTTCTTCCGCTCATTCTCAAAACGATTTTTTCATCGGGAACCTCGATATCAATAACCTTGTCGATATCAATGCCCATTTCGTCGAGAGCCTCAGCCTGAGGGATGGTTCTGGGGAAGCCGTCAAGAATGAAGCCGTTTTCGCAATCACTCTCGGCAAGCCTCTCCTTGATGATGCCAATAACAACATCATCGGGAACGAGCTGACCTGCGTCAATAAACTCCTTGGCTTTCAGTCCCATTTCCGTTCCGTTTTTGAGTGCGGCACGGATAATGTTACCTGTTGAGATTGTGGGGATGGAAAGCTTTTCGCAGATGAATTCTGCCTGTGTACCCTTTCCTGCTCCCGGTGCACCTAAAAGAATTAACTTCATGGCTACGTCTCCTTTTTAATTAGTCAAGGAAGCCCTTGTAATGTCTCATCATCATCTGGCTTTCAAGCTGCTTAACTGTTTCAAGAGCAACACCGACAACGATGATAAGTGATGTACCGCCGAGTGACAGAGTCATGGGAGCACCGATGAGATTCGTGAACAGCGTGAGCAGATTCGGGAACAGTGCAACAACTGAAAGGAGCAATGCGCCCAAAAGAGTGATTCTGTTGAGAATCTTCTTGATGTAATCGGCAGTCGGTTTACCCGGACGCAAGCCGGGAATCATGCCGCTGTTCTTTCTGATGTTGTTAGCCATTTCGACAGGATTGTACTGAATGCTTGCATAGAAGTAAGCAAAGAAGAGAATCAAAACGAAATAGATAATTGAATAGAACCAGTGGCTTGTTTTGAAGAGATTGAAGAAGCCTGCAAACTTCTCTGCCTTTTCCTCGCTCAGGAACATTTCAACTGTGGGAGGAAGTGAAAGGATTGAAGAAGCGAAGATAACGGGGAGAACACCTGACATATTAACCTTGATGGGAATATGTGTGCTTTGACCGCCGTACATCTTACGACCTACAACACGCTTTGCGTATTGAACGGGGATTCTTCTTTCTGCGTTGTCCATCCAAACGATGAAAGCAATCATCGCAAGAAGACAGATAACTACTGTGGGAACAAGTGCATAATAAGCTGTGTTATCAAGCTGGATGTAATACCACAGTGAAGAAATGATTGTGGGGATTCTTGAAACGATACCTGCAAAAAGAATGATTGAAATACCGTTTCCGATACCTTTTTCATTAACCTGCTCACCGAGCCACATAACAAAGGTTGAACCTGCTGTTAAGCAAAGCACAACGGCGATGCCCTGAACGATACCGGCAAAACCGGTGAAGTTCGAGCCGTCGGCAGCTCCGACGATGTAACCTTGGCTTCTGAGGTAAATGAAGTATGCAGTACTCTGTAAAAGAGCAAGTGCAATAGTGGTGTATCTTGTGATTGTTGCAATTTTCTTTCTGCCCTCTTCGCCTTCCTTTGAAAGTTTTTCAAGGTAAGGAATTGCAACTGAGAGAAGCTGGATGATGATGGAGCTGTTGATATACGGTGTGATTGACAAAGCAAAAATCGTACCGTAAGCAAAAGCATCACCTGTCATCATTGCCAGATAATTCATGAATGTTTCGCCGGTGGGATCAATGATGCCGTTGTCACCGATAATGTTTGTGAACGGAACGGGAATAGCGGCACCTATTCTGAAAATCAATACTATAAGTGCAGTGAAGAGCATCTTCTTACGAATGTCTGCAATCTTCCAAGCATTTATGAAAGTACTAATCATGTCAGATCACCTCGGTCTTTCCGCCTGCTGCCTCAATTTTCTGCTTTGCAGATTCGCTGAAAGCATTAGCATTAACTGTGAGCGCCTTGGAAATTTCGCCGTGACCGAGAACCTTTACACCGTCAAGAGCCTTTTTAACAAGACCCTTTTCAATAAGTGAATCAATTGTTACTGTTTCGCCGTCTGCATAAGCCTTGTCGAGAGCAGCAACATTAACGATAGCCATTTCTTTGCCGAAAATGTTGACAAAGCCTCTCTTGGGAAGTCTTCTTTGAAGAGGCATCTGACCGCCTTCAAAACCGGGACGCATGCCTCTGCCGGCACGTGCCTTTTGACCCTTATGACCTTTACCGGCAGTTTTACCCTGACCGGAGCCTGCACCACGACCGATACGCTTACGCTCCTTGGTTGAACCTGTTGCAGGTGAAAGTTCGTGCAATTTCATGTTTCGCACCTCCTCAATTTAAGCTTCGGTAACTTCGAGAAGGTGAGAAATCTTCTTCACCTTACCCTGAGTCTGGGGATTGTTGGGCTGTACAGTTACATCCCCGATCTTCTTAAGACCAAGTGCCTGGGCGGTAGCAATCTGATCCTTCTTTGAACCGATGAGGCTCTTAACAAGCTTGATTTTAACCTGTGTCATCTTGAACGCCCTCCTTAACCTAAGATTTCTTTTGCGGTCTTTCCGCGAATTTCGGCAACCTCTTCAACGTTGCGAAGCTTTGAAAGACCGTCGATTGTTGCTCTTACAACATTACAGGGGTTGTTTGAACGAAGAGCCTTTGTACGGATGTCCTTGATGCCGACTGTTTCAACAACAGCACGGACAGGACCGCCGGCGATAACACCGGTACCGGGAGCAGCAGGCTTGAGAAGAACAACGCCTGCACCGAATTTACCGATGATCTCATGAGGGATTGTTGTACCCTTGAGGGCAACCTTCATAAGGTTCTTCTTTGCATCTTCGATGCCCTTACGGATAGCATCAGGAACTTCACCTGATTTACCCAAACCGAAACCGATGATGCCATTGCCGTCACCGACAACAACGAGAGCAGCGAACTTAAAGATTCTACCACCCTTAACTGTCTTTGAAACACGGTTGATAGCAACAACACGCTCTGTAAGTTCATAAGCTGATGCGTCAATTTTAGTCATTTTAAATATCCTCCTTGCTTAGAACTTAAGTCCGCCGGCACGAGCACCATCTGCAAGCTCCTGCACACGACCGTGATAAATATAACCGCTTCTGTCGAAAACGCATTCTTCAATGCCTTTTTCGATTGCACGCTTTGCGAGTGTTTCGCCCACCTTGTGAGCTGCCTCTTTGTTTCCGCCGTATTCAGTGAAATCTTTTTCTACTGTTGAAGCCGATGCAAGAGTTACGCCTGCGACATCGTCAATCAACTGAGCATAGATGTGGCTGTTGGAACGGTAAACATTAAGACGGGGACAAGCTGCTGTACCGCTGATCTTAGCACGAACACGCTTTTGTCTCTTTTTTCTTGCTTTATTACTATCTTGTCTGCTAACCATTGTATTATCACTCCTTTACCAATCTTATTTGCCCTTACCGGCTTTACCTTCTTTGCGGCGAACATATTCGTCAACATACTTGATGCCTTTGCCCTTATAGGGTTCGGGAGGTCTGTGTTCACGAACTTCAGCTGCAAACTGGCCGACCTTCTGCTTGTCGGGACCGCTGATGATAACCTTGTTGGGAGAGGGAACTTCAATTGTGATGCCGTCGATTTCGGGCATTACAACGTCATGAGAAAAGCCGATCTTCATTGAAAGAGCGTTGCCCTTCTTCTCTGCACGGTAACCGATACCGTTAATTTCAAGTTCCTTCTTATAGCCGTTAGCTACACCCTCAACCATGTTAGCAATAAGGGTACGAGTAAGACCGTGAAGTGATCTGTTTTCCTTGTTATCGTTAGGACGGGAAACAGTGATTGTTGAACCGTCCTTTTCGATTTTCATGTTGCTGTGGAAGGTTTTAGTAAGAGTACCCTTAGGACCCTTAACTGTTACTGTACTGCCGTCAACAACAACGTCTACTCCTGCGGGAATCGCAATGGGAGCTCTACCAATTCTTGACATATCAGTACCTCCTTACCATACGAATGCAAGAACTTCGCCGCCAACATTTGCCTTGCGAGCGTCCTTGTCAGTCATGATACCCTTCGGTGTTGAGAGGATTGCGATACCGAGACCCTTCATAACCTTGGGCATATCTTCAACATTTGTGTAAATTCTCAGACCGGGCTTTGAAACTCTTCTGAGTCCGGTGATAACCTGAGACTTGTTCGGACCGTACTTGAGCTGTACGTCCATAATTCCTTGCTTACCGTCTTCTTCAACGGTGAAGCTCTTGATATAACCTTCATCAACAAGAATCTGAGCAATTGCCTTCTTCATGTTGGATGCAGGAATTT
>CAZBFI010000004.1:0-28140 GCA_964491165.1 uncultured Faecalibacterium sp.
TAATATAAGAAATGTTTGGGAGGTAAAATCCATGGCAATCACAACAGTCAACAGACTAAGCACAAGAGATGACGGCTTCAGCGAAAGCATCCGTTGCCCGATTTGCGAAAAGGAAGTTTCAATGAGGCTTTTTTCAACCATAGACTACACTGTCTTTGCGGCAATCTCAAAGGAAGATAAAAATCTGTCAATTGCCGTTTGCCCAAATTGCAGCACTGTTTTTTCATTGAACAAAAACTATATCAATGAAAGAAATTCCGGCACCTTTGTCACCATAACAGCCGAGGACTTAAAGGTCATCACAAAAAAGAAATGAACAAGGAAGCACTGATTCCGGCAATTTTTTATTTTGCCGTCATTTCACTTATCACGGTAGCAGTGACCGTCTGCGACAAAGTCAAGGCAAAAAAAGGCTCTTTCAGAGTTTCCGAAAAAAGTCTCATCCTTCTTGCCCTTGCAGGCGGAAGTGTTGCCGAATACATCACAATGAAAGCAATCAGACACAAAACCCTCCACAAGAAGTTTATGATAGGGCTTCCGGTGATTATGCTCATTCAGCTTGCCGTTATTTTTTTGCTTTTATACAAAATATATTTTACATGAAAATCAGCCACCTGACAAGATGGCTGATTGTTTTTTATTTAAAAATTTACACACACGGAAGCATCAGCATACCGCTGTGAACAGTCTCCTCATCCTTGAGTCCGTTTTCCTGTTTAATCAGCTCAACAGTTGTGTTATGACTTCTTGCAATCTCCCAAAGGCTCTCGCCCTCATCGGCAAAATACACCGTCAGGGCAACTCCCGTGTCTTCCTTCGGCTTATCGTTGAGAATTTTGACAGCTTTAAGCACCTTCTTCTCAAACCTGTCATACACTCTTCCTTTGACCTTATAATTGAGAGTCACCTCAGCTTTTTCCGAGGAGGAAAGGCTGAAGCTTACCGATTCCGCTTCGATTTCAAGAAAGACCGACGGCTCATTATAGTCCTTTACAAGAGAATAAGAAAAATCAAAGTCCAGATTTTTTTCACAGTAAGACGGTATGCCCTTTTCATCAATGTAAAGTATACCCAAAAGGCTGTTGCAGTCTATTAAAAGCTTGTCGCCGTCACATCTGAAATTTTTGTTAATCTCAAGGCATCTGACAACGCATATCTGCTTGACCTTATCCGAAAACTCGATTTCACCCTTTTGCTGTCTTGACTCGCTGATTTTTCTCAACGGGCAAAGCAGCTTTGAAAAGCTGTAATCTGTCTCAAGCTCATAATCCGTGCAGTAGCAGTCGGTCACCGCAAAGCATTCTTTTTTTTCGCTGACGGCAACAAAAGCACCGACACGAAGAGAAAGCTCAATGAGTCTGTTTGAGCCTGATGAATCCGATTTCACGGTTGCCATGAGCTGATTCAATTTCAAGGTAATGTCGCAGTCAGCCGAATCCGCCGTTTCTTTCAAATCAACTATTTGGCTTATGGGCATTGTATGTCTGATGCTGTGAAGCTTATTATCCGAATTTTCCGGCAGATAGCTTATGTTAATAACAGTCTCGCCCTTGATAAGAAGCTTACCGGAAGAAAGCTTCTGACTTTCAAGGCTACAGCCTGCATCACAGCAAAATATTTTTGCAACGCTCGGATTTTCCGTTCCCAGCACGACCGTTTCACTCATGTCGAAAATTTTCTCGTAAAAGCCCGTAAAGGTCTCGCAGCTTATCTTTTCAACCCTTGACTGAATGTTTTTTTCTTCACCTTCGGCAACAAGGCTTTCCGTGTCCGTGCAATAGCAGGTGAACACCGTGCTGACTCCGACACTCACCGAAAGCTTTCTTTGACCTGTAACACGGCAATTTATGAAATCAACTGTCTGTCTTGCCGTTATTGCCGCATCGGGTGGGACATCCTTCATCTGAGCCGAAAAAACAAGATCACAGTTTTTTTCAAAGGCATCAACCTTGTCCCCCTCACCGAGATATGCCACTCTTATCACACCGGTTCCCTTTGCCGTCACCTTTTCTCCGGAAAGATTCACAGTATGTATTCCGGGAGAAAAAGTGCATTTCAAAAGCTTTTTTATCTCCTTGCAATAATCCGGAAGTGTAATCTCAGGCTCAAGCCTTTGTCCGTCGGAAATTTCATAAAGCTTTTTCCCCGTATTAAAGCTTTGCTTTTTAAGTTCAACACTCATTATCAACATCTCCTTTTTCCTCGTTTATTGATTTATACTCTCGTTAACAGAGGAATATACATCAAAGCCTTTATAATAATTTTTAATTTTTCTCAAAAACTATATTGATTTTTGAGGAAAAAGGGAGTATCATTCTTCTATATGTCTATTACAGTATTGGAGAAATGAAAAATGATCAGTAAACTACTTCGCCCCATGTTTACCGCTTACGGCGGTTTTGTGGGAGTCTGCGAGCATATCAAGCTCTATCTTTACGCCAAAAACGGTGTAAAAAAGCAGGAAAAGGTTCTCATGAAGCTCATGAGAGACAACGAAAGCACGGTATACGGCAAAAAGAACAACTTTGATAAGGTTCACTCCGTTGAAGATTATCAGAAAACAGTTCCGCTTTCGGGCTATCTTGATTATGAAGATTATATAATGCGTATGGCAAACGGTGAAAAGGGACTTATCACAAACAGACTTGTCCGTCGCTTCACCGAATCGTCCGGCAGCACGGGAAGAAGCAAGCTTGTTCCCCTTTCGGGCTTTTCCGAATGGACAATCATGTGCTTCAGCTTCAGCGCCCCCGTCGGCTGTGCCGTTAAATATTTCTGGAAGGAAAAGCACAGACCTCTCCCTCCTCAAAGAGGACTCTTAACAGCGGAAATCAACAGCAGAAAGCTCCCCGGTGGAAGAACCGTCAGCTGTCTTTCTTCGATACCGCTTCTCAACATGAAGCCGATTGTCAAATTTTACACCTCCTCACCAAAAGAGGTCATGTTCCCCGACCCCGATGTTGACATGGACATGCACTATGTGAAGTTGCTTTTCGCTTTGCGTGATTCCGACATCAGCTACCTTGGAACAATTTTCATCACAACCCTCGAATCCATGCTGTTTTACCTTGAGGAAAACTGGCAGATGCTTTGCGATGACATTGAAAAAGGCACAATCAACAAAAGTGTCAGAATGCCCGATGACATCCGTGCAAAGCTTGAAAAGAGACTCAAGCCCAAAGCAAAAAGAGCAGCTCAGCTTCGTGCCGAGTTTGAAAAGGGCTTTGATGTTTCGCCCATCGTTCCAAGAATCTGGCCGAAATGCGGTTGGATGTACGGCATGGGTACAGGTGCTCTTTCACATTATCAGGAAAGACTTCGCCGTTACATAGGCAACGACATGCCGATTCATTATGTCGGCTATGCCGCAACGGAGGCTCTCATGGCAGTTCCCATTGAGGTCAACTCCTATGAATATGTTATGCTTCCTCAAAACGGCTTTTATGAATTTCTTCCCCTTGATGCTCCCGAAGGCACAAGACCGCTGACAGTCGGTGAGCTTGAGGTTGGCAAGGAATATGAGCTTATTCTGACAAACCTGAGTGGTTTTTACCGTTACAGAATCGAAGATGTTGTCAAGGTTACCGGTTATTATTACGATATGCCTAAGGTCACCTTCTGCTATCGTCTCAATCAGATTGCAAACATCAGCGGTGAAAAAATCAATCAGCTCGCATTCGATGAAATCGTCGGCAACTTCTCAAATGACATGGACGAGATGTTTGTCGGTTACAGCATTTATCCCGACAGAAGCACCTCCCCCGGTCACTATATTCTCCTCATTGAAGGAACAAAGGAGCATAGCAAGCAGGACGAGGAGCTTTACGGCAAGGAGTTTGAAAAGCATCTTTGTGCAGGCAATGTCTCCGTCGGCCCACTTATTAAAAGCGGCGCTTTAGGTCACTGCGAGGTTAAATTCCTGCGTCACGGCACTTATGACGATTATCGTGAAATGCTGAGAATGAACGGCGCTAATCTGAATCAGATAAAGCCCATTAAGGTTATCAACTCACAGGAAAGAAAAGACTTTTTCTTCAGCCACACAATCTATGAATAAAACTCAAACAGTAGGACTCACACGGGTTCTACTGTTGTTAAATAGAGGTGTATTTATGAAAAGCAACATCATTAAAGCCGAGATGTATGACAAGGTTAACTATATGTGCCGTTGTTACATGGACAGAATTGCAAGATTCCGTCTTGATTATGACTTCGTGCCGGATCAAAGCAGCTTCAAAAAAGCCCTTTGCTCGTTATATACGGCTTCACCGATTTTCCACTCAAAATTCAAGCCAAGCCCTATAAATCCACACTGGGAAATAAGCGAATACTCCATTGACGATTCGCTCACCTTCCTTGAAACCGATGACATTGAACGCTCGGCTTATGATTTTCTTATCAAGGGAATTGATATTTCCGACACAACTCAAATGAAAATTGCCGTTTTTCATAATCAGGGACACTGTGCAATCTGTTTCCGTTGGAATCACATGCTCATCGACGGCGGAGGCTTTAAGCAATTTGCACGCGACCTGTTTAAAGCATATACTGAAATATGCAGAAACGGTGAATGTGAAAACAGCTTTCTTTCCGGTTCAAGAAGCTACACCGAGGTTTATGCCGACTTTGACAAGGAAAAAAAGAAAAATGCCAAGGCTCAGATTTTCGGCAATTCAGCCCACGAAAAAAAGGTTCTTCCGTTCACAAAGAAAAGCAAGAGCGACAAGAATATCCTTATTTTCAAAAAGATTGACGCCGATGTTTTCAACTCAGCCGTCGCAAAGGGTAAAACGCTTTCGGCAACGGCAAACGATGTTCTCGTCACCGCTTACATCACCGCAGCTTATGCTTTAATCGGCTGTGACAAAAGTGAAGCGATGAGCATTTCATGTGCGGTTGACCTGAGACGGCACATGAAAAATCCGGACAGAATCGGCTACACCAACCACACAACCTTTATGCCCTGCACCGTTGACTGCTTGGGTGACTCTGTTTTGCAAACGCTGAAAAAGGTTGCAAAATGCAACAACGAAAACAAAAAGGATTCATTCCTCGGGCTTCACGGTCTGCCACTTTTAAGCTTTGCTTACCATGCAATGATTTACGCTCAGGCAGAGCCTACCGTAAGGCTTTTTTACACCAATGCGAACCTTGCGTTGAGCAATGTCGGAAAGATTGACAAGGAGCTTTTCTCCCTTGACTCTAATGCCCCCGTCGATGCCTTTGTTGCCGGCGGCGCTAAGGTTAAGCCCTGTGCGGCTGTCAACGCTCTGACTCTCGACGGCAGGCTTACCCTCTCGATGACGATTCAGGGAAACCAAAGGGATAAAGAGACAGTGGAGGCCTTTTTCGACTTGATGGAAAAAGCGCTCATGGAGCTTGCGTGTTAAGATAATTTTTATCTTATCGCAAAAAAACTCTTGACATTTTTATTCTCAGGTGATAAACTGTTTCACAAGTTAATATTAAACCGTTGAAGCGGGAATAAAAACGGCGATGCCTTCACAGAGAGTCTGCGATGCTGGAAATCAGACAGGAAACAAACCGTTAAATGGGCCGCTGAGGGTGCATGGAAATGCCATTGGCAGAGTATTATGCAACGCGTGGGCATGCGTCAGTTGCCGGAAATATGTCAGTATTTCGCAAAGAGCATGGGTCATTTTCCCATGAATCAAGGTGGCACCGCGAGTAAGTGTTTATTCGTCCTTGACAGAAGCTTTTTCTGTCAAGGATTTTTTTATTTTGGAGGAAAGAGATTTATGATACTTTTGACAAAACGATGGCGACTTTCAAAGTGATTTGAGGATATTTAAAGACATTTAACTTATTAACGGAGGATTTAAAGATGAAATACAACGGTATAGATTTTGACACATATTTTAATAATTATCCGGATGCAAACGGTTATTTCGGAAAATACGGTGGAGTGTATGTTGACGATAAGCTCAAGGCTGCCATGGCTGAAATCACGGAAGCCTACTATTCAATTTGTCAGTCACGCAAATTCATCGCAGAGCTTCGCAGAATCAGAAAGGAGTTTCAGGGTCGTCCCACTCCTATAACACACCTTGAAAGGCTTTCCGACTCCCTCGGCGGAAAGGTTCAGCTTTATGCAAAGAGAGAGGATCTCAACCATTCGGGCGCACATAAGCTCAATCATTGCATGGGTGAAGCCCTTTTGGCAAAATACATGGGCAAGAAAAAGGTTATTGCGGAAACCGGTGCAGGTCAGCACGGTGTTGCGCTTGCAACTGCTGCCGCATATTTCGGACTTGAATGTGACATTTACATGGGCAGTGTTGACATCAAAAAGCAAGCTCCAAATGTTGCCAGAATGAAAATTCTCGGTGCAAATGTTGTTGAAGTCACACACGGACTCAAGACTCTCAAGGAAGCAGTCGATGCCGCATTTGAGGCATACAGCAAGGAATACAAAGATTCGATTTATTGCATCGGCTCGGTTCTCGGCCCTCATCCGTTTCCGATGATGGTGCGTGACTTCCAGAGCGTTGTCGGCATTGAAGCAAGAGAGCAGTTCATTGAAATGACTGGTCATCTTCCCAACTCAATCGTTGCCTGTGTCGGTGGCGGTTCAAATGCTGCCGGTCTTTTTGCAGGCTTTCTTAATGACCCCGTCGACATTTACGGCATTGAGCCTTTAGGCAGAGGAGAAAAGCTCGGTGACCATGCCGCAAGCCTTAAGTACGGCACAGAGGGTATTATGCACGGCTTTAACAGCATCATGCTCAAGGACGAAAACGGTGACCCTGCTCCCGTTTATTCGGTCGCAAGCGGACTCGATTATCCCTCATCCGGACCTGAGCATGCATTTCTTCAGGATATCGGCAGAGTTAAATATGATGTTATCGACGACGAGGAAACAATTGATGCATTCTTTAAGCTTTCACGACTTGAGGGTATCATTCCTGCAATCGAAAGCTCTCATGCAGTCGCTTACGGCATGAAGCTTGCAAAGCAGATGGATCACGGCTCTGTTCTTATTAACCTTTCGGGCAGAGGCGACAAGGATATGGACTATGTCATCGAAAACTTCGGAATAAGATAAGCTGAAAAAATGAATACGGTCAGCCGGAAGCACACTGCTTTTCGGCTGATTTTTGTTTATATAAAAAGATTTGTTTTTTTGAGCATTTATTCTGTTGCCTATTCACTTTTAACATGATATAATGGCGGAAAAGGAGGTCAAAATATGGAGAAATTCAATTTGAAAAGCAAGGTGACCGATGCTGTCACTCTTGCTAAAACTTATTGGCACTCACCACCTAAGGGGAACTACATCTCATACAAGGAGGTTGCCTGTTTAAGCGGTGCGGGCTTCGGCGTTTATTGGACAATATTGCTTGCTTCGGAAATCGGACTGAGTGCATCGAACTACATTGTCGGTGCGTGCATCGGTCTCAAGCCGGTGGATCTGCAAATTATGCTCATCGTTGCAAACCTTATAGGTATCCCACTCGGAATTTTCAGAAGCTGGTATTATGATAATCATCATTTAAAGGGTGGAAAGTTTTTGCCCTTCATCAGAAGAACAGCCTTCCCCGTTGTTTTAATTTCCACGATTTTTGTCTGGCTGCCGTATGAAAACTGGAGCTACATAACAAAGGCTGTCGTTGTGGAGATTATGTATCTGCTTTTGAGTATGTTCCTTTGCTTTTACAATGAAAGCTACACTTATTTCCAGCAGATAATCACCCCGAATGCTCAGGAGCGAGCAAATGTAATGAGTATTTCTCAGATCATTTATTCACTTGCTCCGACAATAACAAACTCACTGCTTCCCACCCTTGCAGGCATGACATGGGGTCGTGACAACATCTGGACTTACAGAGTAATCTATCCCATTTTCACATTCATCGGCTTCATTCTCAGCACAATTTTCTTCCGTAAGGTCAAAGAAAGGCTTGTTCTTCCGAAAACCAAGCCGGAGCCTGTCAGAATGATCGACGCACTTCGTGAGGTTGCCAAAAACAAATATTTCTGGCTGACTCAATTTGCCGCATGGATTCTCTTCTTGGAGTCGGGATACGGTGTTGTGCTTTCGTGGAGCTTTAACTACGGCTTTGACGGTGCTTATAAGGGTGCGCCGGAGGGTATTGCAAACCTCATTATTGGCAATGCGGCACTGTGGTCAATGATGCTTTGCCCCTTTGCAATCAAGGCAATGGGAAAACGCAATCTGCTTATCACGATGAACTCGATAAATGTTATCGTTATTCTCGCCCTTTATTTTTGTTACAAAAACATTCTGCTTATCTGCATACTCTGGTATCTGAACAACTTTGTCAACACCTTCTGGAACATCGTTCAGCATAACATCAGCGCCGATATGCGTGACTATCACCAATGGAAAACCGGTGTCCGTGTTGACGGCCTTTTCGGGCCTTTGTCAACAATCGGTACTGTCATCGGATTTTTCACCGGTATGTTCTATCCGGCAATTTATGAAAAGATGGGCATTCATGATGATTACAGCGTCCTTTACAACGATGCTGTCAGAAACAACCTTTTTGAAGTGCTTATAATCTGTTCGGCAATCGGTGCATTCCTTAATCTTCTTCCGTTCATCTTCTATGATTTGACGGAAAACAAGCATCAGGCTTATGTTGATGTGCTTAAAATCCGTGCAATGTTCATTAACCACTCAATCGGCAAGCTTAGTGATGATGAGCTTTGTGAGGCGATGCCACTCATTCATCAGGCAAAGGAGCTTTATGCAAAGGATAAGCTTCAAATCGACAAATCGGCACTAAAGGCGGCAAAAATGCTACCGACCGGCACAAAAGAAGAAAAAGAAAAACGGCATGAGGCAATCAAAAAAGCAAAAGCCGAAATCAAAAACGCAAAAGAAACAAACCTTGCAATTGAAAGAGCACAGTATATCATCGACGAGCTTAACAAATTCAACGGAAAGGCTGCGGATATCCGACTTTCAAAGGCAGAGGAATGCATTTCCAAGGGTGAGCTTTATCTTTACGATAATTTAGCAGAGGAAAAGAAGCAGGCAAAAATGCTTCCGAAAAGCTCACAGCTTGAAAAAGAAATACGCTCCGATGCTCTCAAGCTCATAAGACTCAAAGCCGAAGCAGGAAAGCTTATCAAAAAGTACGGCATCGAAAGCATTAAGCTTCCCGACGAAAGTGTCAAAACAGAGCTTCAGAACAAGGAAGCTTCCAACTTTGCCGAAAGCATGAAAATCAAGCAAGGTCTCAAGGCTTATGCAAAGGCTGTTTCCGTTTATGAAAGAGCCACTAAGCCTTACAGTGAATCAAAGCTTCTTTTGACTCAGGCAAAGGACTATGCTTGTCTTGACGAGCTTGAAGAAAAGTATCTTGTTTTAGCAAAGGCAGAAGCATAAAAACTGTAATAAAAACCACCGGTTTCACCGGTGGTTTTTATTTTATTCCGCACACTTCATCGCACACCCCGCAGGAAAATTAAAACGGGACCCTTTAAGCTTTCGCCAAAGGATCCCATTATCATTTGTTTTACGGCAAGTCATCTTCGTTTTCGAGATTGTGCCATACATTCTGAACATCGTCATTATCTTCAAGCATTTCAAGAAGTCTGCCCATGCACTTGAGGTCGTCCTCATTTGTCAAGGCAGTCTGTGTGTTCGGTGTGTACTCAACCTCTGCGGAAACAAAAGCATAACCCTTTGCTTCAAGGTCGTCACGAACGAGTCCGAGATCATTCGGCTCTGTGCGAACGATATACACATCCTCTTCATCGGTGAGAAAATCAACTGCGCCTGCCTCAAGAGCATCTTCCATGAGCTTATCCTCATCAATGTCCTCTTTTTCAATCACGATAACGCCATAGCGTGTGAACATGAATGAAACGCAGCCCTGCTGACCGAGATTACCCTTATTCTTATCAAAATAGTGACGCATCTCGCCTGCGGTTCTGTTACGGTTATCCGTTAAGGTTTCAACGATAACGGCAATACCCGAAGGGCCGTAGCCCTCATACATTATTTCCTCATAGTTTGCACTTGAGCTTTCACCGGAAGCCTTTTTGATTATTCTTTCGATGTTATCATTAGGCACATTGTTTGCCTTTGCTTTTGCAATGATGTCCTTGAGCTTTGAGTTTGATGATGGATCAGGACCTCCGTCACGAACTGCGACTGCAATCTCTCTGCCGATTTTCGTGAAAACCTTAGCTCTTGCACCATCTGTTTTTTCTTTTTTTCTCTTAATGGTACTCCATTTTGAATGTCCAGACATTTAATTCACCAATCCTTTAAATATATAGTACAACTTGTATACTTTATCACTTTTATCGTTATTTGTCAAGATATAAGCCTTGAGCTTGCTTAACGCTTATAGACTCCGTCAAAATAAATGCCGTAAATACTGTCGGTAAACTCCGAAATATTACCGCCATCTAAAAAGCTATACTGTCCGTCAGTCGAAATCCTGTCACTTGCAAAAACAACATTTTCAAACCGCTTTTGAGCCGTAAAACCGATTATGCAATTATCTTGACTGTCCGTAACGGCATAAACATTGTTTTCACTGCCGGTGGCATTAAAGTTAAGCACTCCTACACCGTCTCCCGTAACGGACTGTGCCATTCCTCTTGAACCCACTGCAAGAAGAGTTCCACCGCTGACAGTAAATGTTCCACCGTAATCCAGAGCGCCGTTTCCACCGTCGGTCGGGCCGAAAACAACCAATTTTCCACCCGTCATGTTGACATTTCCGTTGGAGTCAATGCCGTCACCCTGAGCCGATATCAAAACAAAGCCACCGCTTAATGTGATCTGACAGCTTGAATCGTAATCCATCATTCCACCCATGTTGCCTCTTGAGCCGAAAGTGAAGGCTGTGTCCGATGCTTGCTCTGTGGTTGAAGTGCTTGACGAGGAGGCTGCATTAAAGCCGTCGTCACTCGAAACAATAATAAGTGTTCCGTCACTGATGTCAATTACTCTGCCCTCAACGCCCTCATAGCTTTGAGTTACAACAATTTTTCCGCCGCTTACAGTAACCCTTTCGTCGCCATGGATTCCGTCATCGTCGCTCGACATTTTAAGGTCTCCGCCACTGATTTTAACATAAGGCGAATGTATGCTGTCGTCTGAGCAGTCGAGTCTGATAATTCCACCGCTGACAGTAATGCTCTTGTCTGCCTTGATGCCCTTAGTCGATTTATCGTTTTCAGTATAAAGGCTGCTGTCATTGTTTTCGGCTTTGTCAAAAGGATTATTAAACTTATGAGTCGGTGAGTCCATTGCCTGCTTTTCATAAGAGGAACTGCCCGTGCTTCCACCGGCGGTTGTGACAGTTAGAGTTCCACCGGATATGTTCAATTTTCCGGTCGCCTGAATGCCGTCAAGCTCACTTTCAACGGTGATTGTGCCACCGCTGATAGTGATATCGCCCTTGTCATCTTCAAGCTCTTCACTTGTACGGATTCCGTCACCTGCACACTTGATGTTCAGAACACCTGCGGAAATTTCCACACTGTCCTTACCTCTTATTCCGTCATCGGCTGCATTGACAGTGATGTTACCGCCTTTTATGTCAATATCGTTTTTTGAAAAAATACCCTTTGAAAAATTTCCCGTCACAGTGAGCTGACCTTCGCCCTCAATCTGCAAATCATCTTTTGAATAAATTGCCGCAGTGGCATAATCGGTCACATCTGACGGAATTTCCCTTTCGGTGTCGTAAAAATAATTCTGAGTGCCTTGGTTTAAAATCAGCACCGTCTCTTTCGGTGAATTTTCGATATAAAGAGGAGCATCGGAAGAACAGCTCACATTCACACCGCCGAGAATCAGCTTGACCTTTTTTGATTCATCGGTGCTGTTGACAAAGATCTTTCCGTCACTAAGCACACCCGTGATAAAATATTTTCCGCCCTGAGTGACACTCAAAACTCCGTTTTCATAAACTGCTCCCGAGCCGTTAATCGTCGTTTTCTCGTTGTCGAGAATAATATAAGTGTCAATATCGTCATCGAAAGCTGAGGTATTCTCTTGTTCAGTTGGTTTAACAGTGGCAGCCGTTGTTGAAATGATGAGGTTTTCCGTCTGCCGAACGCTTATTTCATCTTCATCCTTCTTGGCACATGCCGAAAAACAAATTAAGGCTATTGCCGTAACAAACAAAAATGCAAGAATTCTTATTCTCATAAAATAAATTGCTGTTGAACGAATGCTTTTACACATTCGTCAGCTTCCTTTCTGTGAAGTACTTTTTTCCGATTTGTACCCTTCCAAAAAGTCAGTTAAATGTTTTTTAAAGTATCTCTTGATGAAGCTCTGCTCTTGAACAGATTATTTCAAGATTGCCGTTTCTGCATCTGAGCTCATCAATGAACTCTTTTTCCTTTTTCGGATCCTTCATGATTATCTCATACTTAATCTTAAAAAGGCTTCCCATGTTTGTTGTCTTGACATCAACAAGCTCACATGAGGAAAGATATTTTTCGAAAACCGAATCAAACACGCCTGTGTAATCGAGAGATTCGGGAATAACAACCGTAAGGTTTTTCTTGTTAACAACATGCTTTCCGCCAAAGCCCGTTGCAGTGTAAAGAATGCTCATTGCACACATGATTGCAACAAAAATCAACGCAAACGCAATGTAGCCCATACCCGTTGCAAGACCTGCCGCAAGAGCGATGAAAATATAACCGATTTCCTTGGCTGTACCGGGGATACTTCTGAAACGAACAAGGCTGAATGCACCCGCAACCGCAACACCTGCACCGAGGTTTCCGTTAACCATCATAATAATGACCTGAACCACAGCAGGAAGAAGTGCAAGGGTTACAACAAAGCTGTTAGTGTATCTTTTGCTCGTTTTCATGTAAGTGATTGCTATTGCCGCACCGATAACGATTGATGAAATAATGCAGGCAAGAAAAGAAAAAATCGTGATGTTAAGTGAGATAACAGATTGGAAAATTCCGGACATATTAACTTCCTCCAAATAAATTATTTAATAAATTTTATCAGCCCATTTGCCAGCATGAGCTTATACGCTGTTCCGTATTTTGAATATGAGGTCGGATAGATTTTCAATCTGTCCAACTCATTTGTAAGCCACAACGGCATTGAATCGGTACACTTGATTTCAAGAATGTACTGACTTTCGTCAAGAATAACCGTTCCGTAATCGCCATAGCGTAAATCAAGCTGTTTGTTTCTGAAACGAATATTTGTGTCAAAGGTAAGCCTCAGTTCAGGGTCGTCCTTTGAGTAATATGCCACTCTGTCATAAAACAGAGAAACAGCCGGTCTGATGTTTTTATAAAAGCTTACAAAGCTGTCAATTTCTGATGTAACCTGTGAATGAACCGGTGATGGCTCATGCATATAAAGGTAACGGATAGCCTGCTCATAGGTCATATCGACCCTTCTTTTATAAACAATGCCCTTATATTTCTTTTTCAGCTCCACGAAAACCGTCTTGTCAGCCTCGGGAACGCCGTAAGAACGAATCCTGAGCTTTTCCTTATAAATCGGCTTTTCAATCGAAGCTCTTATCAAGCGGTAATCCGGCGTGTCAAAATAGATATTGTTGATTGTGCTTCTGCCGAACGCATCGGGAACAATATGCTCCCTTAAAGCATCAACAAGCTGTCGGTACTGCGTATTGGTCAAAAGATATTTTTTCTCAAGCCTTTTGAATACTTTTGTTAAAACAGGCATAGCTCTTTCCTTTCTTAATGATAATGTCCTTATCCGAGGGTTGCCTTAAAGGTGATCTCCGTTGTGCCTGATGTAACCGCACGGATTTTCCCCTTATGTCGTTCAACAATGGCTTTTGCAACAGAAAGACCGATTCCGTAACCGCCCGTGTCCCTTGATCGCGAGGAATCTGCCCTGTAAAAGCGGTCAAACAGCTTTGAAGCTGTTTCGGCATCAATATCGTCACAGTTGTTGAAGCAATCAAGACAGATATATTTACCGGATTTATAAAGGCTGACACGGATAACACCGTTTTGACTGGAATACTTGATAGCATTATCGCAAAGAATGGATATAAGCTGAATAATTTCTTCCTGACAGCCATAATATTTGAGGTTTTTCACAACATTGACCGTGATTTCCTTTCCGTCATGCTTTGCTTTTGTTTCAAAGGATGCAACGGTTTCAAGCACGGTTTCACTTATGTCAAAGCTTTCCTTTTTGTTTGCGTCATTAAGCTCATCAAGCTTTGAAAGATTGACAAGATTTTTTATAAGTACACTCATTCGCTGAGTCTGATTTTTTATGCTCGTAAGCCACTCATTTTCACCGTTGCAAAGCTCAATAACCTCGGCATCGGCAGAAATGATGGCAAGCGGCGTTTTAAGCTCATGTCCGGCATCTGTAATGAACTGCTTTTGCTTTTCGATTGCATGAGCAACCGGTCTGACAGCCATTTTGCAAAACAGCATAACCGGAAAGAGAATCACTATCAAGGTGAAGATGCCGACAAAAATTGAAATTGAAATGAGCGTTGCCGCAGCATCAAACTCCTTTTGTGCATCAACAAACACAAACAGCGTCTGGTCGCCCGTTTGCGTGTAATAATATCTGTAAACTCCGATAAGACCGAAGCCCGGCTCCTGTGAGCGATAAATCATCGACGCATATTCATAAGCCATCTTGTCCGAAACTCCGTCAATCTCATCGGTGTAAATCCTTGTGACGATGTTTTTATTCATCTCGACAACAAAATATCGGGTCGAGGTGAAATTTTCACTTTCATTGTAAAAATGAGTGAACGGATTGAAAAACTGTTCAAGCTCAGCCGCAGCATTTGAAAAATAATGCGGAAGCTTTCCGTTGTTTTCGGCAATAGTCTCAAGAACCCTGCAAAGCTCCTGATCACGCTGATAAATATTTGCGATATTCACCACAAAAAGCTGAACCATCAGCAAGCATGTAAGAGCAACCATGGCAATCAAAACAAACCGTCGTTGCAGTTTTTTCAGCATTGCTTTTCCTCCAGAGTATAGCCGACTCCTCTGACAGCCTTGATTTCAACCTTTGCATCAAGTGAAACAAGCTTTTTTCTCAAATAGGAGATATATACCCAGACAACATTGATTTCCGCTTCCGTTTCATAGCCCCAAATCCGTTCCATGAATTGCTCGGTGGAAATCAACCTTCCCGGATTTGAAAGCATCATTTCAATCATCTGAAACTCCTTGTTGCCCAAACGGATCGAATTGTCACCAACAGAAAGCTCAAAGGTCTCTCTGTTAAGCGTAAGGTTTGAGAAAGAGAGTATATTCGGCGAAAACTCGCTCTTGCGTCTTGTCAAGGCTCTGATTCTCGCAAGCAGCTCGCCCATTGCAAAGGGCTTTGTCAGATAATCATCTGCACCCGTGTCAAGTCCTGCTATGCGGTCCTCGATTTCACTTTTTGCAGTAAGTATGATTATGGGAGTCGAGATCCCGTTTTCACGCAGCTTTTTCAAAACGGTAAAGCCGTCCATTTTAGGCATCATGACATCAAGAATTATTCCGTCATAGTTTTCGCAAAGTCCGTAATCAAGTGCATCCTGACCGTTATAAACCGCATCAACTGAATAGTTGTTATGTTTTAACACTGCACACAAGGCATTTGAAAGCTCTTTTTCATCTTCGGCAAGCAGCAATCTCATTGAAAACATCCTTTCGTCTTATTACCTTTAGCTCATCAAATTATTTTACCATAACCGATATATTAAATCAATAAAAAAACTCTTTTTTCACAGCTAAAAGCCTCATAACTTACGATATTATATATTTTCAACTTTAAAGTAACTAAAAATGCCCGCCGTAAAATCTCACAAGAAAAAATAAGAGGCTGTAACAAAGGTTCTGCCCTTACAGTCTCTTATCCGCTTTATTAAATGCCGTCAAATTTCAAATCGCATTTTTTCTTTAGAAACAGGGTGAAAAAATGAAAGCTCCTTTGAAACAAGGCAGATGTTTTTTTCGTCATCTTTTGCGCCGTATCTTCTGTCACCGAAAATCGGATTTCCCCTTGAAGCAAACTGCACTCTTATCTGATGTGTCCTGCCTGTGATGAGCTTGACTCTAACCAGTGTTTTTTCATCGCTCTTTTCGATACATTCATATTCCAGAGCAGCCTTTTTAACGCCCTTTCTTTCCCTTTTGACAACAAAGGACTTGTTTTTCCTCCTGTCAAAAAAGAGCAGATCCTCGAGCTTCCCCTTGTCCTGCTCAAGCTGTCCGTGAAGCGTGGCATGATAAATTTTCTGCATCGTTCTGTCGCTGACCTGCTTTGAAAGCACGGCAGCCGAGCTTGAGGTTTTTGCAAAAACCATCACACCTCCGACTCCCTTATCGAGTCGGTGAACCGAAAAAATTTCGCCTACCGTCATCTCACGCAAAATATCCACGGCATTTTCACGGTTCTTTTCGTCCGGCTGAGATAAAATCTCAGGCGGCTTTTTCACAACAATTATTTCATTGTCCTCAAATAAAATTTCCATATCCGTCTCCGAAAAAAAGTAGCACCCGAAAAAATCAGATGCTACCCGTTGATTTTTATTTTGCAAAATCTGTTGCTCTTGTCTCACGAATCATATTGACCTTAATCTGACCGGGATATTCAAGCTCCTCTTCGATTTTTTCAACGATATTATGAGCAAGAAGAACCATTTCCTCATCGCTGACAATCTCAGGCTTAACAATGATTCTTACCTCACGGCCTGCCTGAATTGCAAAAGCGTTGTCAACACCCTTAAAGGATTTTGAAAGCTGTTCAAGAGTTTCAAGACGCTTGATGTAATTTTGAAGATTCTCTCTTCTTGCACCGGGTCTTGCGGCTGAAATTGCATCGGCAGCCTGAACAAGGCAAGCAACAATGCTCTTAGGCTCAACATCACCGTGGTGAGCATGAATTGCATTGACAATGATGTCATTTTCTTTATACTTCTTTGCATATTCCACACCAAGCTCGATGTGTGAACCCTCTTGCTGATGGTCAACAGCCTTACCGATATCATGAAGAAGACCGGCTCTTTTTGCAAGCTTGACATCAACACCAAGCTCTGCTGCCATAAGACCTGCAATATAAGAAACCTCAAGAGAATGGTTCAAAACATTCTGACCGTAGCTTGTGCGGTACTTCAAGCGACCGATAAGCTTGACAAGCTCCGGATGCAAGCCGTTGACACCTGCGTCAATGACTGCTCTTTCACCGGTTTGCTTGATTGTCTGATCAACCTCACGCTTTGACTTTTCATGGAGCTTTTCAATGAGTGCCGGATGAATTCGTCCGTCTGAAATAAGCTTTTCGAGAGTGAGTCTTGCAACCTCACGGCGAACGGGATCAAAGCTTGAAAGAGTGATAGCCTCCGGTGTGTCATCAATGATGAGATCAACGCCGGTGATTGTTTCGAGAGTCCTGATATTTCTACCCTCACGGCCGATGATACGACCCTTCATTTCATCGTTGGGAAGAGCAACAACAGAGACAGTTGCCTCCGATGCGTGATCTGCTGCGCAACGCTGAATTGCCGTTGAAATAATCTCTTTTGCAAGGTTCTCGGATTCTTCGCGAATCATCTGCTCATACTCCATAACCTTAACAGCCTTTTCTCTTTTAAGAGTTTCCTCAAGAGAAGCGATTAAATCAACCTTAGCTTGCTCTTTTGTATAGCCCGATATTTTTTCAAGCATTTCTAACTGACTTCTTTTGATGCTTTCTGCTTCGGAAAGCTGGCTTTCTGCCTGCTTGATCTTTTCTTCAAGAGCTTCTTCCTTTTTTTCAAGGTTTTCAGTCTTTTTGTCAAGACTTTCTTCCTTTTGGACGAGTCTCCTTTCCTGGCGTTGAACCTCGTTTCTTCTTTCACGGATCTCACGCTCGGATTCACTTCTGTATTTGTGGATCTCATCCTTAGCCTCAAGAATTGCCTCTTTCTTTTTTGTTTCGGCTTCATTTACTGCCTGATTAACAATTCTCGCAGCCTCATCATTTGCAGAACCGATAAGTGCTTCAGCGGTTTTCTTTCTGTGAAGCTGACCGAGAACGAATCCGACAACTCCGCAAACCACAGCAACAACGGCTGCAATAACAATTTTAACTATTGTATCTCCCAAAGTAGCAGCACCTCCTTTTTCGTAAATTCGGCTCTGCCGCTTTTTATATAACGGCATACGCCTTCTTGTCAGCTGTAGTGTTTTCAAGCAGCATAAGCTGCCTGAAACTCCTAAACTTCATCAAAAGAATTACAGTAATATTACTCGAACGACAGTGCAAACTAATACACTATCTTGAATATTTTAAATCAAAACACACAATATGTCAAGTAAAAATTAGCTTTTAAATACTTTTTTCTTCCAAGCACACCAATCTTCTCAAAACGGAAAGAACCCCGGTACCTGACTATACCGGGGAACTTTACACATATTTGAAAGGAGAGGGGGTGCGGTGGGAAGGAGGGATGATACATGAAAAATCGGAAAAAACATATATCAATTCCCATCGCACAATCATATTCTAAAGCGATAACTTAAAAATAACCTAAAACAAAAAATAATGAAAGATTAAATAATTTTTACTGATTTTTTTACGGCGTTGATTTTTAAGAGGTATATATTATCCTTACGGAAATACGAGCTAAAATATGACAAACTTTTTTTCTTTCCGGTGGTAAACTCTCACTTGAAAAATCCCCCAAGCAAAAATCGGGGAAATTAACATCAAAGGAGTTACAACCATGCTTTGCCGAAAATGCAACTACATCTTAACAGGAAAAGAAAACTTTTGCCCCAACTGCGGAACGATGCCTCTTAATGCCGCCATGCCGTTTTCCGAATCAAAGCCCAAGCAGGTCAAAGCCGATGACACAGCACAGCAGGAAAGCACAATCAGAACAGCTGAAAAAAACATTGAATTTACTTTTCCGTCAGACGACGATTCTGTTATACCGTCTGAGCCTAAGGCGTATATCTTTTCTCCGGAGGAAAAAATTGAAGTCGAAAAGCCCGAACCCAAAAAAGCAAAAAATCCGGCAGGCAAAATTCTCTTGCTCCTTTTCATCTGCTGCACACTTGCCGTTGCCGCCTTCGGCATTGCCGATTACATGGAGATAACACCTGCAATTTCAAGCTTCATTCAAACCTTTTCGGCAAAAGACACAACCTCACAAGAGACTTACTCTCAAATCTTTGACCACGCAAGCACTGTCCTTGAGCCTGACATTAACTACCCTCTGACGACCGCTTACATATTTTCCGGAAACGGTCTGATTTTAAGAAAGGGTCCGGGAAACGGCTATTCGCCCATATACAGTCTGACGGATCTGACTCAGGTTCAGATTTTCGGCGGAAGCCTTGCAAGCACAAATTGGCTTTATGTTTACTGTCCCGAAAAAGAATGCTACGGTTGGCTTGACGGAAGCTATATTTGCAGTCAAGCCGTTGCCGAAAGCAAGCTTTCGAGTCAATACGCATCCTCCGATGATGTGCCGACTAACTATTATAACAACAGCGATGTTTAATGCTGTAACCGGCTTGCGTTTACACATCAAAGCTCATAAGTCAACATGAAAAAGGGATTCTTGCCTTATTTGGCAAAGAATCCCTTTATTATTCATTTTATCCGTTAACCGCAGAAATTGTTATGCTCTCGATTCTCGGTGCAAAGCTTTCATTGCCTGCGAAAAGAACACTTC
This sequence comes from uncultured Faecalibacterium sp., assembly GCA_964491165.1. Taxonomy (GTDB): domain Bacteria; phylum Bacillota; class Clostridia; order Oscillospirales; family Acutalibacteraceae; genus UBA6857. The sequence goes on from CAZBFI010000004.1 coordinate 19,659, forward strand.
CGTCATTGTAAAGGCTGACAGTGTTTTCGCCCTGCTTCAGCTCAAGGTCGAATGTGAGAGTCTTATATGTGTAAAGGCTGTAAGTGTTACGGCAGAAGATGTTCTGAGCATCACCGCCCGTCTCGACCGTCAGCATTGCCTCAATCAGATCAACATTATAAGCATGATAACCGCCCTCCTGATTGTTCGCATAGCTGACAGTTGCACGGTAAGCTCCGTCCTTCGGAACATTTACGCTGAATTCAGCCTTACCACCCTGACTTGAAATACCGTCAATGTAAGACTTGCCGTACTTATCCTCACCAAGCACTGCCGAACCCGAAAGCTCCATTTCATCTGCCGTGACAGTGATTCCCGAATCAAATTCCGACTGCTTGCAAAGAGCTATTTTAACATTCTTCTCATCAAGCTTGATTTGATTGAGACCTCTTCTGAGATAAATCATCTGTCCGTCTGCAAAGCTGCATTTTGAGCCGTCAACACTTCCCGAAGCAGAGCTTGTCGCGCTAATCGAATAATATCCGTCACTCGGAGCAACGGCAAGATAAGCAGTGCCGTCATCCGAATCAGCAAGCAAAGTAATTTCCTGCTGTTGTTCATGCAAGCTCATAATCGCACTGTCAAGAACAAAAGTACCCTCGTAATGACTGAAGGTGATTTCATGCTTGCCCTTAGAAAGCTCCAGCTGTAAATTAAGGCAGTCGGTATATTCGCTTTTAACCGTATTCGGAACGCTTAAAATCTGCTCGTTTCCGTCAACGCTAAGCTTTAATTTAGTATAATCTCTGTCGTCCTTATTCTTTCCGTCATTTGAATTGCCGAAAATTACCTTGAAGTCATATATGCCGTCGGTTTTTGCGTAAACATCAAGGCTGACTCCGTCGCCGTCATTTTCAAAGCCGCCGCACATACCCTCCTGCTTTCCCGTTGTGGCATAAGCACTGTCATATTTATACGCAGAACCTAAAAGCTTTCCGTCCTCAAACTCGTACCTTACGGGAATGTTGTCATTTTTAATTATTGCAGCATCGTCTTTTTTCTGAGAAACAGTGATGAAATAAACAGCATCGGTATCTGTTGCCGGAATATTTATATTGAGTGTGCCGAGTGAAACAGCTGTATTGAACTGCCTTAAAACTATCGGTGAGCAAACCACTCCACCGAGTCCCTGATAATAAACGCATTCGATTTTGACATTGACATCTGAAGAAAGCTGAGTCTTATCAAGCTGTGTAATTTTAACTGCACGCTTGTTTTCACTTCCGGCAGCAATGACCTTGATTTCATCCTTCTCCTCATTGATTGAAGCTATGCCCTTATATGTAAGTCTCCAATCGTCGTCATAAAGATCCTTTTTCTTGACCGATGTTACGCTTGTCTTTAAGAGATTACCCTCCATTTCGGCATACTTTCTGTAAAGCCACCAATTCGAGTTGGGCGAGTTATCATCTGCGGCAGTGTCATTGAGGTTGTTTGCCAAGCGCCAATATGCCATTTCACCCCATGTTCCGCTGTTTTCAATGGCAGTGACATAATGCACCATTTTTGCCGGATTACCGCAGTCCTGCATTTCACCGTATTCGGTGACAACTATATCAAGCTCATCAATTCCGAGCGTGTCCTCGATTCTGCGATAATCATCGACATGAACCTGCCAATCATAAATCGACCACCATGCAAGCTCATGATAAATCATGATGTCGGGGAGACAGTCATTCTGCTTGCAATAGGTCATGAAGCCTTCGATTTTTGAGGTTTCATAGTCGCAGAAACCGGGGCCTCCGATGAGAGCTTCACTGTCAAGTGATTTGACAAGGTCATAGGTCATCTTCCAAGCCTTATAAAAATTCTCCCTGCCGATTTCATCGTAAACGGGTGTTGAATCCACATAATTTCCGAACCAGACTCCGTTGTCACACTCGTTATATATGCAGTAAACAAGCTTGTCCTTATAAGACACGCTCTTCAAGGTGGCAACCTTTTCTCTGATTATGGGAAAATAGCTTTCGGTGATAAACTTCTCCCAATCGTATGTTCCGTTCTGACGCATCTGCATTATTTCATCATGGCAATAATACCAAGTGCTGTATGCATCCTGAAGATACACAACGGTGTAGTCACAGCTGTCAAGCTGACAGGCAACATGAGTTATATCGCCCGTGGGGTGCTGCAAGCCGTCAACAACCTTTTGTGAAACAGATGAGATATCAAGGCTGTCGGTCATTGCCTTTGACGGCACGCCCTCCTCGGCAAGTCCATACAAGAATCCCGTTGCTCTGGTTGAAACAGGTGCAAGCTCCTTTGAAGCGTCAATGTTGAGTGTCGGAATCCAAAAAACCGGAAACGACTCAAGCATCATTAAAATCGTGATAATAATTGAAAATAAGCGGCTCATAAAATTCTCCTTTTACATAAGTTTTCAGCTTATATTGATAAGCTCATAGTCCTTACTGCCGATGCCAAGCTCACTTGCGACATCAATCGTATATGCTCCGTTGAGGCTTTCGATTCTTTCAATCAGCTGCTTTTTTCCGATGTCGTCGGAAGCATAAACCAAGTCAATGCAAGCCTTGTCGATTGCAACCGGATCGAGTGAAGCCAACATTCCGATATCCTTCATGCAAGGGTCTTTTGCAACAGCACAGCAGTCACAGTCAACCGACATATTTTTCATCACGTTGATATAAACGGCATTGCCCTTGAAATAATCGACAACGCTTTTTGCGGCATCTGCCATTGACTCAAGAAAGCTGTCATGCTCTGCCGTCCAGAATTTTTCAACATCTCCTGCTCCGTGGATATACGCCTTTCCGAAAGACGATGCCATGCCAATTGAAAGCTGCTTGATTGCTCCGCCGTAGCCACCCATCGGATGTCCCTTGAAATGTGAAAGCACAACAAGAGCGTCATATTTTGCCGTATTCTTTCCGACATAATTTTTCTTGATTCTTTTTCCGTTTTCAACCTCAAGAACCATATCCTCGCCCTCTGCGTCAAGAATCTCAAAGGGGAAAATGTCGCTCCAGCCATGTTCTTTCATGGTTTCAAGATGCTTTTGAGTTGTGTTTCTCGAGCCCTCATAGGCTGTGTTTGTTTCCGTCACCGTTCCACCGATATAATTTATCAATTCCTGCCAAAAATCAGGTCTGAGGAAGTTTTGATTGCCCACCTCACCGGAATGAACCTTAACGGCAATGTTTCCGGTAAGCTGCTTGCCAACCGCCTTATAAAGCTTTAAAACATTTTCCTTATTGCAATTTGCAACAAAATAAACCTTTGATTTCAAAATAACACCTCCAAAGTTAACAATAACCTCAATAATCATTATATATTTGACGGAAAAATTAGTCAATAGAAAAATAACCGGCTGAAAAATTTTGTGGATTTTCATAAGTGTCAAGCAGAAATTATTCAAGGGTTTCTTTAAGCTCACGCAAAAAGAAACCCTTGTTTTCATGGTGTTAAATTTTTTTCAGTCTGTCACTGCCTGCTGATTCTTATAACGGTTGCACTGTACTTTGCAAGAGTATAATTAAACCTTCCGCTTATTCCGTCAACTGTAAGCTCTTCGATCTTGCAAGCCTCCGGCTGACCGAGAATGTTGTCGTCATTAAGGCTTTCACCGGAAACCCTGTAAACCTTTGCAGTTGAAGTGACATCTGCGTTGTCAATGCTGATTGCAACGCTTCTCTGACTGTCGGTAACATTAACAAGCTTAATGATGATATCTCCACTTTCGTCGGTGGAAACAACCTGATAGCATTCAGCCTTTGTTCCTGATTCAAGCTCCTTGTCAAACATAAGCTCTCCGTCAATATAGCCCTTTGCATGACAGCCGTCAACAACAACCTTGATTTCATAGGTTTTGCCGGTTTCAACCGAAAATTCCTTAACTGTGCCGGGAACTCTGCCGGTCTTTGCACCGTTTTCAACCTCCTGCAAACACGAAACCGTGTTACCCCAGCCTCCTATGTTCCAGAACCAATAATTATCCTTGTCCTTTGCGGCAAAGGGAATGATAAAGCCCTCCGAGCCGTCAAGCTTTGTTGCTTCAACAGTATATGTATAATTTGACCAGCTTACATCACCGAAATAAGTGACTGCACCCCTGTGATTATCTGCCATCCAAGTGGATTTTTGAAGAAGCTTTCCGTCTTTTACGCTCCATTCACCGCTTGTTGTGTCAGTCCAACCCCACCAATAAGATGTTGGCAGGAAGCTGTCCTTACCGATAACCTTTCCCGTTTCGTTGTCGGTGATTTTGACATTGTCAAACTCTGCACTCGTGTACCACGTGCCGACACCGACTCTGCCGTTCAGGTCACCGACTTCAACCGCAGCTCCGTCAAAATCCGTTTTGAGAAGTTCTGTGCCTGCATTTGTCGAAAAGAGCTTTTGCATATAATAGCTGATTGAACCGGTTGAAAGATGATTGTTGAACCAGATGAGGTTCGGCGCCCAATGAGTTGCCGTAAGATTGCCGAAAAGAGGTGCATAGGCTGCCATTTTAACAATGTCACCGTTTCTTTCGAGTCCGGTCATATATGCTGCCTCTGCAAGTGCTGCTTCGAGTCTGTTGGACTTTGCGGCATATTCGCCCAAAAATACATTGATTCCTCCGCCGTAGCCGGTTTCAAGCATTTCCTCGGCTGTTCTCTTGTAATTAGCCTCATCGTAATAATCGGAGTTTTCCAAGAACCATGACGGCTCATTGTAATAATGCTGATCCGTAAGACCTGCGTATTGGTCAATGCTTATACCCTTTTCATTTATATACTCGTATGCGTTTTCATAAGACTTGATGTAATTTTCCGAGCCGAGAGCATCGTCTGCACCTGAGGAATAGATAAGCTCAAGTCCCTCATACATTTCGGGATTCTTTGCTTTTTCCTGATTGAAGCGCTCAAGGAAGGCTTCATATCTTTCAAAATAATCCTCGCCCTCATTTTCGTTTCCGATGCCGATGTATTTAAGCTCAAAGGGTTTTTCATGTCCGAGAGACACTCTGACCTTGCCCCACACCGTTGATTCATCACCACGGCAAAATTCAACAAGATCAACCATATCCTGAAGATACTGCTCAAATTCGGGAGTGTACATTTCAACAGGGCCCTTGCCTCTCATCTGGCAATAAAGTCCGCAGTTTATAACAGGCACACCGATTGCACCGATGTCCTCTGCAAGCTGAAAATATTCATAAAAGCCCAAGCCGTAGCTCATGTAACAGGGAAGCGGATCATCGGTTGCGTTGACATTTGTCCAAAGGTTAATGCCATAGCTTCTTGCGGCAACATCACCGTATTTGCCGTTAAACTCAACGGGAAGTCCGTCGGCACCGACACCGATGCTGTCTTTCCAATTATATGCTGTTTGCTTGTCATAGCCCTCTATTACGCAGCCACCGGGGAAACGCAGGAAGGCAGGCTCAAGCTCCTCAAGCATTGTTGCAAGGTCTTTTCTCATTCCGTGATTTTTATAGGTTTGCGGAAAGAGTGAAACCATGTCAAGAGCGACCTCGCCCTTATCGGTGAGAAGCTGAAAGAACACATCGCTGTCAGCCGTAATTTTTGAAACAAATGAGCCTTCAAATTTTGCCCACCCTTCGCCTATGCCGTTAACCTCCGACTCAGCCGCAATTTCTCCGCCGGCAACGAGCCTTACAGTGATTTTTCCATCATAAGCTCCGATTGACCTTGCATAAAACGAAAAGTCATACTTTTCACCCTCAACGCTGTTCATGCCGTCAAGAAAGCCTCTGTTCTGAACACCTGCAATTTCATTTGAGGTGTTTTTTATGACAAGATAGTTGAGATTGTTTTCATTAAGTCCGCCTTCTTTATCGTCCTTGACAACCTCAAGGCTCGAATCACCGACACTTGACCAGCCGTGAAGCTCATCGTCTGAGGCAAGCTCACCGTATTCAAAGGAACGGTTAATAATCTTTTCGGCATAAAGACCACCGTCTGCCGCAAAGTTGATATCCTCAAAAAAGATGCCGTAAAGCAGACTGCTGATGTCATGAAGCTTATTTCCCGCATCAACATTTAAAAAGTAATCGGCATTCAGCACATCATAAGCAGTGACAGTGTCGGGGTCGGGTCTTTCAACGCTGCTGTCACCCTCGCCCGAACAGCCGATGCCAAGAGAAATAAGGAAAGCTGTCACAGTTGCAATGACCTTTTTGTAAAAAGCTATAATCTTATGCTGCATATTCTATCCCTCCGATTTATTTTACCGTGACGGTTCTTTTACCGATTGCGCCATAAATATATCCGCCCTGAACCGCTTTTGTAGCTCTTACGGCAAAGACATATTTTGAACCGCTTGTGTAACCCGTATCGGTAAGCTTTGTTGTGCCTGCCGAGACTGTATCAATAAGCACATAGCCGTTGCTCTTTTCGGACTTATAGTATACCTGATAACCGCTTGCACCCTTGACTGCACTCCAGCTTAAAGAAACACTGCCGTTGCTTGTGGTTGCCGAAACAGTGGGAGTTGACGGCTTTGTTGCCGTTGTAAGCTGAACATATCCGCCGTAAAGCTTTTGCTTTGAAGCGGTGAGGTTTACTGTTCTGACAGCATAAATATAATTAGTTCCGCTTGCAAGACCCGTAAAGGTTGCCGAAAGCGCCTTGGTTGTGCCGAGAACCTTCCAGCCGTTCTGTGTTTTCAACAGCACTGCATATCCGTCTGCACCCTTTACTGCTGTCCATGAAAGCTTAATTGCCGAGGTGTTTTGTGTCGCAGTGAGCTTTTGAGGAGCAGGACAGGTTGTTGCCGTGTCGATTGTTTTATACGAATTTGCAAAATAAGTTTTTCCGTTTTTGATGACCGCAGACCTGATGGCAAAGGTGAACTTTGTTGCAGGCTGAAGATTTTTAAAGGTCACCGATGTGTTTTTTGTTGAGCCGAGTGCTTTCCAGCCTTTTTCTGTCTTGTAATAGACCTTATAGCCTGCCGCAACGGGTACTTTTTCCCATGAGATTTTGATTGCATTGTTGTTTGAAGCAAATGCAGCCTTGGCTGTCACGGGAATTTCCACCGAATACTTTGCGTCATAGCTTCCCTCGTAATTTCCGATAAAGGTTATTCTTGCCGTGGCTGTGCCGGGAAGGTCGGAGTTAATATATTTTACGGTGTAATCCTTCTTATTGACAAGGGTGTTTCCCTCTCTGTCCTTAACTGTGACAGTCGGAGTGACAGCCTTGCCTGTATAATTGACCTTTGTTGCACTGAGCTTTATGGACTCGATTTTTGCAATGGGAATCGGAGAATCGTCCTTTGCCGAGCAGTCCTCGCAGAAGAAGTTGATTTCACCGTCGGAGGTCAAGCTTGCTTTTTTTGTGAGCTTTTCAATTCTCCATGAATGGTAAAGCGGTGTTCCATCCGAAAACGACTCATCGTCCTTGAAAACAGTGTCGCAGGTCTTGCAGCCCATGTAATACCATGCGGGATTTTCACAGTCTGCCGGTTTTGCGAGATGAAGCTCATCAACCTTACGGATTTTTTCATGCTCAAGCAGAGTGCTGTTTTCCTTGTCCTCATAAAACTTGTCCTGACTCATAACATTGCAACGAACACAACCATAACGGTAAAGGTCATAATGGACACAGCTTGCCGATTCTGCCAGATGATCCTCATCGAGAATTACTTTTGAAAAATCGTGACCGAGAGCCTTAACCTCGTCCTTTGTGCTTATGACAAGTCCGCAAACAGAGCAGTGTGACTGCTTAGTGTAGCCTGCCTGAGTACAGGTTGCGTCCTTAGGCTGAGTGTCAACGACCTCCGTATGACCCTGCGAATGAATAAGCTCAACCTTGCTTAAATCAATTTTGATGGTAATATCCTGAGTTGAAACACCAAAGCCGTTGCCGTCCCAGTCGAATCTGTATGTTACATTTAAAAAGCCGTCGGAATATTTTTCAAAGCTTTCCGTTGTGATGGGAACCCAAACTGTTATATAATGCTCATCTGCACTTTCCAAGGAGTCCTTGTATGTCCAGAAGGATTTATCAGCGCCCCATGAGTCGAAATGAGTGCGATATAAAACTTTTTTGAGCTGTTCGGCAGTCAGACTGCTGTTTGCAGTGATCTTGATCCCTGCCCACCATGCATCAATATTTCTGCCGATGCTTTCGTCCTTGGGCGAAAAATCAAGGGTGAGAGTTTCCTTATTAGTGACAACAACTGCCGATGGATTTTCCGCATCAACGCTCAAGCCCTCTGTGAGAACCGTTACAGCTGCAGGAGGGCAGGTATATTCACTCGAATCAACAGTAAAGGTGTCCTCCTCACTGATTTCTTCACAGTCTCCGTTTGCACATTCGTAATAATATACGCTCGTTCCGTCAACTGTTTCCTTTAAGTGACTGTCATTTATCACCTTTTGAGAAAAATCATGCTCAAGCTTAGCAAGCTCCTGCTTTTGTGAAACGGGTAAACCGCAAACCGAACAGTCGGAAACAGCAGTATAGCCCGACTC
>CAZBFI010000005.1:0-9394 GCA_964491165.1 uncultured Faecalibacterium sp.
CTGTTGCTCTGCCACTGATTAAGCTTTTGTCACCCTTGGTGTCAAATCTGAAATCAATTCCGTCTGTCGATCCCTGTGCGGCACAAATGCCGGAGACCTACGATAAAAAGGCAGTTGAAGAATGGATTGGAAAATATTCCAGTTTATGACCTGTTTTTTTGAAATAGGTATATCATTTTCAAAAAAATGTGATATAATCAAAAGGAAGTACGGCGAAAGCCGAAAACGGAGGAAAAAATGAACACATACACTAAAAAAGAAAGAAACATGTATCTCATAGGTCTGCTCGGTCAGAATATGATTTACAACATCATCACAACCGGAATGACCTTCTATTTCCAGAGCGTTATTTTTATTCCGGCTATGGCAATAAGCGTAATAATGGGTATTGCGAGAGTCTGGGACGCAATCAATGACCCCATGATGGGTACAATTGTTGACAGAACAAGAAGTAAATACGGCAAGTGCCGTCCTTATCTTTTCTTTGTTCCCGGCATAGTCATGATCACAACCTTCCTCACCTTTGTGAATGCTCAGTATTCGACTGCCAATTCACCCACAAAGAACGCTTTGATCATTGTATGGGCAGGTATATCTTATATTCTTTGGGGTATGACTTATACTGCCGGTGATATTCCCATTTGGGGTATAACATCACTTATGACTGAAAGCTCAAAAGACCGTGAAAAGCTTTTGGGTCTTGCAAGAATGATAGCAGGTATAGGCGGAGGAGTTGTCCTTCTTTCCGTTATGCCTCTTTCACAGGGCGTGGGTGCAAAGTTTGCCGAAACAATGGGACAAAAAGACGGCACACAGATGGGCTTTATCGTTGTCTGTGGCATTCTTACAGTCATCGGTTCACTCTTGTTCCAATGCTCCTGCTTTGCAAAGGAGAGAGTTAAGCAACCCTCCGATGCTCATAAGGGCTTCATTGACAATGTGAAGATTATGTGGGGCTGTATGCCTTTCAGAAGACTTCTTATTTCCGGAATCATCAAAGCTCCCATGCAGCTTCTCACAATCGTTGCAATGACACTTCTTTCATATTACTACGGTGATAACGGCGGCGACGGACAAAGCTATATCTTGCAGATGGTAATTCTCGGCGGTGGCATGTTTGCAGGTCAGTTTGTTGCAATGGCACTTGTTCCGAGCCTTTGCGAAAAGATTGAAAAGAAGAAGCTTTATAATCTTTGCAATATCATCGGTTCAATTCCTTTCTTCGCAGTTTTTGCTGTTTATCTGATTGCAGGTACAGAGCTTTACAAAACCGTATGGATCATTGTCCTTGCAGTGCTGTTTGCAGTTGCAGGTGCAAGCCTCGGTGCTTCCATGGTTATCCAGTCAATTATGATTGCCGACTGCGTTGACTATGATGAACAAAGAACCGGCTATCGTCCCGACGGAGTATTTTTCTCAGGACAGTCCTTTATAACAAAGCTCGGTGCAGGAATTTCATCATTTATCCAAGGTATTGTTTTTGCTTTGGTAGGCTTCAGCGGAGACAATGTTGCGGCTTGTAATGAGGCTTTGGCAGCTTCTCCGGCATCGGATTATATGTTTGCAACCGCACCGGAATTTGAGCCTTACCGTTTCGGTATGTTCTTCCTTGTTTCGATTCCCGCTGCCGTAACCTGCCTGCTTTCATGCATTCCCATGAAGAATTATGAAATCAGCAACGAAAGTCACAAGCAGATTATGAAAGAGCTTAATGAAAAGCGTAACAGCGTTGAAGCTTCCAACGAATAATTTCATTTGAAAAAAATAAAAGCACATCAGCGACACGGGTCAAACTGTGTCGCTGTAGTATTTCGTCTGATTTTTGCTTTTACGGTTGAAATAGAGACAGTTTTGTGCTAAAATTTATTCGATATGTTTTAAAGGAGGTATCACAAGTGCCTATTAAGATAAACGACAGCCTTCCCGCAAGGGAATTGCTTGAAAATGAAAATATATTTGTTATGACCGAATCGAGGGCGGCAAAGCAGGATATCAGACCGCTTAAAATACTTATCGTCAATCTTATGCCCACCAAAATTGTCACGGAAACTCAGCTTTTAAGGCTGATGAGTAACACTCCCTTGCAGGTTGATGTTGAGTTTTTGCAGATGGCAACCCATGAATCAAAAAACACTTCTCAAAACCATTTGAACAAGTTTTACCATGTGTTTGATGATGTCCGTGATAAAAAATATGACGGAATGATCATCACGGGCGCTCCCGTTGAGCTGTTGGAGTTTGAAGAGGTTGATTATTGGCCGGAGCTTTGCAAGATTTTCGAGTGGTCAAAAACTAATGTTTACTCAACCTTTCACATTTGCTGGGGAGCACAGGCAGGTCTGTATTATCATTACGGCATCAGGAATTATAAGCTTGATGAGAAGATGTTCGGTGTTTTCCCGCATCGTCCGCTTGATTTATATCATCCGCTGATGAGAGGCTTTGACGATACATATTTCGTTCCCCATTCACGCCATACGGGAATTGACTTCAACGATGTCGCCTTATGTAAGGATTTGCAGATTCTTTCTTATTCCGATATTGCCGGAATACATCTTGTTTCCGACCTCGAATGCCGTAATTTTTATGCAACAGGTCATTCCGAATATGATGCCGACACCTTAGCAAAGGAATATTTCAGAGATAAAGAAAAGGGTCTTGACATTAAAGTGCCGTATAACTATTTTCCCGACGATGATCCCACAAAAAAACCGATCATGACCTGGAGAAATGTCGGAACGCTGATGTTTACAAACTGGCTGAACTATTTTGTTTATCAACGCACGCCCTATGATATAAATGACATAGGCATCTGATGTGAAAAGCAGTGTTATAAAACTGTTATTTAATAATTTAACCTTGAAATTAAGGCCGTTGTGTGTTAAGATAATATTCGGTATATTATGATGTGAAACAAATAATTGAGAATGTTAAATAGGAGTGATTATATGAAATGTAATTTTTGCGGAAAAGAACTTCCCGAAAACGCCGACTTCTGTCCCGAATGCGGAATGATAATCAGCTTGAGTGATTCGTCGGAGGGTGAAAAGGAAAGCAATCAGACTCAGTCGATTCCCGAATCGGAGCCGAATGTTTTCAAAACAATGGATTTTGAGCAGGAGGAAGCTTCTGAGCCTGCAATGGAAATTCAAGGCGAGCTTAAAGAGGAGACTGCTCCGGTTGTTGAAGCTATCCCCGAATATGTTTCAGAGCCGATGCCGACACAGCAGGTCGAGCAGGATGGCTTTGCTCCGGAAGAGATTCAAGCTGAAGAAGAAAGCTTCACTCCTCCGGAATATACAAGTGAGCTTTCATATCTTGACGAAAAGGAAGAGCAGCCCGTTTCGGATACACCGGAAGAAAAGGCAAAGCACCTTTTCGGTGACAGCGTTGTTGAAAGTACTCCCGATGAGGATGTTGACAAAACCATCGTTTTGGATTCCGATAAGCTCAAAAACAGCGAAGATGTGGCATTGAATGAGCCTGCAACTCATATTCCCGTTGAGGATAATTCACTCATTGAGGCTCTTTTTGACAGCAACAGCTACGCTCATAATCAGCAGGACGATATCGAGGATATAACACAGGCATATAATCAAAACAAAGAAAGAGAAAAGAAAAAGTCCGCAAACAAAGGCTATGCCACGGTATTCGCTCTTGTGGTTGTTCTCGTTTGCATCATCTTCGCAGCAGGCTATGTTGTTGATAATGTTCTTCCGAAAATAAGCTCGGGTAATGCTTCAAGCACCGATCCTCAGGTTGATGCATCAACTTCAACAACCCTTCCCACAACGACAACACCTGCAAGCACAACAACCACAAATCCGAGTATGACAAGCAGTACAAGTCCGTCGAGTACATCAAGTACATCAAGTACATCAAGTACATCCGGTGCAACAAGCACAACTGATAAAAATACAACAACATCTACAACTACTACGACAACAACTACTACGACAACAACTACTACGACCACCACTACTACGCAAAGCAGCTCTTCCGTAAGAGAGCCGTCAAGCTATAACATGTCAGTTACTGCATTTTTCCCGTCAAACGGTTCGGTATTGTTGAAAGCAAGCCCGTCATCATCGGCTGCTACCGTTGCAACACATCCGTATGGATATCCTCTTTACGCTTATGCAAGTGAAAGCGGATACTATTATGTTGAAAGTCCTTATCATGACCTTATGGGCTGGGTAAAGACAAGCGAGGTTTATGAGTATAAGGTGGAAACAACAAGCACCGAGACCACTACCTCAAAACCGACAACAACTCAGACAACAACAAAGCCGACCACAACCGAATCCGAAACAACTGAAGATGACGGATATCAGGCTTACGGCACTCCGTATACCGCAACAATTTATCCTCCCGAAAATGACGCTCTTAACTTCCGTTCGGGTCCCGGCACAGGATATGGCATTGTTGCAACTGTTCCTTACGGCTTTACAGTTCGCGTTCTCGGTTACAGCACAACAGATTCCGATTGGGTTTATGTTGTGGTTGATGACAGCAGTTATCCTTATTCAAGTCCTAAGGGCTGGGTATATAAGGATTACATTGCCTGATTTATTTAGGAGGAAATATTATGATGACATTAACTACCCGTTGGGCAAAAGAGGCAATGTGTGACAAGCCTCTTGCCGAGTATCCCCGTCCGCAGATGGTAAGAGAAGATAATTGGGTTAATCTTAACGGTATGTTCGATTTTGCCGTCACAGATGCAAAAACCGAGTGGTGTGACAGCTACGAAGAAAAAATTCGTGTTCCTTTTGCAGTTGAAAGCTGTCTTTCAGGAATTTGCAGGAGAGTCAGTGCAAATGACAGGCTTTGGTATAAGAAAAGCTTCACTCTTCCCGACAGCTTTAAAGGAAAAAGAACACTTCTTCATTTCGGAGCAGTCGATTGGGAATGCAAGGTATATGTCAACAAAACACAGGTTGGCTCACATATAGGCGGTTACTGTCCGTTTAGTCTTGATATTACACAGGCACTCAAGGACGGCGAAAATGAGCTTGTTGTCTGGGTTTATGACCCGACAGATGACGGCTGGCAGAACAGAGGTAAGCAGGCAAGCCAATCACACGGTTTTTGGTACACCTCAACCTCAGGCATCTGGCAGACTGTTTGGCTTGAAGCTGTCAGCGAGAATTATATAAAAGGCTATAAGTTGACACCCGATATCGATGAAGGAGTTCTTAACATCGAAACAAATGTCTGCGGTGAGGGAACACTTAAAATCAAGGTGTTTGACGGTGAAGCACTCGTTTGCGAAAAGGCTGTTTTAAATTGTGACAAGGTTGAAATTCCCGATGCAAAGCTTTGGAGTCCCGAAAATCCGTTCCTTTATGATTTTGTTCTCGAGCTGTCCGATAATGGTTCTGTTTGCGACAGTGTTAAGGGTTATTTCGGTATGCGTAAATTCTCCATCGGTGAATATGCAGGCTATAAGAGACTGTTTCTTAACAACGAGCCGTACTTCCAAAAGGGTCTGCTTGACCAAGGCTATTGGAGTGACGGTGGACTTACACCTCCGACCGATGAGGCAATGATTTACGATATTGAAAAGATGAAGGATATCGGCTTTAATATGCTTCGTAAGCATATCAAGGTTGAAAGTGCAAGATGGTATTATCATTGTGACAGACTCGGAATGCTTGTCTGGCAGGACATGGTCAGCGGCGGTCAAAAGCTTAACTCCTTGTATGTCGGTGTGATTCCTAACATCCACAGCTTCCTTAATCCCGTGCTTTACCTTACCAAAAAGGATAATTCCTATAAGACCTTCTCACGAGACAGAATCGAGTGGAGAATACAGTTTGAGCAGGAATATGAGGAAATGATTGATTCACTTTATAACAGCACATCAATTTGTTGTTGGGTTCCGTTCAATGAAGCATGGGGACAGTTTGATGCAAAGAGAATCGGTGAGTGGACAAAGAAAAAGGATCCGTCAAGATTCTGCGACCATGCGAGTGGATGGTACGATCAGAAAGGTCCGGATTTCAGAAGTATACATAAGTATATCATGCCGGTTATTCTTCCCAAGTATGATAACAGACCCATCGTTTTGAGTGAGTACGGCGGTTACAGCAGTAAAATCAAGGATCATGTCTGGAATTGGGAAAAGAGCTTCGGCTATCAGATGTATGCCGACAAGGATAAGCTTACAGAGGCTTATAAAAAGCTTCATGAGAGACAAATTATTCCCAATATAAAGAACGGACTTTCCGCAACTGTTTACACTCAGGTTTCCGATGTTGAGTTTGAGGTTAACGGAATGATGACATACGACCGTGAGCTTGTTAAGCTTCATGAAGATGTCGTCAGAGAAATTAACAGCAAGCTTACTTATTAATTGATTTGATTTTTCAGTGAGTTAAATAATTTAAAGTCGTGATTTCGTGGCGTATACGCTGTCGATATCACGACTTTTTACGGTTTACTTTTAATATAATCTATGCTAAAATATTTTCACGAATAATATGAGGTGATTGCATGGCTGAAAAAGGTTATACAAAGCTGAAGCTTTTATTTATCAAGCAGTATCTTGAAAAATACAGCGATGAGGACAATCTTGTCAAAGCTGACGAGCTTATGAGTATGCTTGAAGAAAACAACATCAGGTGTGAAAGAAAATCAATTTATGCCGATATTGCCGCTTTAAAGGATTTCGGTGTTGATGTTTCAACTGAAAAAAGAGGTTATCGTATTCTTAACCGAGACTTTGAGGTTCCCGAAATTCGTCTTTTGATGGATGCGGTTCAAGCGGCAAATTTCATCAGTGCAAAAAAGAGCAAGGAGCTGATTAAAAAAATCTCCACTCTGTGCAGTACATACCAAGCCAAGCTTTTGGAAAAGCAGGTTTATATTGATAACCGTAACAAATGCAAAAATGAAGAAATATATTACAACATTGATCTTATAAACAAAGCGATTTTGCAAAAGAAAAAAATATCATTCATTTATATTAAACGGAAAATTGACGGAAAAATTAACGGCATTGTCCGTGAGGAAAAGGAGCTGACTGTCAGTCCTTACGCTCTGATCTGGAGCAATGATCATTATTATTTGATTTCCAACAATGCAAAATATGATAACCTCATGCACACAAGAATTGACAGAATGAAAAAGGTTGAGATGATAGACGAAATCTCCCGTGATTTTTCAGAGGTTTCTCCTTATCGTGCTTTTTTTGATTCTGCGGATTATTCCGGCAAGCTCTTTAATATGTTCAGTGGTGACACACAAAAGCTTGTTTTACGCTGCAATGACACTATCCTTGAAGAAATGATTGACCGCTTCGGTGACGATTGTCAAATAAAAAAATCTGCGGCAGGAAACAGTGAGCATTTTGTTCTTGAAACGAAATGTGTTTGTAGTCAGGGACTTGTGTCTTGGCTGATGCAATTCGGTGATAATGTTGAGGTTATAGCTCCCGAAAGCTTGAAAAAAGATGTTTTGTTAAAGGCTCAAAGTATACTTAAAATGTACAGTTAACAAAAAATTAACAAGTGTTACAGAAATGTGTTGTATAATATATACACATTAGGGGGGCGCTTTTGTGAAAAAAACAGTGTTTTTGACAGGCTCATCAGGCAACATGGGCTTTGCGGCATTTCAAGAGCTTTATAAAAGGCGGGATATGTATGATATCGTCTTGCTTAATTTGGACACGAAGCAGGCGAGAAAGAAGTTTTCCGATTATATGTTTGACCCTTGTGTAAGATGTGTATGGGGTGATTTGACAAATTATGACGATGTTCTTTCTTGCGTTGAGGGTGCAGATTACATACTTCATGTGGGTGGACTTGTTTCACCGGCAGCTGATTATTATCCTAAAAAGACACTTTTCACAAATATAACCGCAATGGAAAACATTGTCAAAGCGGTGAAAGCACAGCCCGATCCTGATAAAATTAAGGTTGTTTATATCGGTACGGTTGCTCAAACGGGGGATCGGAATTATCCGACTCATTGGGGCAGAACCGGTGATCCGATACAAATAAGCGTATACGATCACTACGCCATAAGCAAGACCATTGCCGAACAAATTCTTGCAGACTCCGGCTTGAAATATTGGGTGTCACTGAGACAGACAGGAATCCTTTATCCCGACATACTTAAAAATCTTGATCCGATAATGTATCATGTCCCGATAAACGGTGTTCTCGAATGGGTAACTGTTGAGGACAGCGGAAGGCTTTGCGCAAAGGTTTGCAATGAGCGTGTTCCCGAGGAGTTCTGGAGGAGATTTTATAATATAAGCTCCGGCCCCGATTACCGACTCACGAATTATGAATTTGAAGAGCTTCTTCTCAACAGCTTGGGTATGAAAGGGAAAGATGTTCCCAAAAAACTGTTTGAGCCGAATTGGTTCATCTTGCAGAATTTTCACGGTCAATGGTTTACAGATGCGGATGAGCTTGAAAATTATCTGCACTTCAGAGCTAATGTTCCACTCAAGGATTATTTTAAGAGGCTTTCAAGGAATGTACCGTTTTATTTTAAGCTTTCGGGAATTGCTCCTTATATAATTTTGAAAAAGACCTTGATGAGTGACATTGCAAAAACACCGCTTTACGGCACAAGAGCATGGATTGACAACGGAATCAAGGATAGAATTACCGCTTATTACGGCTCTTATGAGAAATATGATTCCATTGGAAATTGGGATTCATTTGAAGTGGTGATTCCGGACAAGCATGAAATGAGCTATCTTGATCACGGATATGACGAAACAAAGGATTTTGAATCGCTCGACATTGAAGATATGCAAAAAGCAGCAGAGTTCAGAGGTGGTGAGTGTCTTTCAAAAAAGCTCGGCAAGGATATGTACACTCCAATCAGCTGGAAATGTGATTGCGGTCACGAGTTTGAAATGAGTCCGAATCTTGTCTTAAAGGGTGGTCACTGGTGTCCCGAATGCTTGCCGATGCCGTGGAATTACGATGAAATTGCAAAGCACAATCCGTTTTTTGCACAGGTTTGGTATTCGCACCATGATAAAGATGAGTCGAACACTTATGATAGCAGCATATACTATGGCTTTGCAAGAGAATGACCAACGAAGTGGCGGTTAAAAAAGCGCATACCGCATAAAACGATGATAAATTAAAACGGCTTTCCGTGAGAGTGATCTTACGGAAAGCTTTTTGCGTTATATGTGGATTAGACAAAACTGCATTTTGTGTTTTATGCTATAAACCAACCTCGCCGCTCGGCGTACCGCGTACGCCATCGGGTTGCCCAAAATCAAGCTTCACTTTATTTTGGCTCGGTTGATTCATTCTGCATCTTTTTTCTCTCGCCACTTGTGGCGGTTAAAAAAGCGCATATCGCATAAAACGATGATAAATTAAAACGGCTTTCCGTGAGAGTGATCTTACGGAAA
>CAZBFI010000005.1:9494-26943 GCA_964491165.1 uncultured Faecalibacterium sp.
AAGCTTCACTTTATTTTGGCTCGGTTGATTCATTCTGCATCTTTTTTCCCTCGCCACTTGTGGCGGTTAAAAAGCGCATATCGTCTTATGTCTCGTGCCGAGGCGAGAGAAGCACTGGATTTGGAAGCTTACAGGAAAACAATGGAAGGTATTTACACAACTTCGATTAATGAGTTAACCATTGATGAAGCACCGATGGCATACAAATCACTGAAAGACATTATTGATGTAATCAGAGCTTCGATTGATGTGATTGAGATATATTAAAACCTATTTATAATTTTAAAGCATCTGAGTGAAAAAAATCCCCCGCCATAGTGGTGGGGGAAGAGCTTTGTAAGGCATTAGCATAATTTATTTTTCAGTGATTTCAAAAATAACACTACCACGTGGTTCAAGTGTAACCGTTAATTCTCCGTTTGCACAGCTTTTCTTTTCTCCTGTAAAAAGATTCTCTGCTACACAATTTTCAGGTATATCAATGCTTAGAGATTTGAACAGTAATTTATTATAGTTGAGTACGGCAATATAGGTTTTTCCGTCATGCTCAAGGCGGAAAACATCTGCAGCATAAGGACATTTTGCATTTATTTCCGCCTCAAAGGGCTTGCCGATTTTCAAAATCTTAATAAGCTTTTCATTTTTAAGAAGCTCTTTGTAGCGTGCAAAAGCCTTATCACTGTTTTTTGCAGGCGTTACAAAATTATCTCCGGTAAGAAAACTGCCACCGGTTATTATACACGAAATCATTCGGGTTTTAGCCTCGGCTTCACTTGCTTTGCCGTCTTTACCCCATAAAACAATATGGTCTGGGTCAATCCAATCATAAAGCTCGCTTTGCCAAAAGCCGTAAGTGAGAGAATTGAGCATATATTCGGTTTCATCTATATTGTAATATGTGTCACAGCAAAGACGCCTGCCGTTTGCATAGTTATACGGGAAAATAGGTGACATTGAAAGATTGATAAATACATCATCACCGATGATTTCACAAACCTTACTCATAGCATAGTTGTAGGCTTGTATTCCCGTTTGAATTTCATCGTTGTAATATTTTCCTTCAAGTGAACCATGAACAAGGAAATCAAGCTTAATGTATTTAAAGCCGCAACTCATAAGCTTTTCAAGCTGTGATTTAAAATGTATGTAGGTTGCAGGATGCGTTACATCTAAGGGGTAGCAACCGTCAATATCGTTGCCGTAATAAGAACCGTCGGCTTTTTTCAGACGAATATCATTGTAACTGTAATCCGTTCCTTGAACATTATAGTTTTTCATACCTTCCTCATCCCACCACATAATGAAGGGAGATGAATATATGCCGGCAACCTGTCCGTTTTCTTCGCAGTGCTTCACAAAATTACAAAGTTCTTCTGTTGTCATATTATCCCAATACGAGTCAAGATTTATATATACAACATTGTCTTCGTCCTGCCAAGTGTCCTGAAAATTATCTTTTATGTAGTCAGAAGTTGCAACGGCGTTTGTATAACTTATTTTATCCTGAATCGACCCCCAACTGTTCCAACCTATCGGATTACTTTCAGTCACCGAAGCCCTTTTCGGTGTGAAAGTTGTGTTGATTTTTGCATATTCGTTCATGCCACTTTTCCAGTTGTTATAAAATCCGACAAAGAAAGCAGCAGAAGATATGCTTTCACCGTGGACGGTTCCGTGAGGGGACTGATCTCTTGTAAGAGCTGTGTTAGCACCGGAATATACATAAAGCTGATCAATTGAAGCGAGTCTGTTTTTATATTCAACGGCTGATTTCCATGTGTCGTGGTTGACGGAACCGATGATAAGTCCATCTTTATTGTCGGGAGTAAAGAAAGCACCTACCTCATGACTTAAACCGCTTTCCATTAGGCTTGCGGTTTCAAAAGTTACCCAATTATCATTGTCAAAGGGGACCTCAAGAAAGTTAGTCCATTTGGGATTGCCGTTTTGTATTTTGCGATTTTTAATAACCATCGGAGCAATATAATTTGAGGCAACGTCATCGTCATCATTTGTAACAAGCTCAGTGCTGACAAGAAAATATTTTTCGCTGTCATAGAATGTGAAAAGCTGCTTCATCGTCGGTAAGTTGTCGGATGTAAGTGTTGCGGATAATTTTGTACCTGAACCTCTTATATCACTTACAGCTTCGGTTTTTAAACTGTAATTTGCATAGTCGGTTGAAGATATTTTTTCTTCACCAAGCTTGTATTCACTCTCTGCGTCGGCAAACATGGTTACACCGTTAAGAGCAAGAGAAAACTTACCGTTGCCATAAGCAAAATCAAAACATTCCGTAGAGATAATTATCTCATCGGTATTGATTTCAGGCAGAACAACATCGGTTGGTATACTGTGTGGAAATATTCCTATTGTAGTTATTACCGAGAACAGAAGTGCCAAAAATTTTTCTAAAACAAGCATAATTATTCTCCTTTGCTATTTAGTGAGATTAGAAAGCTCGGTGATTATAAAACGCTCCTCACTTTTTCATAATTATATAATATCACAGAAAAATCAGCTCTAACAATGGAAAAAATCAATGGATTATTGTGAATTATCACAATTTCCTTTTTTGAAACTGTTTCTAAATCCGGAAGGGGACACACCGCAAAGAGACTTGAACCATGAAGAAAAATATTGCTGATCGGAAAATGACATTTTTTCCGCTATATCATAAAGAGGAAAGTTGGTGTTTAAAAGATAAAGCTTAACTGTTTCAAGCTTTTTAGAAGTATAATACTGATATGGCGTTATTTTATATCTTTTTGAAAAGATATTAATAAGATGATTTTTAGAATATCCAAACTTTTTACACATTGAATCCAGTGAAAAAGGACTGTAAATCTGAGTGTCGAGATATTCCTTTAATAATGTGACTAAGTCGTTATTTTGACTCGAGCTGCAATGACTGATTGCAATCAGTATTTTCAATAAATCGGGTGATAAATTTTTAACTAATTCAAAATAATCATCACCGTAGCTCTTAGCTTTTTTTAATATATCCTTGAATAAATCTTCAAGCTCTAAGTTGTGGTAAACATAATTATGTCCGGGCAGATATTGATTCAACAGGATTTCGGGTAGCTCACCACTTAGGGTAATGTATATTTTATAAAGAGTGCTGTCATCGGCATTGTAGTATTTATGATAAGTTCCTTTTCTCAGCAAAAAAACATCTCTCGGCTCTAAATTATATTTTTTGCCGTTGCATTCAAGAATGCCATATCCGCTGACAACAAATTCAATGGCAGTAAGGTCCGATGAGCTTCTTTCGATTACAGTGTCATTGTACCAATAGCTTTCTCCGACGGCTACTATGTTTATCGGTGCATCATCATAAAAGTGCGAATAAAAATCGCATACATTTTCCAATCTATTCATATTTCACAAATTATCTCCTTGAACTTCATTAAAAAACATATATTCAGTGTGATAATTCATTATATCAGTATTTATTCTGTAAGACAAGATTATTGTGAAAAGTGTAAGTTATCATCTTGAATCACAAGCCTGACGGGGTGTTATTACGCAAAAAATCAGGCAGTAAAAGCATAGCTTTTGCTGCCTTCAAATCCTACCTTCACTTTTTAATAATATCCTTTACAACCTCGCTTGCAATCAGAAGCCCGGCAACAGACGGCACAAAGGAGATGCTTGCAGGTGTACGGCTTTTAGAGGAAGCGTCGGGCTGTTCCTTTGAATAAAGCACCTTAACATTTTTGATTCCTCTTTTTCTTAATTCGTACCGCATGACCCGTGCAAGAGGACAGACACTCGTCTTGCTGATGTCGGCAATTTCAAAGGCTGTCGGATCAAGCTTGTTTCCCGTTCCCATGGAGGAAATGACGGGAATGTTCAGCTGCTTGCACTTTTCGATAATTGCAATTTTTCCCGATACAGTGTCAATGGCATCGACAACATAGTCAAAGGGGGAAAAATCAAATTCATCTTTGTTTTCCGGCAGAAAGAAACAGTTGCAGGTGTTTACGATTATGTCGGGATTTATATCTGTGAGCCTGTTTTTGAAAGCCTCGGTTTTGAGCATTCCCATTGTCGAATGAAGAGCGATAACCTGACGGTTGATGTTGCTTTCATTGACAGTGTCATTGTCAATCAGCGTAAGCTGACCGACTCCGCTTCTTGCAAGAGCCTCTGTCACAAAGCCTCCGACTCCTCCGACACCGAAAACGGCAATATGCGATTCTTTGAGCTTAGAGAGTGCCTCACTGCCGATTAATGCCTCGGTTCGTTTGAAAATATTACTCATGCTTATTCCTCTTACCGATGTTGAATCCGAAAAAAATGAAAACTGTTGCGGGAACAATACTCAAAATGAATAAGATGAACATCATAGGATTGCCGACAAAGTATTCATACATTGCCCGAAAGGCTTTCGGCTGAAAGAGAATGATAACACCTGTGATTACCGCAAAGACCGCATTTATTAAAACGGCTCCTGCGGCTGCATCTTTTGAAATTTCCGCAAATTTATTGTAAGCCTCACTTGCAAGATTAACAGCATTTTCGATTGCCGTGTTGATTATTTCGGCGGCAATAACAGTTCCCGATGTGACAACTAAAATTGCCCAGTCGGTTCTTGTCAATGTGAACCAGTCGGTTAAACCGAGAATGCTGAACATATAAATCAAGCAGGTGATATGTATTCTGAGATTGCGTTCACTTTTAACGGTGCGAATTATTCCACGAAAAGCATAAACAAAGCTTTTGAATAATTTTTTGTAGTTGTCCATTAAAAAATTATTCCTCCATAGTATAATAGCTACCGCTTCTGACAAGTCCGAGCTGTGTTAAAACAGCCTCTTCCTTTTCTCTCATTCTTACAAGCTCCATTCCGCCCGGCTCATGATCGTAGCCGAGAAGATGAAGCATCGAATGAACAGTGAGAAAAGCAATTTCTCTGTCAAATGAATGACCGTAAAGCTCGGCCTGTTTAACGGCATGTTCAATGGAGATGACAATATCACCCAAAAGGAAAGCACCGGTATCCTGATTTATATCATAAACACCGTCTGCACCTAAGGGGAAGGAAAGAACATCTGTTGAACGGTCAATACCTCTGTGCTTGAGGTTGAGCGCATGAATGGTTTCGTCGTCAACGATTGAAACACTGATTTCAACCGAGCCTTTGAAATTTTCCGTGACAAGCACGGCATTGCAGCAACGCCTGATAAGCATTCTGACACCCGTCGGAATCTTAACGCTGTTCTGGTTGTTGGTGATAATCACCTTAATTTTATCTTTCATTTTTTCTTTTTAACCTCCTCATATCTCTCGTATGCTTTGATAATATCCTGAACTAAACGATGTCTTACAACATCCTTTTGCGTGAATTTTACAGCTTCAATATCTTTGACATTTTTCAGTATCTTGACAACCTCAACAAGTCCGGAGCGTTTGCCGTCGGGCAGGTCAATTTGTGTCACATCACCTGTCACGACGATTTTTGAGCCGAAACCGAGTCTCGTCAAAAACATCTTCATCTGCTCGGGGGTCGTGTTTTGTGCTTCGTCAAGGATTATAAAGCTGTCATCGAGAGTCCGTCCTCTCATGTATGCAAGCGGGGCAACTTCAATGCTTCCCCGTTCCTGATGCTTTTGGAAGTTTTCCGCTCCGAGCATATCAAAAAGAGCATCGTAAAGCGGCCGCAGGTAAGGGTCTACCTTTTGCTGTAAATCACCCGGAAGAAAGCCTAATTTTTCACCTGCTTCAACAGCAGGGCGGGTGAGTATGATTCTGCTGACATCTTTGTTTTTTAAAGCGGATACGGCAAGGGCAACTGCAAGATAGGTTTTACCTGTGCCGGCAGGGCCGATTCCGAAAACGATTGTGTTGTTTTTTATCGCATCAATATATTTCTTTTGACCGAGCGTTTTGGCTTTGATAGGCTTTCCCTTTGCGGAAATGCAGATGCAGTCGGAGCTTATGCTCGCAAGCTTATCATCGTTTCCCTCTTTGACAAGGGAAATGACATAATATATGTTCTGCTCATTGAGTGCCTCACCCTTGCTTATCAAAAGCAAAAGATTGTCGACAACTCGCTTTGCCTTATCCACATTTTCCTCGTCGCCTTGAATTTTAATTTCACTTCCGCGTACGATAAACGAAACACCGAATGTGTTTTCGATCAGCTTAATATTTTCATCACAAGAACCGAAAAGGCTGATTGCTTGTTCAATACGATCAATGTTGAAGATCTTTTCAGCCAAAAAAATTCACCTCATTTAAGCAATATTACACATTTCTTTTCTGACAATCTAATAAATTTTAGCATATATTTTCAAAATTGTGAATACTTTTTCAGAAAAATTAGCTATATTTTTCAATTTTCTTTTATTATTGCCTTTTGAACACCGATGAAATCAATGCAATTATAATCACAGCCGACGTTCACCGTTGACCCATTAAGCGAAATTTTATAATCGCAGTCGATTATCAGCGTGTTTTTTAATTCACGGTATTCGTTTTCGGTGTATCTGTCGATGCAATAAAGAAGCTCATTTTTTCTTTCAACCTCACTTTTTCGGTTGATTTGAACGGCTTTTATGACTCCGACAGGCAAAACATTTCCGTTGTATTCTCCTTTAAGCTCATACTGTAATTTTTCCTTTTCACTTGAAAAAGCCGAAAAGGAAAGGGGGATAACAAAATTTAAAAATCTGAGCTTACTGTAAGACTCTGTATCTGTCAGGCTCATATATTTTTCCGTTTGATTGAAGCTGTTTTCATAATGCTTGTCATGTAAAACGGAAAAAACGCCGTCGGAAAACAGGTAATTCACGCTTCCGTCCTCGTTTTCACTGATTCCGCTGATTAAAAGGTCGCCCTCCTTTACGGCACTTCCGACCGTGGCATAGGCGTTGCCCGAATTTGTCTGAGCCTCTATTATAATTCCGCTTGAATCGGCAACAAGGTTACAAGCAGCTCGTTCGTTTTCTTCGGCACTCGGCTTTACAAAGTCTCTTACCTCAATTACAGCCTTGCTGCCCTTGATGTTTATCGACAGCCATAGAACCTCGCCGTTAAAGAGATTGACGGCTTCTCTGCTGATATCCGAGCGATCCAGAAACGGAGTAAAAGCTCCTATTTTTAGTCCGAGCGATTCGGCGACGCTGAAAATTTCTTCATCACTGAGCTTTTTTGACCCTTGTGTTTCTATGCTCCAAACAAAGAAATTCATTGTAAGCATAAAAATCAAGCCGAGAATAATGCCGTATAAAATACCCTTTCTGTCGGAATGCTCCTTGAAAAAGTAATGTAAACCGTTTTTGCTTATTATTTTCACAGAAACACCGGACTTAGCCCGTATTTCTCTGAGCTTGAAAAAATCCTTGCAATAAATTTTTACGGTGATTCCGTTGTCCTCATATACCATATCCCAAAGGTAAATATTTTTTGCATTACACAAATTTATGAACCTTTCGATGAATCCGCCGTAAACTCTTACGGTCAGATAGTTTTTTAAGTAGCGGTAAAAATTCAATCCAAGCATAGCAAACCTCAACGGGAAGAAAAATTTATGTCTGTTATTTTTCCTGTTACACAAACACTGTCGGCAGTCAAAGCCTTAATTGAAAAATTAAAGCCCCCGAAAGTGATAATCATGCTTCGGCAGTTGACACTCACTGTTGTGTCGTTGTATTCGATTATGCCCGAACAACCCTCAATGACGGCTTCACGGTCGGAAATGATTTCAAGCATCGTTTCAAAATGAGAATTAGGCAGTGCGGGAATACGGAATTTTCCTGAATTGTAACAGCTATCATTATTCATCTTTTTCACACCTTTCAACATATTTTATGATACCGTCGATGCTAAAATACTAATAAAAACCAAAACCGTAAAATAAATATTAAAGGGTGATAAAAATGGAGAGAAACAACAGCTTAATAACCACACTGAAACGAAACAGCTTTTTTTGCTTTGTTTATATGCCATGCGTGAGCTTTATTTTTCTTGCGTTCATGCTTCTTTTGTGCTATCCCGATGCGGCGGCTTCGGGAGTGAAAAACGGAATGGATATTTGCCTTAACACACTGATTCCAACGCTTTTTCCTTTCATGTTTTTTTCTAATCTTCTGATAAATCTTGATTTGTCGGGGTGGATAAGCAAAAGACTTGACAGGCTGACGGGATTTGTTTTTGACTTGCCGGGTGAAGCCCTGCCGATAATTATCATGTCGCTTATAGGCGGATATCCCGTCGGCTCATTTATGATAAAGAATGCGTATGAAAGTGGAAAAATAACAAGACTGCAAGGAAAGCGGATGTTATGCTTTTGCGTGAATCCCGGACCGGCTTTTACGGTGATAACAATCGGAAGTGCTTTGTTCGGCTCGAAAAAAACGGGCCTTATTGTTTATCTTTCCTGTGTTATTTCGGCTTTAATTATCGGTGTTCTTTCAAGATTTCTTTATGCCGAAAGCGAGAGCGAGTATGTGACCCTTGATACAAAGCAAAGCGTTCAGCTTTCTTCCGGAATTATGCAGTCGGTCAATGTCAGCGTGCATAGTACGGTCAACATTTGTGTGTGGGTTGTGATTTTTTCGTGCCTGAATTCACTTGCGGATATTTTGCCGTTGAACGATTCGCTCAAATTCTTTTTCAGTGTTGTTTCCGAGGTGACGAACGGAGTTTTTGTTGCCGCAAATAAGCTTCCACTGCCTGCGATTTGTGCAATAGTGGGCTTTTCGGGCTTTTGCATACATCTTCAGGTGATGCCGGCAATTATAACGCTCAAGCTGAAATATAAATACTTCCTTGCTTTCAGGGTGATTTCCGGTGCAATAAGCTGTGTAGTCTGCTTTTTTCTCATGCAGCTTTTTCCGCAATATGTTTCAACCTTTTCCCTCGGAGCAAGACCGGAAAAAATTTCTTTCGCTTCGTCTGTTCCGATGTGCGTCTGCGTGATGATTATGTGTGGGCTTTTTGCCGTAGGCGATGGATATGTAATCAGAAAAAAGACAAAATAAAAAATTCAAACGCATTTAATAAAGCGGAATTGTATTGATTTTTTTACATATTCAAGATATAATAATTTTGATTATAATCTTGGAGGCGAAACAATGGATTTGAAAAAAATGTGCTTTGAGCTTGCCAATGTCAACGGAACCTCCGGTGACGAAAAATCTGCGGCAAAAACAGCGGCATTTTATTTGAGTAAATATATGAACACATCAACCGATTGCCTTGGAAATGTTGTCGGAACAATCGGTGAAGGAGAAACACACATACTGCTTGACGCTCATCTTGATCAAATTGGTCTTGTCGTAAGAGGCATTGACGATAAGGGCTTTGTCCTTGTCGATAAGGTCGGTGGTGTCGATGTCAGGACACTTGTCGGAGCAGAGGTTACCGTTCATGCGGAAAAGGAGCTGTTCGGAGTGATCTGCTCTGTACCTCCCCATCTTTCAAAGTCCGACGATCCCAAGAAAATTGAGCTTACAAGTCTTGCGGTCGATATCGGCTTTGACAAAGCGACAGCTGAAAAGCTTGTTTCAATCGGTGACAGAATCACCTTGAAAAGTCATCAGCTTGAGCTTCTATCGGACTGCGTTTCATCGTCTGCCTTCGATGACAGATGTGCTGTTGCCGCAATAATCTATGCTCTTGAGCTTGTGAAGGATAAGCTTACTAAGCTGAAGCTTTCCGTAATGTTTTCATCACAGGAGGAAACAGGCGGAAGCGGAGCTAAAGCAGGTTCATTTTCCGTTATGCCGGATTATGCCATAGTTGTTGATGTCGGCTTCGGTGATGACCCGTACACCGACAAAAAGGATACAATCACCCTTTCACAAGGCGTGTCAATCGGTATTGCACCGATTCTCGACAGTGAATTGACAAAGGAGCTTGTTGCTCTTTGCAAGGAAAATGATATAGCTTATCAGCACGATGTCATGGGAAGAACCACCGGCACTAATGCCGACTCGATAACCGTTACGGGAAAAGGAGTGAAAACAGCACTTCTTTCGATTCCTTTGAGATATATGCACACGGCAAATGAAGTGATAAGCATCAAGGATATTGAATACACAGGCAGACTTATTGCCGAATATTTACTTAAAAAGGAGGCTGAAGCTAATGCTTGAAAATCTTGAAAAGCTGTGCCTTCTTAACGGCATTTCCGGAAGAGAAAAGGCTGTAAGAGAGTTCATAACCGAAAAAATCAAGGATAAGGTCGAAAGCTATACCGTTGATCCTGTCGGCAACTTGATTTGCTTTAAAAAGGGCAAAAAGCCGGCAAAGAATAAGGTTATGCTCACCGCCCACATGGATGAGGTCGGATTCATTGTCACTTATATTTGTGACAACGGCTTTCTCAGATTCACCAATGTCGGAGGAGTTGACAGCAAGGTTATCTGTGGAAGAAGTGTTGTCGTCGGAGAAAAAGAGGTTTCGGGTGTCGTCGGTCAAAAAGCCGTACACCTGACAAAGAACGATGAAAGCAACACCTGTAATGAAATATCCTCACTTTACATTGACATCGGAGCTTCAAGCAAGCAGGAGGCAGAGAAATTTGTCTCTGTTGGTGACAGCGTTTACTTTAAATCAGACTTCGTTTTGTTCGGTGACAAAAAGGTTAAGGCAAAAGCGATTGACGACCGTTTCGGCTGTGCAGTGATGCTGAAGATGATTGAAAGTGAAATCGAATATGACACATGGTTTGCTTTTCTTGTTCAGGAGGAGGTCGGCTGCAGAGGTGCAGGCCCTGCGACTTTCACCGTTCGCCCCGATTATGCCATTGTCCTTGAAGCGACTACTGCTTCGGATATAGCCTTTGTAAGCGAGGAAAACAGAGTTTGTGTTCAGAAAAAGGGTGCTGTTGTTTCTTTCATGGACAGAAGCACTGTTTATAATATGGATTTATTCAAGGACGCTTTTAAGCTTGCCGAAAAAAAGAATATTGCCATTCAGCCGAAAACTACCGTCGCCGGTGGAAACGACGCAGGAACTATTCATAAAAGCTGTGGCGGTGTGTATACGATTGCCGTGTCGCTTCCGTGTAGATACATTCATTCGGGTACTTGCGTAGGCGATCTTGACGATATGCAGGCTTGCTATGAGCTTGCCGTTGCTTTGAATGAGGAATATGCCAATGCTTAAAATAGCCTGCCAAACCGATTTACCCGAGATAGAAAAGCTTTGTTCTGATTCGATAATCGGGACAAGACTGCTTTGCCAGCTTTGCTCATACGGCTTTGAAAGAAGCTTTCTTGAAGCATGGATATTGCACGATGATGAAAAAGCGACGGCTGTTTTGACAAGGTTTTACGATGATGTCACGCTTGTTGCGACCGATAAAACAGATTTTTTACAGCTAAAGACATTTCTTTCAATGCTTGGATATAACAGTATAATGTGTTCGGCTTACGCTTGTGAAAAAATCGGCTTTCGGGATTTTGTTATAAAAAACGGCTATAAGTTTAACGGTGCGCAGACAACGAATGAAGCCGAACAGCTCACTGATGAAGATTATGAGGAGGCTTATGAGCTTATAAGCGATGAAATTTCCGGCTCATTCAAAAAGGGCAGGGAGGCTTATTTGTCCTTTCTTTCGGATTATACCTTCAGACAGCGCAGAGGCTTTGCAAGGGGAGTCTGCACGCACTGTGACGGGAAAATTTCATCTGTTGCAATAACGAGTGCCGAAACGGACAAATGCTCCGTTATCAGCGGTGTTGCCTGCAAAAGTAATCTGAGGAAAAAGGGTCTCGGAAAGAAAACCGTGCTTTCCATTGCAAGTGACCTCCAGAGCGAGGGCAAGACGGTTTTCGTCATTGCGCTTAATGGGAGTGCAGAGGGCTTTTATGAGCATATAGGATTTGAAAAAACAGAAGAAATAGCATTTATTGAAAGGAAAAATGATGTTTAATTTTGATGACAGATTAAAGAAATCGGCAGATGAAGCTCTCGAAAAGGCGAAGAGCGAATTTGCTTATATTGACGAGGTTACCGAATACAATCAGCAAAAAATGCTTAAAGCTTTCATTGACAACGGAGTTTCCGAATCAATTTTTGCCGAAAGCACGGGCTACGGCTATAATGACCGAGGAAGAGAAATTATTGACAGAGTTTTTGCTCAGTCGGTTGATGCCGAGGATGCCATGGTAAGACATAATTTCACCTGCGGAACGCATACGCTCACCGTGGCACTTTTCGGTGTGCTTCGTCCGGGTGATGTTATGCTTTGCGTTTCGGGCAAGCCATACGACACTATTCTTCCCGTTATCGGTATAAGCGAAAAAAATGAGGGCGAAAACATGGGCTCTCTTAAAGATTACGGAGTTATTTACGATCAGGTTGAGCTTGATTCCAACGGTCGTCTTGATTATTCGGCAATCGAGGAAAGACTGAAAGCTTCACCGGTCAAAATGGTATATATTCAGCGTTCAAGAGGCTACAGCCTGCGACCCTCCATCTCGGTGAATGAGATTGAAAGAGTCGTTAAGATAACGAAAAAATACAGTAATGCAATTGTTATGGTTGACAACTGCTACGGAGAATGGACTGAAAAAATTGAACCGACGAGTGTCGGAGCTGATCTTATTGCCGGCTCGCTTATCAAAAACCCCGGTGGCGGAATTGCGAAAACGGGCGGTTACATTGCAGGAAAGCATGAGCTTGTTGAAAAATGCGCTTACCGTCTGACAACTCCCGGCTTGGGCAGAGAGGTCGGTGCAACGCTCGGACATTCAAGGGAGCTGTTCATGGGAATCTTCAACGGCCCTCATGTTGTCGGTGAGGCATTGAAAACCGCTGCTTTCACAAGTGCGTTGTTTGAGCTTTTAGGCTTTGACACAACACCTGAATCGGGTGAAGTGCGTCATGATATAATTCAAGCCGTAAAGCTTAAAAACGCAAAAAATCTTGTTGCCTTTTGTCAGGGACTTCAAAAGGGCGCTCCAGTCGATTCCTTTGTTACACCTGAGCCTTGGGAGATGCCCGGCTATGACAGTAAGGTTATCATGGCTGCCGGAGCCTTCACTCTCGGCTCATCAATCGAGCTTTCTGCCGATGCACCTTTAAGAGAGCCTTTTGCAGTCTGGCTTCAAGGCGGACTTAATTTCCACAGCAGTAAGGTTGCTGTCATGTTTGCCGCAAAAGAAGTGTTAAAGGTTCTTGAGGAGAGTGAGAGCATTGGGTGAGTTCAAGGGCTTTGATCAAAACATATTCACCCTGCTTGAGCTTAACAAGTTTAATAACAGCAAGGATTTTTATGAGTCCGTCAAGCAGGAAATCAAGCAGGGAGCGATTGTTCCCATGCGTCAGCTTGCTTCTGAACTTTCCGACGAGCTTATTTTGATTGATGAAAAGATGAATCTTGTTCCAACAAAAATGGTTTCGAGAATCCGCCGTGATACACGCTATTCAAAAAATAAGGAGCTGTATCGTGCAAATGTATGGTGCATGTTCATGAGGGATAAGAAAATCTGGCAAAGACAGCCGTGTATGTGGTTTGAGTTTTATCCGGATTATTACAGCTACGGTGTGGGAACATTTCATTCCGATACGGTGTTTCTCGAGCATTTCAGAGAATACCTTGCACAGCATCAGCAGGAGTTCAAGCAAGCAATAAGGCTTCTTTCGGTCACAAATGCAAGCCTTGACATCGAATGCTTTAAAAAAGAAAAGCCGGGAACGGAAAAGATTGATCCCGAGCTCAGAAAGTTCTATAACTGTAAATATTTCTTTTTTGTTTACTCATCTGCCGAAATGAAAAATTTGATTGACGCAAGTGTAAAACAGGAGCTTGTGTATGCGATAAGGGCATTTGCTCCTTTATATAAATTTCTTGCAAAAATTACAGATAAAATTGTTGCCGAAGGGACGGATTGAAATGAACAAATCTTATAAGCATCTCAAAAGCGGTTCGGATATTCGAGGAACTGCCGCAGACGGAGTTGTCGGTGAAGAAATCGAGCTTACCGATGAGGTGATATTTGACCTTGTGATAGGCTTTTGTCGTTGGCTCAAGAGCGAGCGTGGTATTTCAGCGGGCAAAATCGCAGTTGGTCACGATTCGAGAATATCTGCCGAGCGAATCAAGAGGCAGGTCATTGCAGGACTTGCTCAGTTCGGCTTTGACATTTATGACTGTTCGTATGCATCAACTCCGGCTATGTTTATGACAACGGTTTGCCTTGATTGCATCGCCTCGGTTCAAATCACGGCAAGTCATCACCCGTTTAATAAAAACGGCTTAAAGTTTTTCACAAAAGAGGGCGGTCTCAACGGCTCTGATATTGAAAAAATTATCGAGTATGCAGTTGAGCCTTACGAAGTGAAAAAGGTTGCTTGCAAGGTGACCGAGTGTGATTTTATGCCCGTTTATGCAAAAAGACTGCGTGATATGATATGCTCGGGTGTAAATGCTGAGAATTATGATAAGCCCCTTGAGGGATATAAAATTATCGTCGATGCAGGTAACGGTGTTGGCGGATTTTATGCAACAGAGGTTCTCGCTCCCTTGGGTGCGGATATAAACGGCAGTCAGTTTCTGGAAAAGGACGGAATGTTCCCCAACCATATTCCGAATCCGGAAAATCCCGTGGCAATGAAATCAATTTCCGATGCAACCGTCAACAGCAAGGCAGACCTCGGCATTATCTTTGACACAGATGTTGACCGTGCAGGCTGCGTTGATGAAAACGGCAAGGAAATCAACCGTAACCGACTTGTTGCACTCGCTTCACTTATTGCACTTGAGAATAATGAGGGCGGAACAATAGTTACCGACAGCGTGACCTCAACAGGACTTACCGATTACATCAACAACACTCTCGGTGGTGTGCATTACAGATTCAAAAGAGGCTACCGCAATGTCATTAACGAGCAGCTCAGACTTGAAGAACAGGGGATAAATTGTCCTCTTGCAATGGAAACATCGGGCCATGCCGCCTTCAAGGAAAATTATTATCTTGATGACGGAGCATATTTGATAACAAAAATCGTCATCAAAATGGCACAGCTCGGCAAACAAGGGAAAAAGCTCGATGCACTCATCTCGCAGCTTAAAGAGCCTGCCGAGGAAAAGGAGCTGCGCTTTAAGATCAAGACGGAGGATTTTCGAGCTTACGGAAACAGCGTGATCGAAAAGCTTGAAAAATATGCTCAAAGGGCAGACGGCTGGAGAATTGCCGATGATAACAG
The DNA here is from genome assembly GCA_964491165.1 of uncultured Faecalibacterium sp. Classification (GTDB taxonomy): domain Bacteria; phylum Bacillota; class Clostridia; order Oscillospirales; family Acutalibacteraceae; genus UBA6857. The sequence continues at coordinate 24,666 of CAZBFI010000005.1, forward strand.
AGAGGGTATCAGGGTTTACTTTGACAAGCCGGAGCTTTGCGGCTGGCTTTTACTTAGGCTCAGCGTTCACGACCCGATAATGCCGTTGAACATTGAAAGTGATGTTGTCGGCGGCGTTAAGCTTATTGCCGGAAGCTTTTATGAATTTATAAGAGAGATGGACAAGCTTGACATTTCCTCGCTTGAGGACTTTTTGAAATAAATCAAAGGAATAATTAACAGGAACGGGAGGAAGCTTATGAAAAAGGGCTTGGCAGGGCTTGTGACGCTTTGTATAGTTGTTTTGCTTATCGTTTTTGCGACCAAAGCGGACTTTGAGGCTGTTGACAGCTTGATAAGACCTCCGAAAATCGAGGGTGACAATTCAAAAATTCAAGCGGCATTTGAATTGAGTGTTGGTGAGCATTATAATTTAAAATCACCCTTGTCGGGTCAATACCGTTCTTCATTTATAAGAATAGATCTTGACAGCGACGAAACCGATGAGGTCATTGTTTTTTACAGTCAGACAGATTCTGTCGATGTTGTGAGAATGAATATTCTCGATCAGGTTGACGGAAGCTGGACAGCGATAACGGACTATGAAAGCAAACATAAGGATGTTCACAGTGTCAATTTTGCCGATGTTGACGGCGACGGCATAAGTGAAATAATTATAAGCTGGCAGACCTTTGAAAACGAGATTTTCAATTCGGTTGATGTTTATAAAATCATATCTACCGACAGCGGAAAGAATGTTTACGGCATTTTTTCAAAAAGCTATAATGAATTTATTGTCAGTGACATTGATGGTGACGGCAAAACGGATATAATTGTTTTTGAAAAAAGCAGCGGAAACACCGCAACCGAAATTAAAGGCACGCTTTATGCTTTCGGTGATGAAAAATTTTCCTCTATCGGTGAATTTGTCGTTGACCCGTCAATATCATCTATCGGTGCTGTTTGCTATGACCGTGAGGAGTTTAGCGGAGATTTTCGGATTTTTATCGACGGGTATAAAACCGACACCGGAATGACTACTGATATCGTCAAATGGGACGGACATCAAAGGAGTTTTGTTCATGCTCAAAGCGACGATATGACCTCCGTTTCGGTTCTCGCTTCAAGAAGCAAGAATATATACTGTGCCGATATAAACAACGATTCCTTCATTGAGATTCCGGTTGAGGATTATATTATCAAGAGTGTTGTTTATGATAACGGCTCGCAGAGAGTTGCCGACACTCAACAGCTCAAGCAACAGAATGTCATCAAATGGGTTCAGTACAGTGACGGTGAAATGAATGTAATCAGTTATGAAATTTTCAATTCGGACTATGCTTACAGCATAGCTATCTCAGCTGAGCATTTTAACGGTTTCACGGTGAAAAACGACCTCAGAACAGGTATTCTCACTTTTTATTCCCTGATTGCGAATGACGAGTTTGAAAACAGAAAGGAAAAAAAGCCGAAAAAGAAGAATGAGCCTTATCAGCAGGAAGAGTTTGAGGAATACGAGGTTGGAGAAAAGCTCTTTTCGGTTTTGGCAACAGCAGATCAGGATTTCGGAATGTATGAGCTTTCCGGATACCGATTCATAAAAAGTGCCAACGGCTTCAGCTATTACTGTCAGATTTATGACAGCGGAAGGGATTACGGAATAACAAAGGAAAAAATAAAATCAATTATTATAACCTGAAAGGGTGATGTGTAAAATGCGTACTGTTTTGATTGCCGAAGATGAAAGCTCTATAAGAGATTTTATTACAGTTAACCTCAGAATTGCCGGTTACACGACTTATGAAGCTTGTGACGGAATGCAGGCAATTGAGGTTTTTCAAGAGCATTTTAATGAGATTGACATAGTCCTTCTTGACATAATGATGCCCGGCTATGACGGCTTTGAGGTTTGCAGAAAAATAAGGGAAAAGTCTCCCGATATCGGAGTTATCTTTCTTTCGGCAAGGACACTTGAAGAGGACAAGGTGAACGGACTTACCATCGGAGCTGATGATTACATCACAAAGCCTTTTTCGACAACAGAGCTTATTGTGAGAATCGACACGCTTTATCGCAGAGTCGAGCATGCGAAAAATCTGCTCAAATCAGTTTCTAAGGACACTATTGTTCTTGGTGAATTTGAGCTTGATCTTAAAAAGCACATAATTTTAAAGAGAAACGAACCGATAGAGCTTACGCAAATTGAGTTTCAGATTCTTGAATGCTTTTTCAATTCACCAAATAAATCAATTGACAGAAACACGATACTTGAAAAGGTTTGGGGCGACCCTTATTACGG
>CAZBFI010000006.1:0-26926 GCA_964491165.1 uncultured Faecalibacterium sp.
TGGCTGGAAGCGGCCCGGGAAGATAAGGCGATGCCGACACAATACCACCTTAGATATCTAAGGTGGTTCAACTCTTTAAGAAAATGCCTTAATAGCTCAGTCGGTAGAGCACGCGGCTGTTAACCGCGGTGTCACAGGTTCGAGTCCTGTTTGAGGCGCCAAAAGAAGAAATGCACCAAAAGGTGTGTTTCTTCTTTTTTTACTTTAAATCCGTGGTAAAACGATTATACAGAAAAGCATTCATTCAATACAATAGGACTGCAACAAATTGTTGAATCAAGCTATACTTATGTTAAGGCTCGCGATAAGTGGCTTGTTTCAAAAAATACTTACAGCAAAAACGGCACAAACATCAGTTACACCTATGATTCCGACGGCTTGAGAACAAGCAAAACAGTCAACGGTGTCAAGCATAATTATTACTATGTTGACGGTCAGCTTCGTTACGAAAGAAACGGCGACAGTTTCGCTTATCAGATAAGCCTTAAATATCGTGGATATGTGTATGATAATGAGACCGGCTTGTACTACTTGCAGAGTCGTTATTATGCAAGTAGTAATGCAATAGTCGCAACATCCCTAAAAGAAAATTCTTTGGATTGAAGGAAAAATAAATTGTATGAACATTAACATTATCAACAAGACAAAATATAAAGAACTAATCATTGTTTATAACGGAATGGAGTTTTTATCGAAAAAAGATGAAACAGTTACGCTTGATATAATGCCCGATAATTCAAAAATAGAACTGTTATTAACTGAAAAAAACATGGTATTATTAAACTTACTTTTTGCTATTATTGACGGTTTTGTTGATGGCGAAAGTGTAACTAACTCACTTTATTGTGATGCAACAATACATATTGCATCGCAACCGTCTTTTGATACAATTATATTAAAAGACCTTGAATATCGTGACGATAAAAATGGATATATATATGAATCTGTTTGTACAAAAGATGATGGTATAACAAAAAACATTTCATATAGTTTGAGAAACACAGATAAAGCGCGAAAAAAAGCACTGTTTTATTATAAATTTGTTGTTTCTTGGTTGCCGGTTATTATAGTTTTGTTAGGATATTATTTGCTGTTTAAGGGAAATATACTAACGATTTTCGCGAGTTTGTTAATCTTTTTTGTATTCACTATTCCTTCTTGGCGAAAAGCATATAAAGTTAAAAAGTATTACAGTACGGAGTATGCTAATCAAGTTTTATTGAATTATATTGACAAACAAAATTCTGAAGAAAAAAATGATTTGAATGTTCCGAAGGATGGTCTTTGGAAATCAGTGTATAAAACATTGGATTTTCTATTCAAAAGAAATAAATAAAATTTGTGAGTCAGATGTAAAGTTAAACATGATTTTTTGGCACATAGCAGTGATGTTGACAGAGATTTTTTGTATTATGATCAAGGAATGTTTTTAGTTCAAACATTCGGATTGTATATACGAGAAAATTCATTAGATAAATTGTTAAAAGCTACTCCGGAAAACATACACAGTATTGAATTTTCAAAAGACTATGAAACTGTTTTAACTTTTGACAGCACAGATGAAGAACGCTTTAATTTCTTTGCTGAAAAATATGAAGATGTATTAAATGATTACTTTTTTATACCCGGTGTAGTTAATGTTAATGAAAATAAATATATTGTTTATGTAAACTATAAAAATGGTTATTTGTCAATAGTTGGGGTGAAAAGCTAAAACGAAATTTTTATAAGCAGTCGTCGTTCGGGCGGCTGCTTTATTTTATGTTGTAAGTCGTAAGCTTACTTTTTTGCAGTGAAACTACGGCGCTTTGAAAAAAATATTTGCAAGGGATTGCTTTAATACCTCGGTGCGTTTATAATGTATTGAGGTAGTGCCGTTTACTGCCGACTTTCTTGTTTTAAAAAGGGTGAATTTGATGAAAGAGACGGTTATACAGTTTGGCACGGGAAATTTTCTGCGTGGGTTTGCCGATTATTTTATACATAAGATGAATAAATTAGGGCTATACGACGGCAAAATCGTTGTTGTTCAGCCGACGAAAAACGGAAAAACCGACATTATAAATGCACAAAACGGAAAATATAATCTTTTTTTGCGTGGTATCGAAAACGGTGAAGAGGTTTGCGAGCATACACTCGTTGAGTCTGTCAGCAGGGGAGTTGACCCGTATAACAATTTTGAAGAATACCTCGCTCTTGCCGAAAATCCCGATATGCGTTTTATTATCTCAAACACTACCGAAGCAGGTATAGCGTTCGATGAAGGCTGTGATTTTTCGGATAAGCCGGCTCTTTCATTTGCGGGAAAGCTCTGTCAGTTGCTTTATCATCGGTTTGAAGTGAAGCTTAATGGCTTTGTTGTTTTACCCTGTGAGCTTATTGACAGTAACGGTGACGAGCTTAAAAGCTGCGTTCTTGAATATGCGAGAAAGTGGAAGCTCGGTGATGATTTTATCGCTTGGCTCGAAGGTGAAAATCACTTTTGCAACACTCTTGTTGATCGGATAGTAACGGGATATCCTGAGCAGGAAGCCGATAAGCTGAAAGAAATAATCGGCTATGAGGATAAGCTGCTCGATACTGCCGAAGCTTTTCATCTGTGGGTAATTGAGGGCGATTTTGAAAATGAGCTGCCACTGAAAAAAGCAGGCTTCAATGTGATTTGGACTGATGATGTTGCACCTTACAAGAAAATGAAAGTGAGGATTCTCAACGGCTCACATACTTCTTTAGTTTTTCCGTCGCTTCTTTGCGATGTTGATACCGTGGGTGAAAGTCTTAATGATGAAAAGCTTAAAGCGTTTCTTGATTGTTGCCTTTTTGGGTGTATTTTGCCGACCCTTGAACAGACCAAGGAAAACAAGGTTTTTGCCACTGCCGTTCTCGAGCGTTTTGCCAACCCTTATATAAAGCACCTCTGGAAGTCAATTTCACTCAATTCCGTCAGCAAATTCACTGCAAGAGTTTTGCCGACTGTTACGGATTATGTAAGCATGAAAAACGAAATTCCGAAACCGCTTGCTTTTTCGCTTGCTTGCCTGATTGAATATTACAAGACAAACGATGTTGCAGATGATGCTAAGACGGTTCGCTTTATAAAAGAAAACGATGTTTCGTCAATTCTCGCAAACACAGCGTTGTGGAAAATGAAGCTGACGGTAATGGAGGATACAGTGCTTGAAGCACTTGAAAGAATACATAACGACGGCATAAGAGAGGCTATATCATGGGCTATGCTTTGATTCATAAGGACGACAATGTGAAGGTGAGCCTTGAAAACGGACACAAGTATGCACAAAGAGACATTTTAAAGGGCGAAAAAATAATAAAATACGGCTTTGCAATCGGCATTGCATCAGAGGACATAAAAAAAGGTGAGCATGTCCATTCTCATAATCTGAAAACAGCACTTTCCGGTAAACAGGCTTACACCTATACGCCTGAATTTGAAGCTCTAACGAAAACAGATCCGACAATGATAAAGGCTTATGTGCGGAAAAACGGTGAGATAGGAATACGCAACGATATCCTGATAATTAACACCGTCGGCTGTGTCAATAAAACTGCACAAAGGCTTGCAGATCTTACGGGAGCGTTTGCTTTTCCCCACCCTTACGGTTGCAGTCAGCTGGGAGACGATCATGAAATAACGCAGAAAATTCTTTGCGGCTTGATTAAGCATTCAAATGCAGGCGGTGTGCTTGTTCTCGGCTTGGGCTGTGAAAACAACAACATTTCAGAGCTTAAAAGAGTTCTTGGTGAATATGACGAAGAAAGGGTACGCTTTCTTAACATTCAAGAGTGTGAAAATGAAATTGATGAGGGCGTAAGAATCATTAATGAGCTTAAAGCCCTCGCAGATAAAGACCACCGTGAAGAAGTGCCGATAAGCATGCTTAAAATCGGGCTTAAATGCGGTGGAAGTGACGGCTTTTCGGGGATAACGGCAAATCCTCTTTGTGGCAACATCACGGATAAGCTTGTTTCAATGGGTGGTACTGCCGTTTTGACGGAAGTGCCTGAAATGTTCGGTGCAGAGCAGATTTTAATGAATCGCTGTGTGAATAAAAGTGTCTTTAATGAAATAGTGGAGCTTATAAATAACTATAAAGAATACTTTATTTCTCACGGTCAGCCTGTGTCGGAAAATCCGTCGCCCGGCAATAAGGCAGGCGGAATAACCACCCTCGAGGAAAAGTCTCTCGGCTGTGTTCAAAAGGGCGGAAAAGCTCCTGTTACGGCAGTGCTTGATTATGGTGATGTGGCAAAGGAGAGGGGACTCAACCTCCTTAACGGCCCGGGAAATGACATGGTGGCGGTGACAAATCTGACGGCAGCAGGCTGTCACTTGATTCTTTTCACAACCGGACGAGGAACTCCCTTGGGTGCTCCCGTGCCGACGATAAAAATCGCAAGCAATTCAGCACTTGCCGAAAAGAAAAAGCATTGGATCGACTTTGATGCTCAGTCGGAAAGCGAAAACGCCTTATTCGACCTAATTGTTGAAACGGCAAATGGCAAGCCGACGAATAACGAGAAATTCGGTTACCGTGAAATTGCAATTTTCAAAGACGGTGTGACCTTGTGATTTCTTGCTTTTTTAAAAATGAAATTTCAATAGCTTGACTCTGCGTTCGCCTAAGGCGTAACAGCATTAATTTTAAAGATGGGATGATGATAATGAATAAACTTTGGTATAAACAGCCTGCAAAAAAGTGGCGTGAAGCCTTACCCTTGGGCAACGGTCACATGGGCATGATGATTTACGGCTCTGTCAAAAAGGAAAAAATCTGTTTTAATGACGGAACGCTGTGGTCGGGTTATCCTAAGGACTATAACTCACCGAAAAGCCTTGAAAATCTCGACAAGGTGCGTCAGCTTATCTTTCAAGGAAAAAACGCACAAGCCGATTCTCTTTGCGAGAAAATGCTTATAGGTGATTACAGTGAGGCGTTTATGCCCTTGGGTGAAATTCTCATTGATTACGATGACACCGATGAAAGCGGTTATATGCGTTCGCTTGACCTTTCAACCGGTATACATAAAATTAAAACAAGCACCTTATCTGCCGAAGCCTTTTCGTCTTATCCCGATAAGGTTTCCGTTTACAGAATCGAATCGGAAAAACCTTTGAGTGTAAAAATAAGCGCAAAAAGTGAATTACAGCATGAGGTTGTCGTTGATGGGGGGCTTAGCCTTATCGGTAACGCTCCGGATTATGCCGCACCAAATTATTTGAAAACAGAGCTTAATCCCATTCGTTATAACGAGAAAAAAGCCATGGCATTTTGCCTGCGAACAGAGCTTGACACCGACGGAAGCCTTGAAAGAAAAAACAACCATGTTGTTATAAAAAATGCCACACAAATCACCTTGTATTTTGTCACGGCTACGGGCTTTCGCGGCTTTGACAAAATGCCGGAAACCTCAAGAGCTGTCGTCAGTCAAAGGTGTGTTGAAAAATTAAGCTCTCTTAAAAAGGATTATCAACAGCTCAAAAAACGACATCTTGACGATTTTTCCGCACTTTACGGTAAACAAAGTGTTTGCTTAGGTCAAGAGGATGAAAGTCCCACTGATGAGCTTATAAACAAGGTTAAAAACGGAGAAAGTGAAACAGCACTTTGCGAGCTTTTTTATAACTATGGCAAATATATGACGGTTTCAGGTTCACGAAAGGGCGGTCAGGCACTTAATTTGCAGGGAATATGGAATGACAGTGTAAGACCTCCGTGGAGCAGTAATTACACCGTTAACATTAACACGCAGATGAACTATTGGGGTGCTTCTCGTGCAGGACTTTCCGATTGCGTTGAGCCTCTTATACAAATGGTTTACGAGGCATTAAGCAACGGCAGAAAAACGGCAAAAATCAACTACGGCTGTGAGGGCTTCGCCTGTAATCACAATGTTGACCTTTGGCGAAAAACTCCTCCCGTAAAAGGTGAATCAAGCTATATGCTCGCTCCTCTTTGCGGTGTATGGCTCGCCAATGAAATATACACCCACTATAAAAACGGCTTTCTTGATGAATATACCGATAAAATCAAAGAGATTGTTACCGAAAGTGCAAGGTTTGCTAACTCATATCTTGTAATGCACGATGAAAAATATGTGATTTGTCCGTCAACATCGCCTGAAAATTCATTCATTTCAGATGGTAAGAACTGCAAGCTTGACTATGCTTCTGCTTTTGACATGGGTCTTGTCAGGCAAGTTTTTAAAAACGCTTTGGAAATATCCGATGACGAAAAGCTTAAAGCCGATATAAAAGAAAAAACACCGCTTCTTTATCCTTTCAAAAAGGGAAAAGACGGAATCTGCGAGTGGCATGACAGCTTTGAGACTAACGAAAAAGGGCATAGGCATTTTTCACCGTTGTATGCTTTTTATCCGGGCAACATCATCGGATTTAACAAGGACAAAGAAGAAATAAGCTGGATAAATGACTTGTTTAATTACAGATTGAAAAATTCCGGTCAGCATATCGGTTGGTCTGCTGCGTGGGCAATCTGTCTTTCTGCAAGACTGCGTGACAAAAAAACAGCTCAAAGGGTTATCCGTGATTTACTTTGTTATGCCGTCTTTCAAAATCTTTTCTGTGTGCATCCGCCGTTTTATTTTCAAATTGACGGCAACCTCGGTTTCGTTGCAGGCATAAATGAACTGCTGCTTACCGAAGAAAATGAAACAGTTGAGCTGCTTGCGACCTTGCCCGATTCATTTAAAGCCTGCGGTGAAGTGAAAAACATGGTGGTAAACAAGGCAAAAATCAGCTTCAAATGGGTTGACGGATATGTGACGGAAATTGAAAGCGACAAGCCGGTAAGAATTATCGAAAAAAATCTGTCTGAAAATGTCATAACAAACGAAAATGCCGTTATAGTCAAGGAATATAACAGCTGATAAAGGAAAGATAAAATGAAAATTATTCATGCAACCGATTTTAAAATTTTCCCGCAAAACGATATAAGCGAGGAGCTTGCACAAATGCTTTCGTATGCGGCAAAAATAAGTGGTGAGAAAAAGATTGTTTTCACTCAAGGCACATATTATTTAAACAGCGAGAAGTGTCAAAAGAAAATGCTGTATATCACAAATACAGTGGGAGACGGTGAGTTTAAAAACGGAGAAACACCGCATCTTAATGCAGTCGGGCTTTATTTTGACGGCATTTCCGATTTGATTTTTGACGGCTCGGACTCGGTTTTCGCAGTTGACGGAAAGGTCACAAACATCGCTGTTGAAAACTGTAAAAGCATTACCTTGAAGAACCTTGAAATCCGTCATTTGCACCCCGATATGCAGGAGCTGAAGGTTGTCGGAAAAACAGCGTTCAGTGTTGATTATGAAATTGACAGAGACACTCTTTATGAATTTGAAAACGGAAAGCTTTATTTTTACGGCACGGATTTTCGCATAAGTGCAGATTATTATTCAAAAAACGCTCATTGGATAGGTCTCATCAGTGAAAAAACACCGAACACTGTCAAAAGAGTTCAGCACCCTCTGTATGCGGCACTGAAAATCAAGGACTTGGGAAACAGAAGAATAAGAGTTATTTATCCCAACACATTCAAATTCAAGCTCGGTGACTGCTTTTACATTTATGATGTACGCCGTCAGTTTGCGGGCATTTTTGTGAATAAATCCGAAAACATCGTGCTGGAAAATATCAGACAGCGTTTCAATTATTCACTTGCGCTTGTTGTTCAGGACTGTGAAAATATCACGGCAGACAGGCTTGATTTTTCGCCCGAAAAGGACAGTGCGAGAAAGCTTTGCTCTGTTGCCGACTTTATTCAGCTGTGCATGTGCAGAGGTAAAATCAGCGTCACAAACAGCAATTTTTGCGGTGCCGGTGACGACTGCCTTAATGTGCATGGGATACACTTTAAGATTAAGGAAAAAAGAAATAACGATATAACCGTATGCTTCATGCACCCTCAGAGTCACGGCTTCAATCCCTTGAGGGAGGGGGATACTGTCGCTTTTATAAATCCGGAAACCTTGCTTGAAAACGGACAGACGAAAATAGTTAAATCGGTTCTTCTGAATGAATATGAGATAAGGCTGACGCTTGAATCCTCTGAAAGAGCAGTTGTCGGTGAGGTTATCGAAGATATAAGTGCCTGCCCTGAGCTTAAGTTTAAAAACAACACGCTTTCGAGAATAATAACAAGAGGTCTGCTTATTACAACAAGAGGTAAGGTCAATGTTGAGGATAACCGTTTTGTCAGCACCTCAATGAGTGGGATTCTTCTTTCCGACGATGCGAAAAGCTGGTATGAAAGCGGAATGTGCTGTGATGTGACGATTAAAAATAACAGCTTTGATTATTGCGGTCAGACACCGATACTCATAAAGCCGGAAAACCGCAAATACGAACGGGCAGTTCATAAGAATATAAAAATACTCGGCAATTCCTTTAAAAATTACAAGGGCGTTTGCATCAAAGCCGAATCGACTGACGGAATCGTTATAAAGGACAACAGCTTTCTTAAAGGCGACCTGCTGAAAGCGGTTAACTGTGAGAATGTCGAAAGTGATTTTTAAGCTGTCGGAAAAATCAGCGAGAATTTTTAATTTAAAGGTCAAATAATATCAAGCAGTTGTCTTAATGCGGCTGCTTGATTTTTATTTACGGGAAAAATTATGATCAGACGCTTTAAGCAAAAGGATAAAGGTCAAAAAAAGTCAAAAAATTAAAAAATAAAGAAAACAAAAGAAAATCGATGAAAATCAAAGGAAAATCAAAATCAAAGCTTACTTTTGACCTTTTTTGACCTTTGCGAAAAGGTCAAAATCGCATATAATATAATCAAAGGTCAAAGTTAGTCAAAATCAAAAAAGGAAGTGACGAAAATGAACCTGTCAAACACAATCGCCGAAATGATATCGCAGATGCTTGAGGAAAAAAGTGAAATCGAGTTTCAGCGTAATCTTCTTGCTCATGACCTCGGATGTGTGCCGAGCCAGATAAATTACGTGCTTTCCTCACGCTTCACACCCGAAAGGGGCTTCATTGTCGAGAGCCGGCGTGGAGGCGGAGGCTGTATAAGAATTACGAGGATAAGCTATGATAAGGATACACTTTTAGATCAGGTGCTTTCCTCGGTGGGCGACAAAATCGACGAAGGCACGGTCAGAAGCTATCTTGTGAATCTGGTTTATCAGAATCTCATTTCTCAGCACGATGCGTCGCTTATTCTTGCCGCTGTCGGAGATAATATTTTAAGAGCCTTGCCTTATGAACACCGTGACAGAATAAGGGCGGCGATTTTCAAGCAGATGCTCTTAACGATTATACAAAACTGAGTCATAAATCAATTTAAATTTTATTGAGCAACAAAAAGTTGCTAAGGAGGTAATTATTATGTTATGTCAGAACTGTAAGAAAAATGAGGCTACAACTCACATCAAGAGAGTGATCAACGGTGAGGCAACTGAAAGCCACCTTTGTCACAGCTGCGCTCAGAGCATGAATGTCGGAGACTTTTTCGATGACTTTTCACTGAATCTTCCCGGTTTCTTTTCATCGTTTTTCGGAGACAGCGTTTTCTCACTTGGAGAAAGACAGCATGATAGATGTGAAAAATGCGGTTGCCTTTTCGATGATATCATCAAAACCGGAAAGGTCGGATGTGCCGATTGCTATGAAAAGTTTTATTCAAAGCTTCAGCCGTCAATTCAGCGTATTCACGGCAAGGCTACCCATCAGGGCAAAATTCCCGAAATCCACGGCGTTAAGGTAAGCACAAAAGAAAAAACGACAGAAGAAAAAATCAGCGATTTGCAAAACGAAATGCAAAAAGCTATCGAAGAGCAGAACTTTGAAAGAGCTGCAATTATCCGTGATGAAATTAAAAAGCTGAAGGAGGAAAAATAAGATGAGCTGGTATGATAAACTCGGTGAACACGGTGACATAGTTTTAAGCACAAGGGTAAGACTCGCAAGAAACCTTGAGGATTATCCCTTCCCCGTAAGACTTGACCGTGAACAAAAAAAGCAGGTCAATGAATGTGTAAAAAATGTATTTTCCGATTATAATGATATTAACTTAAAGTATTTTGACATGGAAGAGGTCACACAGAATGAGGCTGTTTCTCTTGCCGAAAAGCATCTCATAAGCCCCGATTTTGCTTATGATTCAACAGGCAGAGGCTTGCTTTTGAGTGATGACGAGGAAGTGAGCATAATGCTTTGCGAGGAGGATCACATCAGGATTCAGGTTATTCTTCCCGGCTTGAGTCAGCAGGAGGCTTTTGAAAAGGCTGATAAAATAGACAGAGTTCTCGAGAAAAAGCTGAATTACGCCTTTAATGAAAAGCTCGGCTATCTTACTCAGTGTCCCACTAATCTGGGAACGGGAATGAGGGCATCGGTTATTTTGCACCTTCCCGCACTTGTGAGAAAAGGAGCAATCAGAAGACTTTCTTCAACCGTTGCAAAGCTCGGCTTGACCCTCAGAGGCTATTACAGTGAGGGCGTTGAGGCAGCAGGCGACATCTTCCAGCTCAGCAATCAGGTAACCTTAGGCATCAGTGAGCAGGCAGCCTTGCAGAATCTCGGTTCAATCGCCTTGCAGATAATTGAACAGGAAAAGCAGGCACGCTCGGCACTTTCCGATGACAGTGAGTTCATTGATATGATATACCGTTCAAACGGTATTTTGCAAAGTGCATATAAGTTGACCTCAAAGGAGCTGATTGAGCTTGCATCACTTGTCCTTTTGGGTGGTGAGGAAAAGATAATCGAAGTTCCGATGGAAAAGCTGATGACGGCAATGGTTTCATTTTTACCTGCAACACTGAGAAAAGCTGAGGGCGAAAGCCTTACAAAAGACGAGAGAGATATCATCAGAGCAAGAAAGATAAGAGAATTGCTTGGATAACTTCCGTCAGCTTAAAAAGTTTTATTTACACACAAAGGTGAGCGTTATGCCGCAGAAAGCTTAATGCATGACGCTCACAGGGTAAAAGAGCAAGCGGTTTGCTTATATTTTTAAAATACCGTTGGTATTTTATAGGAGTGATTTGAATGTATAAATTTACGGGCTTTACGGAAAAAGCTAACAGGGCGCTTAACAGAGCCGTTGAAATCGCTGAGGATATGGGTCACACTTATATCGGCTCTGAGCATTTGCTCGCTGCCCTGCTTGCCGAGGAATCGGGAAGCATACAAAATTCCTTTTCATCAAGAGGTATAACCTCTGTTAACATACAAAACGCCATAAGAAAGGCAATCGGAATCGGTATTCCGACTGTTCTTGCACCCTCTGATTTCACACCGAGAGCAAAGAATATCATCGAAAACGCTCTTTCGATTGCAGCAATGGAAAATTCCGGCTATGTCGGAACGGAGCATCTTTTCAGAGCTATTTTGAGTCAGGAGGAGTCCTCCGCAGGTGAAATTCTCAAGTCAATGGGAGTTTCCGTTCCGCTTCTGCTTGACGAGATTGTTTCCGGAGGCAGAGAGTACAGCAGTCAGACAAATATTTCCTCGAAAAAGCAACGGGGTCAAAAATCATCAACACCGTCGCTTGATAAGTACGGTCAGGATCTTACGGCAAAGGCTCAAAAAAATGAAATTGACCCCGTCATAGGCAGACAGGAGGAAATCGAAAGAGTAATACAGATTCTTTCGAGACGAACGAAAAACAACCCCTGCCTTATCGGTGAGCCGGGTGTTGGTAAAACTGCGATTGCTGAGGGACTTGCACTTAAAATCGTGTCGGGTGATGTGCCGGAAATATTAAAGGATAAGAGACTTGTTACGCTTGACCTTACGGGCATGGTTGCAGGCACAAAGTACAGAGGTGACTTTGAAGAGAGAATCAAGGGCTGTATTGATGAGGTCATAAAGGCTAAGGATGTTATTCTTTTCATTGATGAGGTGCATAACCTTATCGGAACAGGCTCGGCTGAGGGCGCTGTTGATGCGGCAAATATTTTGAAGCCGTCACTTGCAAGAGGCGAATTGCAGCTTATCGGTGCAACGACTCTCAATGAATACAGAAAATATATAGAAAAGGATTCCGCACTTGAAAGACGATTCCAGCCGATAAAGGTCGGTGAGCCTTCCGAGCAGGAAGCCGTTGAAATATTAAAGGGACTTCGTGATAAATATGAAGCCCATCATAAGGTGAAAATCACCGATGAGGCAATTGAAAGTGCCGTTAAGCTTTCGGCAAGGTATATAAGTGACAGATATCTTCCAGATAAGGCGATTGACCTTATTGATGAGGCGGCATCAAAGGTGAGATTGAGAAGCTATACCACGCCCGATGAAATCAAGGAGCTTGAGGAAAAGCTTAAGGATATCACCAAGGAAAAAAGTGCGGCTGTTGACGCACAGGATTTTGAGGGAGCAGCGGCATTAAGAGACAAGGAAAAAGATCTGATGAGCAGAATCACTGTTTCACGCACACGCTGGAAAGAAGAAAACGCAAGAGAAAAGGGTTGCGTTACGGCAAGTGAAATCAGTGAGATCATTTCAAGCTGGACAGGAATCCCCGTCACCGAAATAACCAAGCAGGAAAGCGAAAGGCTTTTGAAAATGGAGGATATTCTGCATGAGAGAATAGTCGGTCAGGACAAAGCCGTTTCAGCTGTTGCAAGGGCGCTCAGAAGAACAAGAAGCGGATTAAAGGATCCGAAAAGACCTATGGGCTCGTTCATTTTCCTCGGACCTACGGGCGTAGGTAAAACAGAGCTTTGCAAGGCTCTCGGTCAGGCAGTGTTCGGCTCTGAGGATGCGGTGATTCGTTTTGATATGAGTGAGTTCATGGAAAAGCATAATGCCTCACGGCTTGTCGGTTCACCTCCGGGATATGTCGGCTATGAGGAGGGCGGTCAGCTTACCGAAAAGGTGAGAAGAAAGCCTTACAGTGTTGTGCTTTTTGATGAGATAGAAAAAGCTCACCCCGATGTTTTCAATATGCTTTTGCAGATTCTCGACGACGGTATTCTCACCGATTCCCAAGGAAGACGAGTTGACTTTAAAAACACGATTATCATAATGACCTCAAACCTCGGTGCAAAGCTTATCGCAGGCGAGGATAAGTCAATCGGCTTCAATTCGGACAACACGCAAAACGAAACCGACAGCAAGATTGAGCAGTCAGTCATGAATGAAATGAAAAAGGCATTCAAGCCGGAGTTTATAAACAGAATTGACGAGATAATTGTTTTCAAGCAGCTCAAGCAGGATGAAATTGCCTTGATTGCAAAACGCTTGCTTTCTCAGCTTTCCGACAGACTCTTGCAGCAGCAAATAACCTTGAGCTTCAGCGACGAGGTTATCGACTTGGTTGCAAAGGAGGGCTTTGATCCGGTTTACGGTGCAAGACCGCTTAAAAGGGCTATCAGAAAGAAGATAGAAGATCCTCTTTCGGAAAAGCTTTTGGAGGGAAAAATCGAAAAAGAAAAGCAGTATGTTTGCGTTTTGAAGGACTCTGCTTTAAGCTTTGAGGCAGTTGAAGAATAAAAAAACAGGCTTCTTATGAGAGTGAAATCTCATAGGAAGCCTGTTTATGTGCTTTTGAAAGTGGGAAACAGCGTTTTCAGTCCGGTTTTACTTGTCCGATTCTTGCTCAGACTTGATTTTTGAGTTTTGTATGTTCTGGGCAAAGTTCACGCTTCTTTTGATTCCGTGAGTCATGATTGAGCTGATGACAGGTGCAACATCCTCGGCTGAACGGCGGTTTTCTTTGTTGAGCCATGTCCAAATGAAGCTTGTCATTCCTGCGGCAATGAACTGAATGATGTAAATTTTAAGCTCACCTGCATTTTGTAAATCTATAAAGCGGTTCGTGAAGCGGTTAAAGGTTTCACCCATGCTGATGTTGCTGTTGTCACTGAGAATGACAAGAAAGGTATCACGGTGAAGCTCAATATATTTCAGAATTTCCGTCAAAAATGACTGTGCGGTGTAGTCATCAGATGAGCAGTTGATATAAATTTCACCGATATCCTTTGTGATGTCGTCAAGAATTTCATCATAAAGCTCAAACTGGCTGTTATAATGACGGTAAAATGTGCTTCTGTTGATGTCAGCTCCGCAACAGATGTCCTTGATGCTGATTTCATTGATGGATTTTTCACGCATAAGCTCAATCAGGCTTTGCTTGAGAAGAAGCTTTGTCATGCGAACTCTGCGACCGTCGGGCTTGTTGTCCATAAGTATCACTCCACTTGGTGTTTTTCAAATTACTGAGGTGATTATACACCAAATTTTTAGAAAATGCAACATAATGTTTCAAAAAAATCACAATGACTTATAAAATAAAGACTTTAAAGAGAGATAAGCGTACAGAAAATTACATTTTTTCGCTTTTCATCTGTTCAAAAAGAGTTTTATATGATAAAATAAAGCAGAATATAACTGCATGAGGATGGTTTGCTATGCTTGAAATTGACGGTGTTACAAAAAAATTCAGAAAAGTGAAAGCGAACGATGACATCTCGCTCAGGCTTGAAAACGGAGAGATCGGAGTGCTTCTCGGTCTCAACGGAGCAGGAAAATCAACACTTATTAAGTGCATTTGCGGACTTTTGAATTTTGAGGGCAAAATTACGGTTGATTCCTTTGATTGCAGAAGTATTGAGGCTAAAAAGCTTATAGGTTATATTCCGGAAAACCCCGCAGTTTATGATTATCTCACCGTTGAAGAACACCTTGAATTTATTGAAAGAAGCTACGGATGTAAAAATGAAAAGCTTAAAGAAAGCTTGCTTGAGTCTTTTCAGTTGACAGACAAAAAGGACAAGCTCGGAAAAGAGCTTTCCAAGGGTATGCAGCAAAAGCTTTCAATCTGCTGTGCTCTTTTGCACGAACCAAGGCTTGTGATTTTCGATGAGCCGATGGTCGGACTTGACCCATACGCAATAAAAGCGCTCAAGCAAATGTTTTTTGAATTGAAAAACAGGGGCGCTGCCGTGCTGATAAGCACGCACATCATTGACAGCGTGGAAAACTTTTGGGACAAGGCATTCATTCTTTCAAAGGGGCGAATGAAAGCACAGCTTTCAAGCACCGACGGCGGACTTGAGCAGGCATTTTTTGCGGTTACGCAGGAGGACGAAAGGTGAGTAGTTTAGCGTATCTTTGGCTTCACAGTGCGAAAAACAAAGCGTTACTGCTTTTGCAAAATCCGTTAAGGCTGATTATGTATATCGGCTTTGTGCTACTGACTTTTTTGAACTTTTTTGCGGAAAAATTTTCAGTCGGTGGAAGCAGACCGATTGATGAGTTTTATGCAATAATCTTTCTGTTTTATATTTTCTGCTTCGTTTCACAGCTTGATAAGGGCTTCAGTCACGGCGGCACAATGTTTAATCTGACGGATATAAGCTTTCTTTTTGTTTCTCCGTTAAAGCCGACATCGGTTCTTTTTTACGCAATGGTGAGCCGTTTGGGCTCTTCGATGTGGATGGGGCTTGTTTTTATTTATCAATTCACTCTTTTGAGGAGCTTTTATCCAATAGGAATCACACAGATGCTTATTGCCGTCGTCGGATACGGTATACTGATTTTTATTTCGCAAACGGCAGGCATGCTTGTCTACTTTTTAAGCTGCGGTGAAAAGAAAAGGATAAAAAGAATCAAATCGGTGCTGTTTTTAATCGGTATCATTTTTGTTTTGCTGTTGGTTTTCGGGTGTGATTTTTCAAACTTAACAGTAAGCACTCTTGCAAAATCGTTTACAAGACCGATTATGCGGCTTTTTCCCGTTGCAGGCTGGATTCTTTCGGCTGTTGTGGGAATTTATGAGGGTGATATGCTTTCGGTCGCTTTCGGAATTGTTGCTTGCGGTGTTTTTGTTGCAGGTGTTTTTGCGTTACTTTCGTTTTCAAAGCACGGTTATTATGAGGATGTGCTTCTTACGGCTGAAAAAAAGGTTGACGAAAACGGCATTGATGAGCTGAAAACAAAAGCTCTTAATGAACCGCTGACAGATACGCTCAAAGGTCAGGGAGCTTCTGCGATTTATTATAAACACCGAATCGAAAACCGACGCACCAAATCGACTCTTTTCGATCAATCGTCCTTGTTATATCTTGTGCTTCTTGCACTTTACGGCTTTGTTTTCAAAAGCGGAATAATTTCACTTCTTGCACTCAGCTTTACCGTTTCGGGCGTAACGGTGATAAGCGGAAGGTGGACAAAGGAGCTTTCAATGCCTTATGTTTATATGATTCCTGCCGGTTCAACAAGAAAGCTTTTTTTCATGCTTCCCGAAATGCTTCCGAGAGTGCTTTTTGACAGCCTGACTCACAGCCTGCTTATCTCATTTATTTGTAAAAGCAGTCTCATGCTCACTTTTGCTGTCTTTCTTTCGAGAACGGCTTTCTGCTTTGTGCTTATGGGTGCTTCGTTTGTCACTGCAAGAGCTTTCAGGGAAAAAGAGAAGAACAATGTTTTTGCCGCAGTGAGCATTTTGGTTGGTCTTGTTGCTTCACTTCCGTCAATTATGATTGCGGCAGTGCTTGTTTTTCATTCAATGGGCTTGACGGTAAGCTTGCTTGTTATGTCGGCTTGTAATCTTGCTGTCGGCTTTGTGCTGTTGCTTTTTGCAAGAAAATTGCTTGATTATATTTAAGTTTAAGAAAGGATTTTAATTATGAAAGGTATTATTTTGGCAGGCGGTTCGGGAACAAGACTTTATCCGCTTACAATGGTTATGTCAAAACAGCTTCTTCCGGTTTACGATAAACCGATGATTTATTATCCGCTTTCAACCTTGATGCTCGCAGGCATCAGGGATATACTTATTATTTCAACGCCTCATGACCTTCCGAATTTCAAGCGTCTTCTGGGAGACGGAAGTGAAATGGGACTTAGCCTCACCTATACCGAACAGCCGTCGCCCGACGGACTTGCTCAGGCCTTTGTCATCGGTGAAGAGTTTATCGGTGACGACTGCTGTGCAATGGTTCTCGGTGACAATATATTTTACGGCAACGGCTTTCGTCGCTTGCTTTTGAATGCAAAGCAAAAGGCTGAAAAGGGGATTGCAACTGTGTTCGGCTATTATGTTGACGACCCCGAACGCTTCGGTGTTGTTGAGTTTGACGAAAACGGAAAGGCAATTTCAATTGAAGAAAAGCCGAAAAATCCCAAGTCGAATTATTGTGTTACGGGACTTTATTTTTATGATGCGAGGGTCTGTGATTTTGCAAAGAGCATTGAAAAAAGTGCGAGGGGAGAATATGAGATTACCGACCTTAATGTTAAGTACCTTGAAGATGACAGCCTTTCGGTTGAGCTTCTCGGAAGAGGCTTTGCGTGGTTGGATACGGGAACAGTGGATTCGTTGAATGATGCGGGCGATTTTGTGAGAATGGTTGAAAAAAGGCAGTCTGTGAAAATTTCAGCTCCGGAGGAAATTGCTTTCATCAACGGCTGGATAAGCAAAGATCAGCTTCTTTCAAGTGCGGAAAAATACGGCAAATCCGCCTATGGCTTACATTTGAAAAAGGTAGCGATGGGAAAATATCTCTATTGATAAAAAGGATGCAACAATGAAGAAAAACAGTTTTGATTGGTTCAGACTTGATAATGCGGCAACGATTTTTCCGGGACAAAATTCACGCTCATGGTCAAATATTTTTCGTTTGGCAGCAGAGCTTAAAACGAATGTTGACCCCCTTGTGCTGAGTAACGCTTTAAAAAACACGCTTAAAAGAATACCGTCTTTTAATGTGAGAATAAGGCGAGGAGCTTTTTGGTATTACTTTGAAAAAAATCCGAATGAAGCACCTGTTATGCCGGATATAAAAAACATTTGTTACAGAATCAATTTTAAGGAGAACAAGGGCTTTCTTTTCAGAGTGTATTACAGAGGTAAGAGAATAAGCATTGATGTTTATCATGCCTTGAGTGACGGCTATGGGGCTACGGTTTTTCTCGGAACGCTTGTGGGGGAATATCTGAAGCTTACGGGGGAAAGTGTCTCTTATAACAAATTCGTTCTCAACACCGATGAGCCTGTAAAGGACGGTGAGGTTGAAGATTCTTATAACCGCTATGCCGATTCAAAGGCACGCTTTAAGCGTTCGGACAAGTGGGTATATCATTACAAGGGAACGAAGCTTCCCATGCATAACTGTAATTATACAATCGGCACGATGTCTTTTGAGCAGATTCATCAAATCAGCAAAGGCTACGGTGTTACGGTTACGGAATTTTTCTCCGCATTGCTTATTGATATTCATTACAGAAAGCAGCTTTCTGAGGGCAAAACCCAAAAGGAAATAAGCGCACAGATTCCCGTGAATCTCAGAAAGGCTTTTCCCTCGGATACACTGCGTAATTTTGTGCTTTGCTTAAGGGTGAAAATTGACCCGAAGCTCGGCGAGTATACCTTTGAAGAAATTTTGAGGTCGGTTTCATTACAGCTAAGGCTCGCTAATGATAAAAAGCCGATAAACGCTCTCATGACGGAAAATCTGAGGCTTGAAAGAAATCCCGTGATGAAATATTTCCCACTTGATTTAAAAAATCTCGGTGTGTCAATCAGCTTTGCCATAACAGGTGAGCAGACAACGACAACCCTGCTTTCAAATCTTGGGGCAATAGAGTTTCCGCAGGAGGTTTCACAGCATGTCCAAAAGCTTTTCTTTTTCACCGGCCCGGGCAAGCTTAACGCAGGCAGATGTGCGGCAATTTCATTCGGTGATGCTTTGACCTTCACTTTTTCAAATTGCTATGAGGAAAGCTGGCTTGAAAGAGAATTTTTCACAAGGCTTGTTAAAATGGGCGTTCATATCAAGATAGAAAGTAACAGATAGAGGTTAGATATATGTCATATTGTGTTAATTGCGGAGTTGAGCTTGAGGAAAGCGCAAAGAAATGTGCCTTGTGTTCAACACCGGTATTAAATCCAAACAAAGATACTTCAAAAAACGAGCTTTCACATTTTTCAAATGAAATGCACATACCTGAGGGTATTTCAAAAAAATTCATCGCTTATGTTGTCAGCATGGTTATGCTGATTCCGAGCCTTGTTTGCCTTTTGGCAAACGCTCTCTTTTTCCCTGAAACTTTTTGGTCTCTCTATATCGTTTCGACGACGCTTTTAATTTGGGTGGTTTTTGTTTTTCCTTTTTACACCGAGAAAAGAAAGCCGTATCTCATGTGGGCGTTTGATACTCTTGCGACGGCATTTTATGTTTATTTCTTTTTTGCCATGGGCAAGGATTCGAGTAATTGGTATCTTACAACGGCATTGCCGATTATCATTGTTCTTTCCTTACAAACCTTGATTTATATGCTTTGGTCGATAGGCAAAAAGAGGCATGTGATTTTGAAAACGCTTCATCTTTTCTGTGACTTTGCCGTTTTTTCACTTGTGTGCGGTCTTGTGCTTTCGGTTGCCTTTCCGACTAATGTTCCCTTTGCAATAGGAATGATAGTTTTCATTTCATGTCTTTGTATAATAGGCTTTCTGTCTTATTGCTATAAGAGTAAGAGCATGAGAAGATATCTTTCAAGAAGATTTTTTACCTGATTGTTATTTAAGGTGATATTTTGGATAAGTACGAGGTTTTGAAAAAATATTTCGGCTATGACGGCTTCCGTCAAGGGCAGGAAAAAATAATAGATGCGATACTTTCGGGGCATGATGCTCTGGGAGTTATGCCTACGGGTGCAGGAAAGTCTGTTTGCTTTCAGGTACCTGCACTGCTTTTAAGAGGTGTGACGATTGTTATTTCACCTCTTATTTCTCTTATGAAGGATCAAGTGACGGCACTTAAAAGCTGTGGTATACCGAGTGTCTTTATCAACACTGCGATGTCAGGCGCTCAAATTTCCGAGGCTGTCCGTGAAATTCTGAAAGGCAGGGTTAAGCTTGTCTATGTTGCTCCGGAGAGGCTGATGACTGATTTTTTTCTTTCCGTTTGCAGCAAGATAGATATTTCCATTGTTGCGGTTGACGAGGCACACTGCGTTTCACAGTGGGGTCAGGACTTCAGACCGAGCTATCTTGAAATCAAGGACTTTATTTTAAAATTAAAGAAAAGGCCGGTCGTTTGTGCCTTTACCGCAACTGCAACGCCTAAGGTTCGGCAGGATATACAAAGGCTTTTGTGTTTGGATTCTCCGGAAACGGTGGTCACAAGCTTTGACAGAAAGAATCTTTATTTTGAAGTGGTGAAGCCGAGGGATAAAAGAGTTGCACTTAAAAGGTATCTTGAGCTTTACACGGGAAAAAGCGGAATAATTTATTGCTCATCGAGAAGATGTGTTGATGAGGTTTTCGAGTTTCTCAATGAAAATAATTATCCTGTTGTGAAATATCATGCAGGAATGCAAAAAAGTCAGAGAACCGTAAGTCAGGAGCTTTTTTGCATTGACCGTAAGGAGCTTATCGTTGCGACGAACGCTTTCGGAATGGGAATCGACAAGCCGAATGTTTCCTTTGTGATACATTATAATATGCCGGGTGACCTTGAAAGCTATTATCAGGAGGCAGGTAGAGCAGGCCGTGACGGTAAAAATGCAGACTGCATTCTTTTCTTTGACAGCAGTGATGTGAGAATACAGCATTATTTCATAAATAATCCGGAGGACAATCCGAATTTGTCGGAGGCTGATAAGCAAAAGCTTAAGTTTTTAAGAAAAAGGAAGCTTTCACAAATGGTCGGCTATTGTCAGAGTGAAAGCTGTTTGAGACAATATATACTTTCATATTTTGGTGAAAGGTCACAAAGGTGCGATAACTGTTCCGTTTGCACGGGTGAGCTGAAAAGCTCAGATGTAACACTGCCTGCTCAAAAGATTTTCTGTTGCATTAAAAGGCTGAAGGAAAATGAAGATGCAATCACCGTCAGAAATGTCTTCAAGGGTAAGCTTACACCGGAAATCGAGCAAAAAGAGCTTTTCAAAATCAAAACCTTCGGTGCGATGAACGACTGTGCCGAGAGTGTCATCGATTCGCATATAGCTTATTTCACCGCAAGAGATTTTATCCGTATAAGAAAAGACGGAGCATTGTTTTTGAGCGATAAATGTGCAGATGTTATCAAGGGTGAGAAATCGGTAAGAAAGATTATCGACAAAAAGAAAAGTGACACGAAAACAGCTTTCGACCCAATGCTTTATGCAAAGCTGAAAAAGCTCAGAAGAGAATGTGCACGCAAGGCGAGTGTGCCTGATTTTATAATCTTTTCCGATGTCACACTTACGGCTATGGCAAGCAGTAAGCCTTTAAGCATTGAGCAAATGGCACTTCTTCCGGGAATAAACCATCATAAGCTTAAAAGATACGGCATAATTTTTCTCAAAGAAATAAATCGGCATTGTAAGGAAAATCTTGAAAAAGAAGAATAAAACTGCTATAATATAACATTATCACAAAAAAATGAAAGGATTGATAAAATGAGCCGCAAAAAGTGGTGTGTGAGTGAAGTTAATAAGTCTCTTGCCTGTGAAATTGCGGACAGATTCGACATTGATCCTTTCGCAGCCTTGCTCCTTGTTGCAAGGGGAATAACAGATGATAGTCAGCTTTCCGACTTTTTATCCGATTCTGTTGAGCTTTCCGATCCGTTCAGCTTAAAGGATATGGACAAGGCAGTTGAGAGAATCAATGAGGCAATGGACAACGATGAAAAAATTGCCGTTTACGGAGATTACGATGCCGACGGTGTGACGGCAACAGCCCTTGTTTGTGAATATCTTCAGATGAACGGCTGTTATGTGATTCCTTATATTCCCGACAGAAACAGTGAGGGCTACGGACTTAACAAAAACGCAATCAAGAGTCTCTGTGAAATGGGCGTGAGCCTTATTATCACGGTTGACAACGGCATTTCCGCAATCAGTGAAGCCGAATATATCAAAAGTCTCGGCATGGACCTTGTTGTCACCGATCACCATAAGGTGGGAGAAGCTCTTCCCGATGCCGTGGCAGTGGTCAATCCACACAGAAGAGATTGTCCTTCAAGCTTCAAGCATTTTGCCGGAGTGGGTGTTGCATTCAAGCTTGTGTGTGCCTTGTGCGGTGACAGTGAGCAGGTGCTTTCGATGTTTGCTGACCTTGTTGCCATCGGCACTGTCGGTGATGTAGTTTCACTCACGGGTGAAAACCGCTTCATTGTCAAAAAAGGCATTGAAATGATGAATTACGGCTCAGGTGTCGGAATTGAGGAATTGAAAAAGGTGGCAGGTGTCAGCGGAAAAAATCTCAATTGCACAAGCATTGCTTTTTCGATTGTGCCGAGAATCAACGCCATGGGAAGAATAGGTCACGCATCAAAGGCATTGGAGTTGCTTTTGAGCGATGACAGCGAGGTCGCTCAAAGCATAGCGACGGAAATTGATTCGGCAAATGTGAAAAGGCAGGAGATCGAAAAAGAAATTTATGCTCAGGCATTGAATCAGATTAAAGAGAATCCGCAAATGCTTAATAACCGTGTGCTTGTTTTTTCGGGTAAGAATTGGCATGCAGGTGTTATCGGCATTGTTGCGGCAAGGCTTGTTCAAAAATACGGTAAGCCTTGCTTTGTTATAACCGATGACGGAAAAGAGGCAAAGGGCTCTGCAAGAAGCATTGACGGCTTTTCTCTTTATGACTGTGTCAGCAGTGCAAAGGAGCTTCTTTCACATTACGGCGGTCATGTTCTCGCTGCCGGTTTTGGCATGAAAAGTGAGAATCTTCCGGCGTTTAAAAAGGCTGTTGAGGATTATGCCAAAACGGTTGAAATGCCTTTTGCAAGGCTTGAAATTGATTGCCGACTTCGTCCTGATTTTATCAGCGTGGATATTTTGAATGTTATTGATTCACTCGAACCCTTTGGTGCGGGAAATCCACAGCCTGTTTTCGGGCTTTTCGGAATGAGCCTTACGGGGATACATCCCATAGGCAACGGAAAGCATTTGCGCCTGAGCTTGAAAAAGGGTGACACAAGCCTTACGGGGCTTCTTTTCGGTGTCACGCAGGAGGAATTTGCTTATGTTATCGGGGACAAGCTTGACCTTGCTGTCAGGCTTGAAAGAAACGAATACATGGGACAGGTGAAGCTCAGCGTATATATAAAGGAAATAAGAATGTCTCATACCGACGATGAGCTTTATCTTAAAAGCTACCGTCTTTATGAAAAAATACGCCGTAAGGACAGATTGACGAAAAAGGAAGCAAATTTTGCTTTGCCCGACAGACAGCAGGTTGCAGGACTTTTTCGCCTGATTCGTGACAGCGGTTCATGGAGTTTTGACACAGATGTTTTGTGCTATCGCCTTGGAGGAGACGGCAGTAATGCCTGCAAGGTGCTTGTTTGCATTGATATTCTTTGTGAACTCGGAATCTTGAAAAAAGACGGGCAAAAAATACTGACGGGTAATTTGCAGATGAAGGTCAACCTTGAGGATTCAAGGCTGATGCAATATTTGAAAAAAGCAGGTAAGGAGGGCTGAGCGTGGAGTCTTATGAGAAAGATTATTTGAAGTTGATTGAGGATTACAGAAACACTTTTTCACCAGATGACATCGAAAAAATCAAAAAAGCTTATGCAGTTGCTCGTAAGGCGCATGAAAATCAGTACCGCCGTTCCGGTGAGCCGTTTATCATGCATCCGGTTGCAGTTGCAAAAATTCTCGCTGAAATGGGCATGGATGCCGAATCTGTGTGTGCCGCACTCTTGCACGATGTGGTTGAGGATACGGAAGTAACCTCACAGGAAATCTGCGATATGTTCGGACAGAACATCGAACAGCTTGTTGACGGAGTGACAAAGCTCGGTCAGATTCCGCTTTCTTCAAGTCAGGAGGAGCAGCAAAGCGAAAATGTCAGAAAAATGTTTCTTGCAATGTCAAGGGATATACGAGTTATAATCATAAAGCTTGCCGACAGAGTCCATAATATGCGTACAATGATGTTTATGCCGGAGGAAAAAAGGCGTTACAAGGCAAGGGAAACGCTTGAAATTTATGCACCGATTGCTCACCGTCTGGGTATCAGAGCTTTCAAAGAGGAGCTTGAGGATCTTGCAATAAGCTATCTTGATCCGGTGGCTTATGCCGAAATTGCAAAGACACTTGAAAGTCAGGTTGAGTCCCGTCAAAGCTTTCTTGAGGGGATCAAGGACGAAATTTTTCAACGCGTAAGGCAAGAGGTTCCGAATGTACACATTGAGGGCAGAATCAAATCCGTTCACGGAATTTACAGAAAGACATATATGAAGGGTAAAACCTTTGACGAAATATATGATATTTACGCAGTAAGGCTTATTGTCGATTCCGTTTATGAATGTTATTGCTGTCTCGGAATTATTCACGATATGTTTAATCCTATACCGGGACGCTTTAAGGATTATATTTCAACACCAAAGCCTAATATGTATCAGTCGCTTCACACAACCGTCATCGGACGGCCGGGAATCCCGTTTGAAGTTCAGATAAGAACATGGGAAATGCATCATACTGCCGAGTACGGTATCGCTGCTCACTGGAAATATAAGCTTGGCATGAACGGAAAGGTTAAGTTTGAGGAAAGGCTTTCATGGATAAGACAGCTGCTTGAAAGTCAGCAGGACAGCGATGATGTTGAGGACATTGTCAAGACGATAAAAACCGACTTTGTTCCCGAAGAGGTTTTCGCATTCACGCCCAAGGGCGATGTTATCAGTCTACCTCTCGGCTCTTGTATAATCGACTTTGCTTATGCCATTCATTCTGGCGTAGGCAACAAGATGATCGGTGCAAAGGTTGACGGCAGAATAAGCACACTCGACCATAAGATAAACAACGGTGAAATTATTGAGATTCTCACAACATCGTCTCAGGGCAAAGGGCCGAGCCGTGATTGGATTAAAATTGCAAAGACATCTTCGGCAAGAACTAAGATTAAGGGCTGGTTCAAAAAAGAAAAGCGTGAGGAAAATATCGTTGAGGGCAAGGCAGAGGTTGAAAGGGAGTTTAAGCGTAACAGCATTACACTTCCCGAAAAGCAGATGCTTGAATTTATCGGTAAAATTGCCGAAAGACAGCACTGTAATTCGGCAGATGATTTTTTTGCCGCTGTCGGTTACGGCGGAATTGTGCTTACCAATCTTTTGCCGAGAATCAAGGACGAATATCAAAAGCTTATAAAGGAAAGTCAGCCTCTGCAGGAAATTCCTCCCGAAACGAAGATACAGCCTGCCAAAAAGACAGTCAAAAGTGCAGAGGGCATTATTATTGAGGGTATCGACAACTGTCTTGTTAAGTTTTCTCGCTGCTGTGACCCACTTCCGGGAGATGACATTATCGGATTTATAACACGAGGACACGGTGTGTCGATTCACACAAAAAAATGCACAAATGTGCCTAAGGATATTTCAAAATGTGCCGAGCCGGAAAGATGGATCAATGCTCGTTGGGATGCAAAGACGGCAAGCTCTTACAGAGTTACGATTGCAGTAACCTGCATGAACAGAGTCGGCTTGCTTGCCGATTTGTCGGCAGTAACGGCAAACATGCATGTTATGATCCATTCGATTTTCACAAAAGACGGAAACGACGGAAGAAGCACAATATATATGACAATAACAGTAAACGGCGCGGAGCATCTCAAGAGCGTGTGCGAAAAGCTTCAAAAGGTCAAGGGTGTCTTGCTCACCGAAAGATCCGGCTTATGATGACAGTTTAACAAACAAAAAGGAGCAAAAATGAAAGCAGTAATACAAAGAGTAACAAACGCAAAGGTCACCGTTGAAGGTGAGGTTGTGGGAAAAATCGGCAACGGATTTCTTGTGCTTTTGGGAGTCATGCAGGATGACACCGAAAAAGAAATGCAGCTTCTTGCAAAAAAGGTTTCCGAAATTCGTATTTTTACCGATGAAAACGACAAAATGAATCTGTCACTTTCACAAATTGACGGTGAAGTGCTTGTGGTTTCGCAGTTCACATTGTGTGCCGATGTTTCACATGGCAGAAGACCGTCTTTCACACCGTCTGCACCTGCCGATAAGGCAAATTCTCTTTATGAGCAGTTTTGCGATGAGCTTCTCAGACTTGGAGTGAGAAAAGTTGAAAAGGGCGTTTTCGGAGCAGACATGAAGGTGGAGCTTCTCAATGACGGCCCTGTTACAATCATAATGAATACAGACGAATGGAAAAAGTAACCGGAGGTAGCTATGCTTAAACTCGATGTTTTTTCTCCACCGTCATTCGGTGCAAACTGTTATATTCTCAAGGATACCGAAAGCGGTGACTGTCTTGTCGTCGATCCCGGCTCTTATGACGGAAATTTGAAACAGATGCTTAAAAATGCAGGAGTCGGTAGCCTTAAATACATTCTTTTGACCCACGGCCATTTTGATCATGTCTGTGGTGTTTCAAGGCTTCATGAGGACTTTGGCGGAAAGGTTGTTATTCACAGCCACGATGAAGCTTGTCTTTATGATGCCGACAAATCTCTTGCGTCTTATTTCGGTGCAGAATTTAACAAAGCAAAGGCAGATGTTTTGGTCACCGACGGTCAGGAGCTTGATTTCGGAAAATATAAAATCAAGGTTATGCATACTCCGGGTCATACTGGCGGTGGTGTATGTTATTTGATCGGAGACATTCTTTTTTCGGGGGACACGCTTTTTTATAACAGCATCGGAAGAACCGATTTTCCCGATTCCGATCTGACACAGATGAGAGCTTCACTGAAAAAGCTTATAACGCTCGAAAAGGATTATAATGTTTATCCGGGTCATGACAGGTCTACCACGCTTTTTCGTGAAAAGGAATTTAATCCTTACCTGAAAGGACTTTAAGATGTATTTAATAAATATAAACCATAAATATAATTATGAAACGGAAAATCTTTTACGCTTATTCTTTCCGGATAAAATCGTACAAAGTGAAAGTTTACCCGAAAATGAGGATTATGTTTTGACGAAGATAGACGGCTCTGCCGTCAGCGTCACTTTGAGCTTCAACGGTGAGCTT
>CAZBFI010000007.1:0-26418 GCA_964491165.1 uncultured Faecalibacterium sp.
ATGTTGTGTTGTAAAGGTTTTTACTTTACCGTGTGGAAAACTCGGTCTAAAATGTTTAAAAAGTTGAAAGTTTTCCACTTTGTTGTCATTTTGGAATTAAAAACGGTTGAAAAGTTGTAAAGTTTTCAACTTTACTAACAGAGTTTTCAACACTATTGTTGAAAATAAAAGTGGAAAACTTCAAAACTCAAAAAATCTGCAATCATTTCATTGCAGATTTTTTCGCATTTTCATCAGTATGACTTTTTCTCTTCTTGAAACCTGAACCTGACTCATTGACAGCTCTTGAGCCGTTTTAACCTGAGTGAGACCCTTGAAATATCTCAGCTCTATAAGCTTACGGTCTTTTTCCTCAAGCTCATCAAGGACAGCCTTGAGTGACAACCTTTCACTGATTTCCTCTTCGGGAGGTGAGGTGGGTATGTCAAGCTGAACGCAGTTGTTGTCATCGTCTGTTGCTGTCAGCGAAACAGTCGGCATCGACACGGTTATAAGCTCAGCGGCAGTTGCAATGTCCGTTTCAAGCTTTTGTGCAAGCTCGCTTACAGTCGGCTCTCTGCCCAATTCAATCGCAAGTGCATCTCTAACCTTAATCGCGTTTCGTGACCTTTCTTTCAGGCTTCTTCCGATTTTGACAGCACCTCCGTCACGGAAAATGCGACGGATTTCACCGAGGATAACCGGAACGGCGTATGTTGAAAAAGCAAATCCGCGTGAAGAATCAAAGTTGTCCGTCGCTTTCACAAGACCTACACAGCCAGCTTGAAAAAGATCGTCATATTCAATGCCTCTGCCACGGAATTTGTTTGCACAGGCATGAACAAGGCCGAGGTTTTCATTGATTAGCTTTTCACGGCTTGACTCTTGCTTATCCATAAATTCCTCCTGCCTCAATTTCCTCAGAATTTGCCATGAATCTTTTTCTCCATGATAACGGTTGTACCTTTGTCGAGGGCGGAAACGACCTTAACCTTGTCCATGAAGCTCTCCATGACAGCAAAGCCCAAGCCTGCCCTTTCACCGCCTGCTGTTGTGAAAAGCGGCTGCATGGCTTGTTCGATGTTTTCAATTCCGATGCCCTTATCCTTGATGGTTATTTTCACTCTGTTTTTTTCAAAGAGAGTTACCGTTATGTAAATTTTGCCGTCCTTTTCTTTATAGCCGTGTACAATCGCATTTGTGACGGCCTCGCTGACAGCTGTTTTGATGTCGGTCAGCTCTTCGATGTTCGGGTCAAGGCATGAAACGAAAGCCGAAACTGCAACACGGGAAAAGCCCTCGTTAATGCTTTTTGAGTCAATGATAAGCTTGAGTTCATTTGTCTTTTTCATTTCAGATTACCTCCTTTTGCTTCACTTCGCCAAGTCGCTCGATTCCTGCAAGGCACATCACCTTATAAGCACCGGGCGAAAGGTTGAGAACCTTAATTTTTCCGCCGATGCTTTTCATCAGCTTATATCGTCCCATAACAAGACCGATTCCGGAGCTGTCCATGAATGTGACCTTTTCAAAGTCCAAAACAAGCAGCTGCGGTCTTTTTCTGATAACCGCTTCATCAATGCTCACACGAATGAGAGAGGCACTGTGATGGTCGATTTCACCGTCGAGAAAAACATTTATTTCTCTTTGCTTATATACTATCTTTGCCGCCAAAACTTATTCCTCCAAATAAAAAAATTATCCTTTATGACTTTGTAATCATAAAGGATACAGTGAGATTTTTTTGGCGAAAAGGGTCAGTCGGGAAAGTAAATTTTCCTTATTTCGCTCACAAGATAAAATGAACCGCAAACAAGAAGAATACCGTTATTTTCCGTCATCTTAAGGGCGAGGCGAAAAGCATTTTCCGTGTCGTTGTCGGCATCACAGCTTTTGCAAAAACGCTTTGCTTTTTCTGCAAGCAGGAGTGGGTCTTCACCTCTTTGAAAATCAACACGGGTGAAAATCATTTTGTCGCAAAGAGGTGCAAGGCTTTCTATGGCACTGTTATAGTCCTTGTCCTTCATGAAAGCACAAAGAGCCGTTAAGTGTCTGCCTTTTTTGAAAGCACTCAGCTCCTTGACAAGCTGCTTAATGGCGTCCTCATTGTGACCTGCGTCGAGGATAACGGTCGGCTCATTGTTGACACATTCAAGCCTGCCGGGAATGAAAAATTCACTTATGCCGTTTTCGATAGCCCTTTTATCAATTAAAAATGACCTTTCGGCAAGAACCTCTGCCGCAGTTACAGCTGTTATAATGTTTGCAATTTGAAATTTTCCGCACATACTGCTTTTAAGGCAAAGCTGTTTATACATCATTTGAGTGCCGTTCAAATCGCTTTGTATAAGGCTGACCGCTTCAGCATCGGGAAGATAAAGTGTGCTTCCTTTTTCGAGACATTCTTTTTTTATTACTTTTGCGGCATCGCTGTTTTGTGCCTTAAAGGGCAAGCCGCAATTTTCAAACGGATAAGAAACTACGGGACAGCCGTTTTTTATTATTCCGCATTTTTCTTTTGTGATTTCGGCAACAGTACCACCGAGCATTTCGGTATGGTCAAGTGAAACCGAGGTTATGACGGCAAGACAGGGTGTGCCGATGACATTGGTGCTGTCATTTTTTCCGCCTATTCCGGCTTCAAGCACAACCGCATCGCAGTTCATGTCCGAAAAATAAACCATTGCAAGAGCCGTTGTAACTTCAAAAACCGTGGGATAAAGCTCCTCTTTTTCCATGATTTCGATTTTTTCTTTGAGCATACTGACGATTGACGCAACGGCACTTTTCGGAATAAACTCACCGTTAACTCGTATTCTTTCACCGAATTCAAGGACAAACGGCGAGGTGAAAAGCCCTACCGTATAGCCTGCACTTTTTAAAATGCAGGAAAGAGCCGTGCAGACAGAGCCTTTGGCGTTAGTTCCGACAACATGAATGAACCTCAGCTTGTTTTGCGGATTATCCACAAGCTCAAGCAGACGCCTTATTCTTTGATGTCCTGAGCTTTTTTGAAATTTTCTTCTGGAATATATAAAATCCAATGCTTCATCGTAGGTCATAAAAATCCTCTTTCATATTATTTTGAGCTTGTTAAAACAAAGCCTTCCAAGTTTTTTAACACCGCACTTTTCATAAAGAGCGCAGGCGAAAAGCATTTTGTCAATACCGGCAGGTCTTAATAAGTCATACTCCGGTGCAAGATTTATTCCGTATCCCGTCGCCTTGAAGCTGCAGGGCGGAGCAGTCGAGGAAAGAGTGAAAAGCATACCGTTGTAAAAATCGGAAAAGGGTACATTTTCGGGACAAAGAACAGCCGTTGTTTTCGGAGCTTTTCCGGAAAAAACAGAAGAGACTGAGAGTGAAATTCCGTATTCATCAAGAAGAAAACGAGAGACTTTGCCGTAAGCGGCTTCATTTTGCGTGAAAACCTCGATTCTCGAAAAAAGGGGTACAGCCTTTTCAATCAAGTCGGCATAGATGCCGTTGTTGTCATATACGGTCAGGGAAGAGCCGAGAGGGGAAAGTGAAAGCTCCTTGATGTAAGCGATAAAGGAGTTGAAAAGAAGCATTGATGGCAATATTTGCGGATGAAATTCAAGGCAGTGAGTGTTTTCGTCACAAGGAAAATTGATGTCAAAAATCACACTGCCTTTGATTCTTTTTAATTTTTCAACAGCTTGCTTAACGGGTATCTGACCGTGATGCTCGTTGACGGTGACAATATAGAAATAATCTCCGTCGGGTACGCTTTTTTTATCTAAGCTGATTTGGGGTTGACTGAAAAAATCCTTTAAAAAACCTTTGATTCCGTTGGGGGAATCCTTACAAACAACGGTTGCAAGCATTTGATCACCTCTTTTTAACCATATGAAAAAACAGGTGAAAAAATGCAGAACGGTGCTTTATCTGTGGCTTGTTTTGGAAAGTATGCCGTGGTCGTAGTCATCGTAATCAATGCCGACACTTGAACGGTAAACGCTTAAAACCAATCCGATTGCAAGATAAAGACATACTGTTGAAGAACCACCTGCACTTATGAAGGGCAGGGTGATACCGATAACGGGAAGGAGCATCAGGCACATACCGATGTTGATAACGACCTGTGCGACAATCATGAACGCTACACCGTAGCACATGATTTCGGCTGCATAGTTATGACTCTTTTTGCCGATTTTGATGATTCTGTAAGCCAAAGCACCGAAAACCAAAAGCAAAACCAAAGCACCGATGAAGCCGAATTCTTCACAAACAACGGAAAAAATCATGTCGTTTTCACATTCGGGAACAAGTCCGCTGTGAGTGTATTCACCCTGCAAAAAGCCCGAACCGGTGAAACCGCCTGCCTTGATTGCGTTGAGAGCCTGACTTTGCTGCCAAATCTCATCGGGAAATTTATCGGGATTGAAAAGAGCAAGAATTCTGTTACGCTGAATGTCACTGAAAACCTTCAACCAAATGAAAGGCGAGGCTGCGACGACCATAAGTATTCCGGCAGGGAAATAAAGCCAGTGAACACCTGCAACATACATCATTCCGACGAACATAATAAGGAAAATGAGGGCAGAGCCCATGTCACCCGTGCCGACAACAAGCAAAACGGGAATTGCCGCATGAAGACAGAGGGCGAAAACACTTTTGAGGCTCACAAGGTCATTTTTTGTTTTGCTCAGGTGATAAGAAAAAGTGATAATAAATCCGATTTTCAAAAACTCAGACGGCTGAATGAACAATGGACCGAATTTAAGCCATGAGGTAGCATCACTTCTTCCGTCGGGTGCAACACCTAACGGAATGAGAAGAAGCATGAGAAAAAGACAGCCCCCCGCAATCAAGGGCCAAAGCTTATAGATGATGTCATAGTCGATAAGTGAAATGATGAATGAAGCGACGACACCGAGAAGCAGGGCAACAACCATAACGAAGGTGTCTCGTGAAAGCAGGGTATCACCCTCGTAGGTCGCCGTGCAGACCATCAATGCACCGAAAATCGATAGTAGGACACATAATCCGAGAAGAAGAATATCGGTTTGCCGAAAAATACTTTTTGTATCCTTAAAGCCCAAATCTTTTATATTCAAATGATCACATCCTAAAACATTTATGGTTATATTGTACTATGTGTTGCCGAATATTTCAAGTAAAAAGTTGACTTATGAGATTTTTGTGTTACAATATTTATTAAAAAAGACAAGAGGCGGTGAGCTGATATGACATATATTTCACATAGCACGGCACAGACGGAAGAATTTGCCTTTGAGCTTGCCGGAAAAATTAAAGGCGGTACAGTTGTTGCTCTTTACGGTGGACTCGGTATGGGAAAAACCGCTTTTACAAGAGGCTTTGCAAAGGGCTTGGGAAACACAAGTTTTGTTTCAAGTCCGACCTTTGCACTTGTGAACGATTACGGCGGAGAGCCTCGGCTTGTGCATTTTGATATGTATAAGGTTGAATCGTGGGATGATTTATATTCAAGCGGATTTTTCGATTATTACGATATGGGTGCTATCCTTTGCACCGAGTGGAGTGAAAACATTGAAAACGCACTTCCCGAAAGAACGGTCAGAGTCTTTATTGAAAAGGGCGAGAATGAAAACGAAAGAATAATTACTGTAAAGGGAGAGCTTGACAAATGAGAATTCTTGCAGTTGATACAAGTGCCGTCTGCGCGGCTGTTGCCGTTACCGACAGCGGTAAGGTTTTGTCGGAAAGTCAAACCAACACCGGCCTGACTCATTCGGCTACGCTGATGCCGATGATTGACAGCACTTTAAAAAATGCACGCATCAGTCTTGACAGCATTGATTATTTTGCTTGCAGTGTCGGCCCCGGCTCTTTCACGGGCCAAAGCTTATAGATGATGTCATAGTCGATAAGTGAAATGATGAATGAAGCGACGACACCGAGAAGCAGGGCAACAACCATAACGAAGGTGTCTCGTGAAAGCAGGGTATCACCCTCGTAGGTCGCCGTGCAGACCATCAATGCACCGAAAATCGATAGTAGGACACATAATCCGAGAAGAAGAATATCGGTTTGCCGAAAAATACTTTTTGTATCCTTAAAGCCCAAATCTTTTATATTCAAATGATCACATCCTAAAACATTTATGGTTATATTGTACTATGTGTTGCCGAATATTTCAAGTAAAAAGTTGACTTATGAGATTTTTGTGTTACAATATTTATTAAAAAAGACAAGAGGCGGTGAGCTGATATGACATATATTTCACATAGCACGGCACAGACGGAAGAATTTGCCTTTGAGCTTGCCGGAAAAATTAAAGGCGGTACAGTTGTTGCTCTTTACGGTGGACTCGGTATGGGAAAAACCGCTTTTACAAGAGGCTTTGCAAAGGGCTTGGGAAACACAAGTTTTGTTTCAAGTCCGACCTTTGCACTTGTGAACGATTACGGCGGAGAGCCTCGGCTTGTGCATTTTGATATGTATAAGGTTGAATCGTGGGATGATTTATATTCAAGCGGATTTTTCGATTATTACGATATGGGTGCTATCCTTTGCACCGAGTGGAGTGAAAACATTGAAAACGCACTTCCCGAAAGAACGGTCAGAGTCTTTATTGAAAAGGGCGAGAATGAAAACGAAAGAATAATTACTGTAAAGGGAGAGCTTGACAAATGAGAATTCTTGCAGTTGATACAAGTGCCGTCTGCGCGGCTGTTGCCGTTACCGACAGCGGTAAGGTTTTGTCGGAAAGTCAAACCAACACCGGCCTGACTCATTCGGCTACGCTGATGCCGATGATTGACAGCACTTTAAAAAATGCACGCATCAGTCTTGACAGCATTGATTATTTTGCTTGCAGTGTCGGCCCCGGCTCTTTCACGGGGATAAGAATCGGCGTTGCGGCGATGAAGGGACTTTGTGATGCACTCGGCAAAAAGTGCTTTCCCGTTTCAACCCTCGAAGCTCTTGCGTATAATCTCTTGGGAAGAAATTGCACGGCTGTCAGCGTTATGGACGCAAGATGCAATCAGGTTTACTGTGCGATTTTCTCCGTTGAAAACGAAACAGTCACAAGGCTCACTGATGATGAGGCTATCAGGATTGAAGAGCTTGGAAAAAAGCTTAAAGAGTATGACAATGTGGTTTTTGTCGGCGACGGAGCGAAGCTTTGCCATGATGCTCTCGGATACGGTATTGCCTGTTCGGCACAGCTTTTCCAAAAGGGGAGCAGTGTTGCATTTTGTGCAGAGAAGAATTACAGCGAGGAAAAGCTTCTTTCGGCAAGCGAGCTTTTGCCGGTTTATCTGAGACTTCCGCAGGCGGAAAGAGAGCTTAAAGCGAAACAGTCACAGCTTAAATAGCATGAAAGCATAAACAAAAAGGGTTTCTTAACGACTGAAAAAGTCCGAAGAAACCCTTTTATTTATTTTGTGATTTAACCTTTCAGGCTTTTTCATATTTATATATGACAAATTCCGTTGTGATTTCAAGCCTTGAGAGATTTTTGATTTTTGCTTTATCGCTGTCACTTGTGTGATAATAATAAGGAGTCATTTTGAACAAGCACTGAATGTCCTCTTCACTTTCAAGCATAACCTTTTTTGAAAATTTACGCTTTTCCTTTAATATAAGCTTTTCGGTTTTCGGAGGTGCTTCATCGTTTTTGTACGGTGTGTCGTAAAGCAGCTCCTTCAATTCAAAAAGGTGGTTTTCTCCTGCCACGGCAGTAAAGATACAGCCGTTCTCCTTTATTATACGGGAAAATTCATTTTCAAAAAACGGAGCAAAAAGATGAAAGGCAATGTCAATGCTTTCATCTTTGAGAGGTATACTGTTACTGCTTGCGACAAAGCAAAGATCACTCTTTTTCCTTTTTGCGCAAAGCTTCAGCATCTCCTTTGAAATGTCAAAGGAGATAAGAGTGCAGTCAACTGCGTCCTTGACCTTTTCACCGTAATAGCCCTCACCGCAGCAAATGTCACAGACCGTCGGTGAGTCACAGTGACGGCTCTTTATCATTTCAATGAGACCGTCGGACAGAGCCGAAAAGTAGTTTTTGTTGAGAAAGGCTCTTCTTGAAGCCGCCATGTCACGATTGTCACCGATGAGTGACCCGTTTTTATTTTTTCCGTACAGCAGGTTGACATAACCCTGCTTGCCGATGTCAAAGCAGTGCGAGCTTTCACAGTAATATGCTTTGCCGTTTTTTACAAGCTTGTTTTTGCAGATGGGACAAATAAGATCAATCATATTTTCACCTGATATTTTTGTTACAGATTTTTTAAATTTATTGTTTTTAAGTTCATTTTATGCTATTATACAGAAAAACAGATTTTAAGTCAACAAAGGTCGTTTTATTCATGGCAAAGGAAAAAAATATCAAAACGAACGCAATGCGGATTCTCGAAAAAAAGAAGATACCGTATCGGGCAAATTTTTATTCTTGTGAGGAATTTATTGACGGAATACATATCGCGGATATGCTGTCACAAAGCTATGACATGAGCTTTAAAACTCTTGTCGCAGTCGGAAAGAGCAAGGAAAATTATGTTTTTGTGCTTCCAATAGATCAAGAGCTGGATTTGAAAAAAGCGGCAAAAAGCGTCGGTGAAAAAAGCGTTGAGCTGCTTCAT
Organism: uncultured Faecalibacterium sp.; assembly: GCA_964491165.1. Taxonomy (GTDB): domain Bacteria; phylum Bacillota; class Clostridia; order Oscillospirales; family Acutalibacteraceae; genus UBA6857. The sequence goes on from CAZBFI010000007.1 coordinate 8,580, forward strand.
GTGCGTGATATTAAGGAAACTACCGGTTATATTCGCGGAGGCTGTACGGCAATCGGAATGAAAAAGCAGTTTAAAACCGTCATACATTGCTCTTGTCTCGATTTTGATGAGATAATAATAAGCGGAGGAGCTTTGGGTGTACAGCTTTTTATCAAGCCGTCGGATTTTCTGAAAGCTACCGATGCCAAAGCTGAAAACATAATTTTTGAATGATAAAGGAGGCAGATGAAATGCTCAGGAAAATTTCTTTTCTTTCGCTTGTGCTTTTGCTTGCTTTAACTCTTGCCGCCTGTGCCGGCTCGACGGTGAACAGCAATGTGTATATAAGTGAAGCGATGTCGAACAACACAAAAACTCTCGCAGATGAGAACGGTGATTATTGTGATTGGCTTGAAATTTACAATCCCACATCGCAGGCTGTCAGTCTTAAAGGCTATACCTTGACGGATTCGTCTTCAAACAGGTTTGTTTTTCCGGAGGTTTCCGTTGAGCCTGATGCGTATCTTGTTATTTTCGCAAACGGAGTTGAAAAGTTTGACCCTGCCGCCAAGGTTTTCCATGTGCCTCTTTCAATCGGCTCTAACGGTGAAACGCTTTATCTTTATAACAGTGAGGGCAAGATGCTCTGCAAGCTGAGTATCCCCGGCCTTGAAGCAGACAAGAGCGTCGGAGTGAGCAGTGACGGAAAGCTCAGTATCTTTGATGTTCCGACTCCGGGAGCTTCCAATGATGCCGCTGCTTCAAAGAACGAAACAGTCAAGGATAATCAGAACAATGCCTCAACCACTTTAAGCGGAATATACATCAACGAATACTCGACCAATTCAACCGAAACTCTTATGGACGATGAGGGCGATTTCGTTTCATGGGTTGAGATTTATAACTCCACTGAAAGTCAGGTCAACCTTAAAGGCTTTGCACTTTCCGATGACATTTTTCAAAAAGGCAAGTGGATTTTTCCCGATTATAAAATTGAGCCTCAAGGCTACGGTGTTGTTTATCTTTCCGGTAAGGATAAGACTTATTCGGGAGGAAAGGCAATTCACTGCAACTTTAAGCTCAGCGGAAGTGAGGATAATCTTTATCTGTATTCAGCAAGCGGTCATGTTGTTGACAAGTGTGAGGTTTATGAGCTGTTTTCAAACCTTTCGTGCGGAAGAACAGCGGAAGCACCCGATAAGCTTGCGTTTTTTGCACGCTCAACACCGGGTATGGCAAATGTCGGAAAGCATTTTGACAGTGTTGAAAGTGCAAGGTATACCGGTAACAGAGAGATTGCCATAACCAAGGTTGCCGCAGTTAATGTTACAAATGAACACACAGACGGTGAATATTACGATTTTGTAGAAATTTATAACAGCAGCAGTGCTGATGTGAATCTCGCCAACTATAAGCTCTCCGATTCCAAAAAGGCGGAGAGCTTTAAGCAATTACCAAACAGAAATCTGGCTTCGGGTGAATATGCCGTAATCTATTGCGGTGACGATGATTATGTTGATGATAGCAGTGGTGATATTTATGTTTCATTCGGACTTAACCGTTACGGAGAAACAGTTTATCTTTTAGACAAAAACAATGTTGTTGTCGATGCTTTGAAGTATGGCAGAATACAAAATGGATATTCAAGTGGCAAGCTGATTTCGGGTAACGGTGATGTTGTATATTTTTCATCCTTGACTCCCGGAACGCAGAATCCCGAGCAGGAGTTAAAAAGCTCGTTGCCCAATCCCGAATTTTCTCAGCCGAGCAGTTATCTTGAAGCCGGGACACAGGTGGAAATAAGTGTTCCTTTCGGTGAAGTGCATTATACGATTGACGGAAGCGTTCCGACAGAAGCATCTCCTTTATACACGGCACCGATAACCGTTAAAAGAACGGGAGTTATCCGTGCAAGAAATTTTTCACAAGGTTATGTGCCTTCCGACACAGTGTGTGCAAATTATCTTGTCACAGAAAGAAAGCACGATTTACCGGTAGTTTTTCTGACAACCGATGAAGCTAATCTTTATGATTACAGCACGGGAATATGGGCGATGGGTGCAGGAGCAAGCACCGAGTTTCCTTATGAGGGTGCGAACTTTTGGCAGAATTGGGAAAGACCTGTTAATTTTGAATATATGACAGCTGACGGAGTTTCGCAGCTGGCATTTGATGCAGGCATTTCGGTTTTCGGACAGTACAGCCGTGCCAACGATCAGAAAAGCGTTGAAATCAAGCTCAAGGATAAGTACGGGCCGAAAGAGATCTGTTATCCGTTCTTCGGTGATGATGCGGTGAATGTTTTTTCGTCATTTGTTCTTCGTAACGGTGGTCAGGATTACAACATCGCTCATATCCGTGATGCTTTTGCCGCAATGGTGATAAAGGATCAAATGGACATAGACATTATGGATTATCAGCCTGTTGTGTGCTATGTCAACGGAGTTTATCACGGCATATATGACATGCGTGAAAAGATTGACGAGGATTATCTTGCAAACAATCACGGGGCAGATCCGGACAATGTTGACTTGATTAAGGCTAACAGTGATGTAAAAAGCGGTTCATTTGACGCTTACGAGGCACTTTTGAATTATGTCAGCACACACGACCTTTCAAATGATGCTTATTATCAAAAGGCTTGTGAATATGTTGACATTGATGAACTGATAAATTATTGGCTTTGCGAATCGTTCTTTACAAATACCGATACGGGTAACATTAAGTTTTGGCGTGAGAATAAAAAGGGCGAAAAGTGGCGCTGGATATTCTTTGATGTTGACTGGTGTCTGTTCGGCTCGACTTATGATTACAACATAATTGATAATTATCTTGATCCCGAGGGCCACGGTGTCGGTCAAGGCTTCAGTACAACGCTTTATTGCAATCTTTATAAAAATCCCGCATTCAGAACACGGATGCTTGAAATCTTTTCGGAGCATCTGAAAACGACCTTTAACACCGAAAGAATGCTGAAAATACTCGATGAGCTTATTGCCGAGATTGATAAGGAAATGCCTTATTATCTTGAACGTTGGGATATCGGCTCTTATGAATCGTGGCAAAGCAATGTTGAATATCTTAAAGAAATAATCGTTGCAAAAAGAAAGCTCTTCCCCTCGCAGATGAAAGAGGCTCTTTCAATGACAGACCAAGAGGTTCAGATGTATCTTTCTGATGTTAATTGATTGATAAAATATGAATTTTCTATTGAATTTTTGAATGCTTTGGTATATAATAGTTAAAAAGAAATAAGGAGGAAACTATTATGGCAGATTTCTTAAAGGCAATTGAAATGGTTTTGGTTGATATGTGGAATTATCTTTATGTTCTTCTTTCATATATCCTCAAGGGTGAGACTGACGGTGAAAATGAATTTCCGAAGCCTCCCGTTTCAGACCCTTATGCTTAAGCATCAAGGTTAACTCAAAATCGTTTTGTTTTCATTGAATTTCGATGGCTGTTTCGTCAGGAGGCAGCCATTTGATTTTATTCGGAGGTACTATGATTAAGGAATTTCTTGAAATCGGTAAAATAACGGGAACTCACGGAATTAAGGGTGAGATGCGTGTTCAGCCTTGGTGTGACAGTCCTGAGTTCATGTCGGGCTTTAAACAGCTTTATCTTGACAAAAAAGGTGAAAAGCCTCTCAAGGTCAAATGCAAGCCTCACGGACAGATGGTAATCATGAAGGTGCAGGGAATTGATACGGTTGAGGAAGCTTCAAAATACCGTGAAAAACTGCTTTTTATGAAAAGAAGCGATGCTAACATTCCGGACGGGCATTATTTCATTCAGGAGCTTATCGGCTGCACTGTTATTGATGCCGATGATCCGTCAAAGACTTACGGCACATTAACAGATGTCAGCATGACCGGTGCAAATGATGTCTGGCACATTACCGACAGCGAGAAAAAGGAGTATCTTATCCCTGCCATACCTCATGTTGTTATTGATACCGATGTTGTAAACAGCATAATAAAAATCCGTCCGCTGAAAGGAATTTTTGACGATGAGGATTGATATTTTAACTCTTTTTCCGCAGATGTGCGAAAGCGTTTTAGGCGAAAGCATCATAGGCAGAGCAAGGAAAGACGGACTTGTTGAGATTAACTGCCGTCAAATAAGAGACTATTCACTCGATAAGCACAAGAGGGTTGACGATGCGCCATACGGCGGAGGAATGGGAATGATAATTCAGCCTCAGCCTGTTTATGACTGTTATATGAGTCTTTGTCAGGAAATAGGTAAAAAACCGCATCTTATTTATATGTCACCTCAAGGAAAAACTCTCACACAAGAGAGAGTCAAGGAGCTTTCACAGCTTGAAAATGTTGCGCTTCTTTGCGGTCATTATGAGGGCATTGATGAAAGGCTGATTGAAGAAATTGTCGATGAAGAAATTTCAATCGGGGATTATGTTTTGACGGGCGGAGAGCTTCCTGCACTTATTGTTGCCGACAGCATTTCAAGAATGATTCCGGGTGTTCTTTCCGATACAGCCTCCTTCACCGATGAAAGTCATTACAGCTCACTGCTTGAATATCCGCAGTATACAAGGCCGTATGAGTGGCACGGACGGGTTGTTCCGGATATACTGTTATCGGGGCATCATGCAAACATTGAAAGGTTTCGCAGACAGCAGAGCCTTGAGAGAACTTACCGTCGGCGTCCGGATATGCTTTCAAAGGCACAGCTTGATAAAAAGGATATAGAATTTCTGCGTGAGCTTAAAGCGAAAATTCGTCAAGAAGACAGTCAATGACACAAAAATGTTGAAAATAACACAATAAGTTTTTTTCTTTTGTACTGTTTGTCATATTATCCGAAAAAAATATGGTAAAAATGCACAGATTTGACCATTGGAATTTTACAATGTTTAGTCTTGCAACCAAAAAAGTTTTAAAGTCGTTTTTTCCATTGACGAAGTGAAGTTTTGTGGTATAATATATTGGTAATCCTGTTAAAAATATAAGTGTGTGGGGTAATAGATATGTTTGTTAAAGATGTTAAAGTTCAGAACCAGGTGGGTCTTCATGCCCGTCCTGCAACCTTCTTTATCCAGAAAGCTAACGAATTTAAATCATCAATCTGGGTCGAAAAGGAGGAGAGAAGAGTAAACGCAAAGAGCTTACTCGGCGTTCTCTCACTTGGCATTATGGGCGGCACAGATATCCGCATTATTGCAGGCGGTTCAGATGAGGAACAAGCTGTTGAAGAGCTTGTTAAGCTTGTTGAATCGGGCTTTACTGAATAATCAATGACGGCTGCTGAAGGTGTGCAGACCGAATAAAACGAAAATAACAAGGGGATTCCTTTGAGTGAAAGCTTAAAGGAGTCCCTTTTAACATTTCAGTGGATATAAAACGACCTCGCCCTCGGAGCATAAAGGCATAAAAAAGCACTCTGCATTTTGTCAAGACATTGCCATGTTTTTTGTCGGAGTATGCCGTTATTATCACCGATTCTTCAAAACAGTTGAAAAAACAGTATTGACAAAAGGAAAAAAATAAATATAATAGGCATAGTTAGTTTTAACTAACTGTATATTTTTCTCAAAGAGTTAGTTTCAACTAACATTTTTAAAGGCGAACAAGTTAGTTCCAACTAATATCTCTTGTGCTTTTAAAATTCAAATGAAAAGGGGCTTTGTTATGAAAAAAATTGCTTTTGTTATGTCAGTCGCAATTCTTCTTGCCATGTCTTTTTGCTTTGGTGTGGGTGCGATGGATTCATCCGATGCGACCTATGAAGTGCCTGTCATTCTCATGCATAAGCAGGATGAAAAGGAGTCATTCGGCAATAAGTACATAGCACAAAAGGGCTTGCTTGAGGTTAAGCAAGGAAAAAAGACCATCACGATTTTTCTTACAACACAGATGAAAGGGATTGAGTTTTTCTATTATGTGAACGGCACTCTCGACGGAGAGGTCGAGCAGGGAAAAGCAGTGAGCAATGTGACCGTCGGTGGAGAAACCTATGACAGTGGTTTTGAAATTCCGATTGTAGCTGACGGCGATGTCTGTTTGCAGTTCAGCGTTCCCGTTATGCCCATGTCACCGTCGGCAAGGCTGAGGATCGACTATGATAATGCAGTTTTGATTTCTTCTATGGAGCAGCAGTCGAATTCTTCAATCACCGAAGCTGCGACTGTACAAACAACTGTTCAAACTACTACTGTCACTATCACACAAACGACTGAAAATGTGACCGAAGTAATACCCGAACAGACAATACCTCAGACTGTAACAGCATCGGCTGTAAATATTGCGGACACAGCTTTATATGAGGAAAAAGAGTATTCAACGGCAGTTTTTTTCCTTGTTGCGCTTATAGGCGTTGCTGTTGCATTGGCAGTTTGTGTTAGCGATAAAGGAAAGAAGGATTTCTGAAATGATGATAAACAAAAGGCTTATTTCGCTTGTCGGTGAAAGCAAAAAATATATTGCCGGAAATGTCGCTTTTCAATGGCTGGGGCTTGCTTCAAATATAACCATGATGGCGAGCATAACGAAGCTTTTAAGTGATATTTTTCAAAGCAAAATTACCGAAAAAAGCTTTATCGTTGTCTCTGTTGTAATATTCACGGCGGTTGCGGTGAGATTTATTTGTGCCATAGGTTCAAGCAAAATGGGTTATCTTTCTTCAAAAAGCGTGAAGCTGAAATTGAGAGAAATGATATATTCCAAGCTTTTGAAAATCGGTGCAGGATATAACGAAAAAGTTAAAACCTCGGAGGTTATACAGGTTTGTGTTGAGGGCATCGACCAGCTTGAAACATATTTCGGAGCATATCTACCGCAATTTTTTTATGCTATGCTTGCCGCGCTGACTCTGTTTGTCGTCATAAGCTTCATCAGCTTAAAGTGCGCTGTTGTGCTTTTGATTTGCGTTCCGCTTATTCCGTTGACGATTGTTGCAATTCAGCGTTGGGCGAAAAAGCTCCTTTCAAAATATTGGGGTCAATATACCGATTTGGGTGACAGCTTTCTTGAAAATCTTCAAGGACTGACAACATTGAAAATTTATTCGGCAGATCACTTTAAAAGCGTACAAATGAACGAACAGGCAGAGCGTTTCAGAAAAATAACGATGAAGGTGCTGACAATGCAGCTTAATTCCATTACGGTTATGGATCTTATCGCTTATGCCGGTGCAGCCTTAGGAATAATAATTTCCGTTTCGCAGTTCAGAAACGGAAGCATATCTCTTTGGGGCTGCTTGCTTATAATTTTGCTTTCAGCTGATTTTTTCATTCCCATGAGACAGTTAGGCTCTTTCTTTCACATTGCCATGAACGGAATGGCAGCAAGCGATAAGATTTTCAGAATCATTGACCTTGAAGAAGACGAAAAACCGAAAGAGCTTTTACCATTAAGCAAGGACATAAACATTTATGATTTGTCGTTTTCGTATACACAGGACAGAGAAATACTTCACGGGGTGTCGCTTCGTGTTGCAGAAAACAGCTTTACAGCTATTGTCGGAGAAAGTGGGTGCGGAAAATCAACGATTGCATCAATCTTAATGGGCAGGAGTAAAAGTTATTCGGGAAGTGTGACCCTTGGCTTTGCGGAAATTTCCGGCATAAAGGAGGAGGTTTTGATGAAAAGCATCACCTATGTCGGACATAACAGCTATCTTTTTAAAGGCAGTGTCAGGGATAATCTTCTCATGGGAAAGCCCGAAGCCGATGATGAAGAATTGTGGACGGCTCTTGAAAGGGTAAGAATTTCGGAGTTTCTTAAAAGCGAAAACGGTCTTGAAACGCAGGTGAAAGAAAAGGGAAGTAATTTTTCGGGCGGTCAGGCACAACGGCTTGCTATTGCAAGAGCCTTGCTTCATGATTCACCGATATACATATTTGATGAGGCGACATCAAATATTGATGTTGAAAGTGAAAACGATATCGTTCAGCTCATTCATGAGCTTGCCGAAAGCAAGACGGTTATTCTCATTTCACACCGCCTTGCGAATGTGAAAAATGCAGACAGCATTTATGTTTTAAATGACGGCTTTGTTACGGAAAACGGGACTCACAGTGAGCTTTTGGAAAAGCGTTCAAGCTATTATCGGCTTTGGCGTGCACAGCAGGAGCTTGAAAATTACACCGGAAGGGAGACTGAAAAATGAAAAGAAGCGGACTTAAAATAATGTCAAGACTTATCGTGCTTGTTAAACCGCTTGCAGGGTATATGATTCTTGCGATTATCATGGGACTTATCGGTCACTTATGTGCGAGCTTTATAACTGTTTTCGGTGCTGTTGCCGTTGCCAAAGCACTTGATTTTTCGGTGTCTCTTTCTTTTAAGGCGATTACGGCTTGCCTTATTGCCTTTGCTGTTGTAAGGGGCTTGCTCAGGTATGCGGAGCAGTCTTGCAATCATTTTATCGCATTCAAGTTGCTTGCACTTATCAGAGAAAAGGTTTTCAACGCTTTAAGAAAGCTTTGTCCGGCAAAATTAGACGGCAGGGACAAGGGCGACCTTATATCTGTCATCACCTCGGATATTGAGCTGCTTGAGGTCTTTTACGCTCACACAATTTCACCGATTGCCATTGCAATTCTTTTTACGGCTTGCATTTTCGGTTTCCTTTTCAGCTTCAGTCCGATTTTTTCGCTTATTGCTTTCATGGCACATTTTACTGTCGGTGTAATCATACCGCTGTTTATTTCAAAAATAAGCGGTGATGATGGTCAAAGGTTCAGGGATAAAAGCGGAAATTTAAGCTCGTTTGTCCTCGATTCACTCAGAGGCTTGAATGAAATAATACAGTTCGGAGTCGGTGACAGACGGATTGAAAAGATGAATGAGTTGACAGGCGATATATCAAAAGATGAGCAGAGAATGAAAAAAGTTGCAGGTCGGAATGCAGCGCTCACAAATGCGGTCATTTTGATTTTTGATCTTGTTATGCTTTATACTGCTGTTTACCTTTACATGAAAGGCAGCGTTGATTTCAAGGGAGTTCTCATTGGTGTTGTCACGCTGATAAGCTCTTTCGGACCGTCAGTTGCTCTTGCAAACCTTTCAAGCACACTTCAAAGCACCTTTGCGGCAGGAAACAGAGTTCTCGATATACTCGATGAAGAGCCTGTCACAAAGGAAATAACAGGAAAAAGCGTTGTGGTTTTTGACGGTGCAAATGCTGAAAGCGTTACATTTTCTTATGGCAATGAAAACATTTTAAGTGACTTTTCAGTTGATATACCAAAGGATAAAATCATCGGTATTGTCGGAAAAAGCGGAAGTGGTAAATCAACACTTCTCAAGCTGTTCATGCGTTTTTGGAGTGTTGAAAACGGAGAAGTGAATATATCGGGCAAAAATGTTGAACAAATCAACACCGAAAACCTCAGAAGCATTGAAAGCTTTGTTACTCAGCAAACACATCTTTTTAAAGACAGCATCAAAAATAACATTAAAATTGCAAAATTGGACGCAAGTGACAGTGAAATTGTTTCAGCTTGTAAAAAAGCTTCACTTGATAAGTTCATTCAAAGCTTACCGCAAGGATATGACACTGATGTCGGAGAGCTTGGAGACAGTCTTTCCGGCGGTGAAAAGCAGAGAATCGGCTTGGCGAGAGCGTTCTTGCACGATGCACCGTTCATGCTTCTTGATGAGCCGACGAGTAACCTCGATTCCCTTAATGAAGCGGTGATTCTCAAGTCACTGAAGCAAGAGGGGAAGGACAAAACAACGGTTCTTGTTTCGCACAGAATTTCCACGATGCGTATTGCCGACAAGGTTTATTCGGTTGAGAATGGGAGGATGAGCTGATGGCGGAATCAAAGAGAGAAAAAGAAAAACGCATTGTCGGTGAAATGATCAAGCTTTACTGCAAAAAGAATCATAAGACAAAAGAGGACTTGTGCAGTGAATGCTTGGCTTTGAGGGAGTATGCATACACAAGAAGTGACAAGTGTCCTTTCATGGAGACAAAGACATTTTGTTCAAATTGCAAGGTGCATTGTTACAAGCCCGAAATGCGTGAAAAAATCCGTCAGGTGATGCGTTTTTCAGGGCCGAGAATGATATTTTATCATCCTTTTATGGCGGTTGATCATCTTATTCAAACAAAAAAAGAAAAGAGAAGAACGGAGGAAGAAAAATGAATCCCAAAAAAATATTTTTCGTTGTGTTAGGTTGTATAGGCGTAGGTCTCGGCGCAGTGGGAGCAGTTGTTCCGATGCTTCCGGCATTTCCTTTCCTGCTTCTTGCGGCATACAGCTTTGCAAAAAGCTCGGAGAGACTTCACACTTGGTTTATTAACACAAAGCTTTATAAGAACAACCTTGAAACTTATGTCAAAGGGCAGGGGATGACATGGAAGACAAAGATACGGATTATTATTACCGTAACACTTCTGATGTCCTTCGGATTTTTTATGATGTTTAGAAAGGATTTGTTTATTCCCTGTGCGATTCTGGGCGGTGTCTGGATTTTTCACATTTTCTATTTTTGCTTTGGAGTCAAGACTCTCAAAGAAGAAAATTTGAGTGAGCAATTGTCGTCGGTAGCTAAATCCGAATAACATAAATAAAGCTGTCTCGAGGCGTTTTAAGGCACTCTTTGAGACAGCTTTGTTGCTTGTGGTTGAAGCTTTAAAACAGCTTTACAATGCCTTTTCGGGCAAGATAAAGTCTGCCAGGTTAAAGCTTTGTTTTTGCTCGGCTTATGCTTTCAGCTTAAAAAGTAAGGTGCTGTAAAAAGCTCGTTTTTTACAGCACCTTTATCTTTTTTTGTTTTCAGCCGTTAAGCTGCGCTATTGATGATTTCTGTTGTAAGAATAAGTATTGTTGTGACCCATTTGAGAATCGAGATGACAAGAGAGATGATTCTTTCTTGCTTGTTTTGCGGTCTTTCGAGAGTTGAATCAGCTTCCCACTGCTCAATGTCGCAGTTGTCTTCAGTCATCTTTTCAAAAGTACCCCATTCACCGCTAAGGTCATCTGTGGCATTGTAAATGATGTACTGTGACCAATCAAAATCGTCAACCGTAAGCTGTTCATTTGCGTCAATGACCGTAAGAATAAGTCGGATTTCCTCCGGTGTATAGGAAGCGTGCTTACAGCCCTTTATAAACCAAGTGTAATCGGGGAAAAGGCAGGTTGAAGCATCGATCTTTTGGTCGGGGGAGATATATTTTCCGTAACCGAGAGCAACTCTGTCTGCGATATAATCCTTTGTGAGAGTGTCATAAACAGTGGAGGTTGTTGCACCGAATGAGGATCTGTTGACCGAAACAAAGGTGTCACCGAGAACATCACCGTTTTTAACGATGGGTACAAGCTGTGTGCCGTACTTTGAAACAACACAAAGGTTAACTGTTTCACCGTTTTCGTCGGGTTGCTTGGTCATGCGAAGAATATCGTCAATGTTCTTCTTTACTGTGTCATTGTAAACGGTTATCTTTTCGATAAGACCGGCATATTTCACACGCTTTTCGCTGTTTTCCTTGCCGAAAACATAATAGAGTGCATCGTCAAAATCATCAGCGGAAACAAGAGCCCAATATGACGGGAAGGTCATGAAAGTACCTGTGGCAAGAGCCGAAATGATACCGTATTCGATTTTTGCGTAAATTTTTTCTCTTGCAACATTGGTCAAAGCGTCGAGTGCACCTGTGTTAGCCAAAAGCTCAATTGTTGAAGTGATAACGGGGCTGATAGTAAAGCCGTAATAAAAATCAACATCTTTCAAAAATCTTGCAATAGCGTGACCGTCAATGCTGAAATCACCGCTGAGAGCGCCACTGATAAATTCCGAGCCGTTTTAGGTTGCAACATCAATGCCGAGACCCTTGAGCTTTGATGTGCCGTATTTATTGATATAAGCGAGAACAACATTAGTGCCGAGACACTTGCAGGTGATTGAAACCTTTTCACGACCTGTTGCAGTGCAGATGCCGTTGATGAAGTCATTGAGCTGCTCTGCAATTTCAATCGGATCAAGACGCCAGTCATAATGGAAGTAATAAGCTCTTTCATCATATTTGCCGTTTGAGTTGCGGTCATGAGTTTTTGAATATTCAAGATCTGCCTGTGCAGCCTTGCCGATACCGGAGTCCGAGGTTTCGGGAACATTTCCGTTGCTGTCGAGCTTAATCGGCTCAAAGAGGTCACCGATTTCCTTTTCAACAGCGGCATAATAATTATCCCACTTGTCGAAGGCTATACCCTCAAGAACGAAAGGTAACAGAATGTTTGCAACAGCTTCCCAGATTCTGTCGCTGCTGTCATCTTCTTCTGAATCATCGGAAGAAAACAGGTCATCAATTCTGAACTTCTTTGTGTCGTTTTCATAGTAGATGTCACCACTGTCGCCGGCAATATAAATTACCGGATCATCACACATCATTTTTGTCGGTTTGCCTGCGGCTGCTGCCGGCATTGCGAGTGACGAAATCATCAAGACAGCAAGAAAAACCGCCAACATTTTTCTAAGATTTTTTCTCATGGTTGTAAGCACTCCTTATAATGTTTTTAATTCTCAATATCATTGTTAACAAACTATAAACATTCTAACATAACGTTGTGAAGTAGTCAATAATATTTTTAAAAAACATGAACAATTTTAAGGAACTTTGATGTTGCAGGAGGGTGGTGAAAAAATGAAGTTGATTAAAGTGAATAAACCGATTAAATTATACTGACTTACCTCTAAGCTTTGCTTTGGCAGTGTTAATAGATGAAATTAAAAGCTTTTTAATCTCTACGCATAAATCAAGGATTTTTCTGTCATCATAATATCCGCTTTCTATAAGCAGCTCAATCCAGTATTCACTTTCGCTACACTATTTAAGTGCTATCTGAAGCTTGGCGATAAAATCAGCCGTCCCGTGTCCGTAAAAAGCTTCTCGTATATTTGCACCTATACTCGTACCGCTGCGAATAAGCTGATTTGTAAGAACCGTTTCCTTTTTAGTCTGTTTTACATGATTGCAAACCTTAATTATTTGCAAAGCAAATTCCTTAGATTTTGTAATTAAGGGACTATCTGTCACAATAATACCACCATTCGTTATATCGAACAGAAGATTTGTGAAGAACTTATTACTTATTACCTTTTACTTATTACTTCCCAAAGCCCCAAGGATTTTTTGAGGTAATAGTGAAAAGGTAATAGGTAAGAAGTAAGCCCCAAGAACTTATCGTCCTTGGGGCTTTGGAGCTGCTAACCGGATTTGAACCGGTGACCTCATCCTTACCAAGGATGCGCGCTACCGACTGCGCCATAGCAGCAAGCTATTTTTTAACAGCTCAATGATTATATCTTATTTTCTCTGACTTGTCAATATCAAAATCAAAAAAAGTTTCACCGAAAAACTCAAAAGGCAGCTTAGTCACCTCATATTCGCCACTGACGGCATCTTTTTTCAGATAATCTGAAAAGATTACCGACCTTTGACTGTAAAGGATTGCGACACAGCGGTTTGTTCCCTTAGCTTGCCTGAAGGACTCGGAAAGAATATTTTTGACCTTTTTCAGTCGCTCATCGTAATGGTAGAGGCTTTTGGGAATAACGCCGGAATTATTTGAGGCGAGTCTGTCATAAAGCATTGCGTCTCTTAAAATATCCGGCTCAACATTGTCAAAATGCAGGAATATTTCAAAAAGCCTGTCGGTGTATTCATCAAGATGCACACAGCTTTTCGGCATTTTTTCTCCAACCGATAAAAATAAATCGAACGGCTCTGTTTTTGTAACAGTCAGCAAATAAGAAAGTGTACGGCGGAATCTCCCGCTGTTGTGAAGTCGGTCAAGCTGATTTTCCATCGTGTGAATGAGCTTTAATTCGTTTTTGCTCATTGTCGCAGTTGCTATGACCTCGTAAGGTGGTTCGCTTGAAAATTCACACGGATGCTTATCCTTTTCAAAACGCATCTCTGAGCCGTAGAGAAGCTTGAGAAAACCGACTTGCAGCATATTTGCACCGAGAAAATAACATTCATTGAAGCCTTCTTTGAAGCTTTCGTAGGTTTCGTGGGTAAGACCTGCAATCAAATCGGTGTGAATGTGGCAGTTTTTCAGTGCCGTCAATTTTTTGATGCTTGAAAACAGCTTGCTTCGGTCACTTTTTCTTCCGATTGCGGAAAGTGTTTTTTCGTTCAGTGACTGAATGCCGATTTCAAATTGAAGCTCGCCTTTTTTTGAAAGAGCCACCTCATCAATGAAGCTTTGCCTGAGAATATCAGCCGATATTTCAAAATGAAAGCAGACATCATCGGGTATTGCTTTGCCCCTGTTTTCCCTTATGAAGCGCATAATTTCAACGGCACGGTCATTGTCGCAGTTAAAGGTGCGGTCAACAAATTTCACTGTTTTCGTGCCGGATGAGGCAAGCAAAAGTATTTCGGCTTCGGTTTTTTCGATATCCTTATTTCTGACCTTGCCGCAACGCCCCGAAAGGCAGTAAGCACAGCTGAACGGACAGCCTCTGCTGCTTTCAATGTAAGCGATTCTTCCGTTAAGCGATTTGAAATATTCGTCACAGTAAGGCGAGGGATAATCAAAAAATTCACCGATAGCTTCATTTTTAATTACAAATCGGCTTGAGCTTATGAAGCTTACACCTTCGATTTTTTCGGGATTGTCTTTTCTTTCAAGGCAATTTAAAAGCTTAGGTAACACAAGCTCACCCTCGCCCGAAAGCACAAAATCAACAAAGCCGTATTTTTCGAGAATATCCTTTTGCCTGTAAGCGACCTCAGGGCCTCCGAGAATAATAACTGTATCCGGTCTGTCATTTTTAAGCCTTCGGCAAAGCTCAAGAATTGCTTTAATGTTCCAGATATAGCAGGAAAAAGTTACAACATCGGCATTTTCATTAAGCAATCTTTCAAAAACAGCATCGGGCTTTTCGTTCACAGTACCCTCGAAAACCTTTGCCGTTATGCTGCCGCATTCCTTTTTGCAGGCTGAAAAAAGACACCACGGTGCAAGGGTGGAATGTATATATTTTGAGTTGAGGGTACATATCAATGCTTTCATTGTTTTCTGCCTTTCTGTTATTGTTACGGATAATTATAAGTTAAAAAGGTAAAAAAAGCAATATTTTACGCTTTTTTGCAGTCATGCTTGACAAATGCATTTTTTGGGATATAATATATTTAGCACTCAACAGACGAGAGTGCTAATTTTAAACAAAGAGATAGGAGTAATAATCATGGCTAAGAAACAATTCAAGGCAGAATCAAAAAAACTCATGGATATGATGATTAACTCGATCTATACCCATAAGGATATTTTTTTAAGAGAGCTTATTTCAAATGCAAGTGATGCACTTGACAAGCGTTATTATCATGCTCTTGCACAGGGCGAAAGCGGTGCTGCAAGAGAGGAATATAAAATCAACCTTGAGCTTGACAAGCAGGCACGTACACTTACCGTCACCGATAACGGCTGCGGTATGACGGCACAGGAGCTTGAAAACAACCTCGGCACAATTGCAAAAAGCGGTTCACTTGATTTCAAATCCGACATTGAAAAGGGCAGTGATGTTGAGATCATCGGTCAATTCGGCGTTGGCTTTTATTCGGCTTTCATGGTGAGTGATAAGGTTTCCGTTTTGAGCAAGGCTCAGGGAAGTGACGAGGCTAACCTTTGGGAATCCGAGGGTGTTGACGGTTACACCTTAAAGAAAGCTGAAAAGGAAGAATGCGGTACGGTCATCACCTTACATATTAAGGAAAACACCGAAAATGAGGATTACGACAAGTACCTTGAGCAGTATACAATTAAAGATATCGTTTCAAGATATTCCGATTATATAAGATATCCCATTATGCTCGACATGGAAACAAGTCAGCTCAAGCAGGGAAGCGAGGATGAGTACGAGACCGTTGTTCAGCCGACTCAGCTCAACAGCATGGTACCGCTTTGGCGTAAGAATAAAAGTGAAATAACCGAACAGGAGTATAACGATTTTTATAAGTCGAAGTTTTACGATTATGAAGATCCTCTGAAAACCATTCATTCCAAAACAGAGGGTCAGGTTTCATACGATGCTCTTCTCTTTATTCCCAAGCATCCGCCCTTTGATTATTACTCAAAGGATTATAAAAAGGGCTTGAAGCTTTATACCAACGGCGTTGTCATCATGGACAAGTGCGAGGAGCTTCTTCCGGATTATTTCTCATTTGTCAAAGGACTTGTTGATTCGGCTGATCTGACCTTGAACATTTCAAGAGAAACTCTTCAGCATGACCATATATTAAAGGTTATTGCAAAAAATCTTGAAAAGAAGATTAAGTCTGAGCTTGAAAAAATGCTCAAAAGCGACAGAGAAAGCTACGAAAAGTTTTTCGAGGCATTCGGCTTACAGCTTAAATACGGCATTTATTCAAATTACGGAGCCGATAAGGACACACTGAAAGACCTTATTCTTTTCACCTCATCATTTGAAAAGAAAGCTGTCACTCTCAAGGAGTATGTGGGTCGTATGCCTGAGTCTCAAAAGACGATTTATTACGCTTGCGGTGAAACCGTTGACAAAATTGACCTTCTTCCCCAGACCGATGCAGTCAAGGAAAAGGGCTTTGAGGTTCTTTATTGCACCGACGATGTTGATGAATTTGCTCTTAAAATGCTTTATGAATATGATGGCAAACATTTCACGAATATTTGTGACGGCAACCTTGACCTTGACAGTGAGAGCGAAAAGGAAGAGCTTAAAAAAGAAAATGAGGACAATAAGGAGCTTCTCGATTTTCTTAAAGAGAGCATCGGTTCTGCCGTGAGTGCCGTTCGTTTCACAAACAAGCTTAAAAATCACCCAGTATGTCTCACAAGTGAAGGCATGATGAGCCTTGAAATGGAAAAGGTTCTTGCAAATATGCCGGGTGCTGAAAAGGCAAAGGCTACGGTTGTGCTTGAAATTAACAGAAATCACAAAATCGCCTCAACCATTAAGGCTCTTTTCGACAGCGATAAGGACAAGGCAGCAAAATATGCAAAAATTCTTTATTCGCAAAGCTGTCTCATTGCCGGAAAACCGCTTGAAAATCCGACGGAATACTGTGAGCTTGTGTGCGAATTTATGTGATATAAATAATGGCGTTTGCTTATAAATTGACAAAGGGTTTCCGACAGGTGCTAAGCCTACGGAAACCCTTTGATATTCAATTGTTGCAGGTGAGCTTATTGCTCAACCTCTTCTTTATCGTCTTCTTCCTCAAGAATGACATCTTGATTTGTGAAAAACTTGATTTTATTCAACGGCACACCGAGAACCTTGTCACAGCTTGCACTGAGCAAAGCCATGAGTCTTGATTCAACAACGGTGTTAATAGCGGCAAAGTCGATGAGAATTTTGATTTGTGACTTGATGAATTCATCGTCCTTGTCATCAAAGAAAGAGTCCTCGACCTCTTCAACGGTGACACCTGTGAGTGCCATGTCCTGATCGTAAAGCTTTTTGTTGCTTAAAAAGCACTTTTGAATCAGTGAAAGCATCTGTTCTCTTTTGCCTGATTTGAGAGCGTTTTTAAGAGAGGTTGTTTTAAGCTGAAGCTTAAAGGTGATCTTGCAGGACTTGATAACTGCATTTGCGAGCTTCACAAGATCGGGATTGATATTTTCGGGGACGAATATTTCCCCGTCTTTTTTATAAAAATATGTCATTTTGCTTCTCCGTTCCTTTTCATTATATTTGTGACATATTTTAGCAATTATTTTAATGTTTGTCAATAATGCCGAAGATGATAACGGATGAAGAAGAGAAAGTTAATTTAAGAAAGCGGAAAAAAATATTTACAAAGTGCTGTTATTGTGTTAAAATAACCCTTGTTAAACAGATGTGGGGGCGTAGCTCAGCTGGGAGAGCGCTTGAATGGCATTCAAGAGGTCAAGAGT
>CAZBFI010000008.1:0-26267 GCA_964491165.1 uncultured Faecalibacterium sp.
CATTCTCCTTTTCCTTTGTCAGCGGTGCCGGAAGATTTTCCGAGCCGTTGATGTAAAATATTTGAGACGGAAAAAGCTTCTCTTTCAGCTTTTTTAAAAATGTAATTATTTTCATCACTGTCTGCTTCATCCTTTCCGATTGAAATGTTTTGAAATAAGCCCATAGGTAAAACAGCATCAAATTCTCCGTTGAGAATTTTTTCCTCTGTTATTGCTATCATGACAAAATCCGTTGAAAGCTCTTTTTCTGCACCCTTCACCTCAACCCTTTCGGGAATAAATGCCGGAAGTAAGCTTTTGCCGGAAACAGTTGAACACAAAATAAAGCGTGTGCCGACCCTTTCCGACATATTGCAAAAATCCGCCTTATCCTTAAACGACTCGGTGTTTAAAACAATAACCGGCTTACCCGTAAAGCTGTCTTTGAGATTGTTTCCGGTGTCGAGAAAGGCTTTAAAGGGATAGCTTTTGCCGTTTCTTTCAAACGAACAGTAAAAAACCGTGTTTATCGGCGCTCTGCTTTTAAAAAAGGCATCGAAAAGCTTCAAAAAAACATAGCCTGCAACAGTCAAAAGCACAAGCGTCAAAATATCCACATCAAAATAAACCACCGAGCCTTCAAAATACATCCCCGACGGACTGAAAAAATAACGGATTGCGAGCATCAAGCCCGCAAAAAGAAAATTCGACAGCAGATAACAAATGTCCACTCGCAAAAACGCTTTCAGACTTTTAAAGCCGAAGGCAATAAGCACAGGAAGGAAAACCGTAATAAGCTTCAAAAACGGCGTCAGCCATCTGTACTCCCTCGGAAGAAAAATGAAAAGCGAATATAAGCCGCCGAAAAGTGAAGAAGCAACCAATCTCAACCTGTTTGCTTTCACCCTTGAAAGAAGCGAGGCTGAAAGCAGAAGAAAATATGTAACATAGAAATTTATAACGACAAGCACATCGGCATAAATTGCTCCCGACATTTCCATCACCAAATATATTATATTCAGCCGTGACTGATTATTATGTCGAATAGATGAAAGGCAAAAGAAAAAGCCGTGAAGCTTTCCCGTAAGAAATTTCACAGCTCAATATAATAAGGGCAAATATCCTCGTATTCACCGTTTTTTAATTTAAAGCCTTTGGGAATTACGCCCAGCTGCTTAAATCCGATTCTCTCATAAAGATGCCTTGCGTGAACATTTGTCGCAACAACGGCATTAAACTGCAAGATTTTAAAGCCACAGCTTTTAGCCTGCTTTAAGCAGTCAAGAACAAGCTTTTCACCGATATGAAGCCCTCTTTTCTTCGATGCGACGGCATAGCTTGCGTTACAGATATGTCCACATCTGCCGATATTGTTCGGATGAAGAATATAAAGCCCGTAAAGCTCTTTGCTCTGCTCGTCCTCGGCAACGCCGGTAAAGCTTTGCTGACTGAAAAATACCCTTGCACTCTCTTCATTCAAAAGCTCTTGCTGAGGAAAAGCAACTCCCTCGGCAACAACCTCATTCCAAATTTCAAGCATATAGCTCAAGTCTGCTTCGCAGTATTCTCTCACTCTTATTTCCATCTAATTATACCTCGAAATACTTACTGCGGCAGTTAATCAGCTCTTCGATGAATTTGTTGTCAAATTCGCTCAGGCGATAATTCTTTCTGTAAACAAGCACATCTTTATAGATTTTTTTATCCTTGATGTCGCTCTTCTTTTCAACAAGTCCGTATCTTTCAAGCTGCTCCTTTGAAACAGGTGAAACCCACATGAAGCTATCCTTGACCTTTGAAAGAAGCTCCATCTGACTCGCTCTTTCAAAAACAAAAATTCTCTTGTCCACATTTTCGGAAAGCTCCGCTTTTTTCACATCAATCAAAGGCATTGACGGAACATAGGGGTCGGCATGACAGATTTCAATGCATGAGGATAAGTCATCGGAGGTGATAACCTCTTTTTTCGCAAGGCTCGAATCAGCCGCAGTTATCAGCCTGTAAGAAAACTCTGTAAGCATTTCACTTTCAAGCTTTTTTTCAATGAACATCTGACGGTAATGATCGTCAAAGGTTGACTGATAACGGACAATTCCGAGATTATAATCCTCTTTGCAAACATTGATGATGGTTTTGTTTGAGTTAGTTTCCTTATAGAAAAACTCGCAGGGAGAATCAACTCCGATGCTCATTGAAAAGTTTGTGAAAGCCTCGCAGATATATGCGGCTCTCGGAACGCTCAAAGAGAATTGCTGAACCTTCCTTTTTCCATGCACATACATATTTTCTACCTGTTCAACCTGAGCAATGATTCTTCTTGCATAACGCAAAAACTCCTCACCCTCATCAGTAACCGTTATTCCCTTGGAGGTGCGGTTGAAAATGGTGATGCCGATATGCTCCTCAAGCTCCTTAATCGCACGGCTGAGGTTCGGCTGTCCCATATAAAGATTTGCAGCTGCTTTACTTATGGATTTGGTCTCGGCAATTTCGGTTGCATATTTCAGATGTAAGATGTTCATGTAATTCCCCCTACATAATGTTCCTTTAAGTATAACACATTTTACAGTTTTTGGCAAGAAATGAAAGTGAAAAAAGCTCGCACCCGATAAAACAAGAGAAGTCAAGGGATTCTTCACCGTACAAGGCTAAAGAATCCCTCTGAGCGTTAAAGTTATAACCGGAATGAAAAGCCGATTTTTTCAAAGCTGAATCAAAGCCGGCTCGTCTTGTCAAAAAAACGGAGATGTAAAAACATCGTTTTCACATCTCCGTAAGCGAATTTGTTTTTTAAGAAACGAAAAGAACAAGAAGTGCTGCAACAAGTGCAAGGATAAAATAAATCGTGCCGACAATCTTAGTAAGCTTTGAAAGCTGAGCTTCCATTGTTCTGCCCTTATTCTTGCCGAAGAATGATTCTGCCGCACCGCTGATTGCACCTGAAAGTCCCTGCTGCTTGCTTTCCTGAAGAGCAACGAGAACGATAATAATCAATGAAACAAGTATAACAAGAATTGCCAATAAATACTGAACGAATGACATTTTGTAAACCTCCGATAATTTTGTACTAAAGCATTTTAACACAAATTTGAATTGATTGTCAATAGCAGTTGACACTTTTTTCAGCATTGTGTATAGACATTTCGAATCTCAGTCCGGATTAAGAAAGGTTTTCCTCAAAAATTGCCTGCTGTGAACCCTCGATTGCGGCCTTTGTAATGGTAAGCTTTCCACCGTTCGACGACTGAGGAACATCATACATATACGGAAGAAGAATCTTTTCCATAATCGAGCGTAAGCCTCTCGCTCCCGTCTTAGCCTCCAAGGTCTTTTCTGCGATTGCTTCAAGAGCCTCTTTTTCAAAGACAAGCTCAACATTATCAATTTTGAAAAGATAAGTATATTGCTTAACGAGTGAGTTTTTAGGCTCAGTCATAATTCTGACAAGGTCACTCTTATCAAGGTCATCGAGAGCCGTTATAACGGGAAGTCGTCCCACAAGCTCCGGAATAAGTCCGAACTTCACAAGATCGTGATGCATAACCTCATGCATCAGCTTTGCCTGTTCAAAGTCCTTTTTGCTCTTTATCTCTGCACCGAATCCGATTCCGCTGCTTCCGAGCCTCTTTTCAATTATCTTTTCAATGCCGACAAACGCACCTGCACATATAAAAAGAATGTTTGAGGTGTCTATCTGTATAAACTCCTGCTGAGGATGCTTTCTGCCTCCTTGGGGAGGAACATTTGAAACCGTACCCTCAAGGATCTTCAAAAGTGCCTGCTGAACACCTTCACCGCTGACATCTCTTGTTATTGAAGTGCTTTCGCTTTTCCTTCCGATTTTGTCGATTTCATCAACATAAATGATGCCTTTTTCTGCCTTTTCAACATCAAAATCCGCAGCCTGAATAAGCCTGAGAAGAATATTTTCAACATCTTCACCAACATATCCCGCTTCGGTAAGCGTTGTTGCATCGGCAATTGCAAACGGCACATCAAGAATTTTCGCAAGCGTTTGTGCAAGCATTGTTTTGCCGACACCTGTCGGGCCCAGCATCAGTATATTTGACTTTCCGACCTCAACATCACCGTTGGGATCGGTATAAATTCTCTTATAGTGATTGTAAACCGCAACGCTTAAAGCCTTTTTTGCCTCCTCCTGACCGATTACATATTCGTCAAGAAGAGCTTTGATTTCCGACGGCTTTTTAAGGTTTGCAAAGTCGTCCGCCTTTTCCTCTTTCAATTTTTCACTGTCACTGACCACAATGGTCCGACAAAGATCAACGCACTCGTCACAGATGAAAACACCCGGACCGGCAATGAGAATTTTGACATCACTTTGCGTTTTGTTGCAAAATGAACATCTGACGGTTTTTTCTTTATTATCGCCGTCTCTCGCCATATAATCTACCCCTTTAGGCTCTCTTGTAAAGAATTTTATCAACAAGACCGTACTCAAGAGCCTCTTCGGCTGTCATGAAGTTATCTCTTTCTGTATCCTGTGCAATGATGTCGATATCTTTACCTGTATTTTCAGCTAAAATTTTATTGAGCTTAGCTTTTGTTCTAAGAATATGGTCTGCAACAATTTTGATGTCGGTTGCCTGACCCTTTGCACCGCCTGACGGCTGGTGGATCATGATTTCACTGTTAGGAAGAGCAAATCTTTTGCCTTTAGTACCCGACGAAAGCAAAAATGCTCCCATTGAAGCGGCAAGACCCATGCATATAGTCGAAACATCGCATTTGATATACTGCATTGTGTCATAAATTGCCATGCCGGCAGTTACAGAGCCACCGGGGCTGTTAATATAAAAGCTGATATCCTTTTCACTGTCCTGACTTTCAAGGAAAAGAAGCTGTGCAACAACCAACGACGCTGTTGCATCGTTAACTTCATCGGAAAGCACAATAATTCTGTCATTCAAGAGTCTTGAATAAATATCATACTGTCTTTCACCACGGTTTGTCTGTTCAACAACATAAGGTACAAGTGCCATAATTATGCCTCCTTAAATAATGCAGCGGAACCGCACTTGTGCTACGGTTCCCTGCCACTTTGTTTATTGTTGGTAACTCAGAACGGAAATAATCAACGATTATTCTGCATCGTTCTTTTCTGCGTCTTCTTTCTTAGCTCTGGGCTTTCTTGCAGTGGTAACCTTTGCATTATCTCTGACAAACTTGATTGCCTTTTCATTGAGAAGATCCTTTCTCAAGCCCTCTGTGGGAACAAGCTCCTTGATCTTATCCTTTTCCATCTGATAACGCTCGGCAAACTTGTCATACTCTGCTTCAAGCTCCTCATCGGAAACTTCAAGAGCCTCTGCCTTAACGATATATTCAAGTGCAAGACGAACCTTAACATTCTTTTCTGCCGATGACTTTGAGTTTTCCTTATATTGCTCAATTGTCATGCCGGAATATTTAAGGTATGTTTCAAAATTCATGCCCTGCATTGAAAGTCTGTAATCAATATCTCTGATCTGATTGTCAAGCTCTGTGTCGATCATGCACTCGGGGATTTCACCCTTAACATTTTCGCTGAGCTTTTCAAGAAGCTGTGACTCGATTTCTCTTTCGTTTTCTTCGTCCTTATGCTCCTTGATTTCATTTTCGACATTCTTTTTGAGCTGTGCAACAGTGTCGCAGTCAGCTGCATCCTGAGCAAACTCGTCATCAAGCTCGGGAAGCTCCTTAACCTTGATTTCATGAAGCTTAACCTTAAAGACTGCGTCCTTGTCTGCAAGCTCCGGAGTATATTCTGTGGGGAACTTGACATTTACATCAAATTCGTCACCGACATTATGTCCTGCAACCTGATCCTCGAAGCCGGGAATGAACTGATTTGAACCGAGAGTAAGCTCGTAATTTTCGCCCTTGCCGCCTTCAAAAGCAACACCGTCAACAAAGCCTTCAAAATCAATTACTGTGATGTCACCGCTTTGTGAAGCTCTGTCCTCAACGGAAACAAGTCTTGCATTTCTTTCAAGCAAAGCATCAATTCTGTCCTTGATTTCTTCTTCGGTTGCTTCAACCTTTTTCTTTGTTGCCTTGAGCTCCTTGTATTCGCTAAGCTCGATTTCAGGCTTAACAAAAACTTCAACAGTAAGCTCAACACCGTTTTCGTCCATTTTCTTTACATCTGCACTCTTTGTGCCTACAACCTCAAGCTGAGCCTCGTTTGCAGCATCCTCAACAGTCTTGCCGAAAAGCATGTCAAGTGCATCTTCATAAAGCCAGCCCTTGCCGAAAAAGTTTTCAGCCATCTTGCGGGTAACCTTTCCCTTACGGAAGCCGGGAAGCTGAATGCTCTTCTTCTGTCTGTTGAAAGCCTTAACCTGTGCTGCTTCAAAATCTTCAGCAGAGATCTCGATTTCAAGTGCATAAACGTTTGTTTCTACATTGTTTGATGATTTTAAACTCATTTCTAAACTCCTATCCTTGGGTAAGCAAAAACACCCAATTTACATTTTAACTTATATATTATATCAGCATAAGCTGAATATTTCCATACTTTTTTCAAAATTTTTCAATCAATTTGGGACAAAATTCAAGATAATCCGCCGAAATAAGCGAAAAACGGACACCGTCAACGGTTTCATTGTTAACAAAAGATGAAAAATTGCCGTGCAAATGGCCGAAAAAGCAACGCTTCACCTCATGCTTTATCAGCACACGCATAATCTCATCGCACTTTTCACCACCCATAACGGGAGGATAATGCAAGAAAACAACAGGCTCTCCGGAAAGCTTTTTCGCTTCGTTAAGACTCATGTCAATTCTTCCCGCTTCTCTTGAGATGACCTTTTTGTCATTGCCGGTCTGTGCATCATAAAACCAGCCTCTTGACCCGCAAATGACAAAATCGCCAACCTTATATGCATTATTGTGAAGAATCGACAAGGTAGTAAAGCCCTTTTCCGTTATGAAAGAATCCATCTTCTTTTTTGTTGTCCACCAATAATCATGGTTACCCTTCATAATCAGCTTTTTTCCGGGAAGTGAATCGAGGAAAGCAAAATCCTTTTCCACCTGTTCCAGACTCATTGCCCATGAAATGTCACCGGGAATGACAACGGTATCCTCAGGCGAAACGACAGCCCTCCACTTTTTTTCAAGCCTCGGAACATAATCCTGCCAACCGCAAAAGATATCCATCGGTTTATCACTGCCGAAAGAAAGGTGGGTATCACCTATTGCAAAAATTGACAAAGCCTACACCCTCCTTTTTAAATAGCTGTTCAAACTCCGAGCATTTTATATACAGTGTCAACCATATTGTCCTTTTCACAGCAAGAAGTGAATCTCGGCTCTTTACCCTTTAAGCTTGCAAGCTGCTGCGGACACGGCTCACCTGTCAACTGTCTCAAAAGCTCAACCTGCTCAAACTCATCGGCATCTGCCGGAACTTCACCCTTGACAGCTTTAAGAACGGCAGCCGAAAACTTATAAGGATTGGCTGTTGAAGCGATAACTGTCGGAGTCATATCACCTGTTGATGCTTTGTAATCGTTATACACCTTAACGGCAACTGCGGTATGAGTGTCACAAAGATAGCCGTCCTGATAAGTTGCCTTGATCGTTGCGGCTGTCTCTTCATCATCACAGCAGCCTGCGTCAAACAGCTCACCTAAAAGTCCCTTAACCTTATCACAAACCTCATATTTGCCCTCGCTTGAAAGCTCGCCCATCCACTTGCGTACAGCTTCGTCGCTCTCATCTGTCAAGTGATAAAGAAGTCTTTCAAGGTTTGAGGAAATAAGAATATCCATTGACGGTGATGTTGTTGTGTAAAAGCTTCTGTTACGGTCATAGACACCTGTTTTGAGAAAATCGGTCAAAACATTGTTTGCGTTTGAAGCACAGATAAGCTTTTTGATGGGGATACCCATTCTCTTTGCATAATAAGCAGCAAGAATGTTTCCAAAGTTACCCGTCGGAACAACAACATTGATTTCATCTGAATTTTTGATAGTGCCGTTTTCAATAAGATCACAGTAAGCAGAGATATAATAAACGATTTGAGGAACCAATCTGCCCCAGTTGATTGAGTTTGCGGAAGAGAACATCATTCCGTTTTCTTCAAGCCTTGCCTTGACAGCGGCATCGGTGAAAATCTTTTTAACACCGTTTTGTGCATCGTCAAAATTACCCTTGATTGCAGACACGCAGACATTTTCACCTGCCTGAGTGGTCATCTGAAGTTTCTGCATGGGACTTACTCCGTCATCGGGATAAAAGACCATAATCTTAGTGCCGGGAACATCCTTAAAGCCTTCAAGTGCAGCCTTGCCGGTGTCACCTGAGGTTGCAACAAGAATGACGATTGTCTTATCCTTAACGGTTTTTCCTGCTGCCGTTGTCAGCAAATAAGGAAGAAGCTGGAGCGCCATATCCTTAAACGCACAGGTAGGGCCACGCCAAAGCTCAAGAATGTTTGCTCCATCTTTAATTTGTTTGATGGGAGAAACCTTTTCGCTTGAAAACTTTCCGTCTTTATATGCGCCTTCAACGCAATAAGCGATTTCTTCCTCGGTATAATCGGTAAGATAAAGCGAAAGTACCTTCTTGGCTCTTGAAATATAATCAAGGCCGACAAGGCTATCAATAAACTGCTTATCGATAACGGGAATTTCCGTTGGGACAAAAAGTCCGCCGTCCTTTGAAATGCCCTGAGCAATAGCCTGAGCAGAAGATATCTTCACGCTTTTGTCTCTTGTACTTGTATAAAGCATTTTCACAACCTCCGTAAAAGGAATTTATAATCAGCATATTGTAACATATATAAACAAAAAAGTAAAGATTATTACACAAAGAAAATATCATCGAAACGGTAAGAGCCTCTCTGCATTAAGAAAAAAGAGCTTATCGAGTATCTCTTTTTCAAGTCCCCTGCCTTTAAGATAAGCATAAAGATTATTCACCTTTTGAAGTGATGACAGCTCGTATACGGGACTTCCACCGTCAAAATCACTTCCAAAGCAAACACTGTTTTCACCACCGAGCTGAAGAATATGAGATATGTTGCGAAAAAGCATTTCAAAGCTGCTCATACCGGAAACAAAAAGAAACGGCGAATGAAAGCAAAGCCCGATAAGCCCACCGCTTTCGATAATCAGTCTTATCTGCTCATCTTCAAGATTTCTCCTGTGCCTTACAAGAGAATAGCAATTACTGTGAGATGCGACAAGAGGTGTCGTTACAAAGGAAGCGACATCGAAAAAGCTCCGGCGATTAAGATGCGAAACATCAATTAAAATTTTCTCCCTCTCGGCTTTTTCGATAACTCGCTTTCCAAATTCTTTCAGCCCTCCGTGGACACAGTCAGCGCCGTAAGCAAGCTCATTTTCTCCGTTCCAGGTCAAAGTCAGCATCTTGACATCCTTGCTCGAAAAATAATAAATATTATCACTGTCCCCTCCGAGAGCAGCACCGTTTTCAACTGTCAATATCGGCTTGATGTTTGTGTTTACAAGCTTTTGCTTTTCACTTTCGTAAAATCCGACAACCTTTTTAAAATAAGAAAAGGCAGGCTCTCCTCTCTTGTCATCATCAACAAAAATCGCAAAGCACTGCCTGTGTTCATCTAACTGTTTACTTTTATATGCATTGATGTGGCCCGTCGCCGTCACAATGCTCTGTTTCTTTTCATAGCAACTTGTCACCGTATCACAATGAAGATCAGAATATATCATACCTGCCTCCGAAATCAAATGCTTCAAATGCGTTTTCAATTCTTTGGAATTTATATATCCTGTTATTATGGCTGTACACCTCAAAAACATCAAACTGAGGCTGCTTGTCACTGCCCGACTGACTCAAGTAGCTCATTGCCGCATAAGTAATCTTTTTTTGCTTTGAGGCATCAACCGACTCCTTGGGCGAATAAAACGAATTGTCGGCTCTGTTTTTGACCTCAACAAAAATAATATATTCCCCGTTCTCGACAATTATGTCAATTTCACCGCCACGGCAGAAGTAATTACGCTCAAGCGTCTTAAAGCCAAGCTTATTATAATATTTTTCGGCAAAATTCTCACCGCTGTTTCCTATTTCCTTTTTATCCATCTCAATCACCGAGAATTTTTTTGAGGAAGGTTCTTCGATGCTCGGGGCAAATACCGTTTTCGGCAATTTTTTCGTAATGAAGCTTTGTGCCGTAGCCCTTATGCCTTGCAAACTGATACTCCGGATACTTTTTATCAACCTCAAGCATATATCTGTCCCTTGTCACCTTTGCAAGAATCGAGGCGGCGGCAATCGAAATGCTCTTGGCATCTCCTTTGACAATCGTTCTTTCCTCAACATCAAGTCCCGGCTTGCCGTTGCCGTCAACAAGCACAATGTCGGGCTTGACATCAAGATTTTCAACCGCTGTACGCATTGCAAGAAATGTTGCCTGCAAAATGTTTATTTCATCAATCACATCAGCCCCAACCATGAAAACGCTGTAAGCGATTGCCTTTTCGGTGATAATGTCATAAAGTGCCTCGCGTTTCTTTTCGCTGAGCTTTTTTGAATCGTTGATTCCGTCAATCTCACAGTCAATCGGTAAAATGACAGCCGCAGCACAAACCGGACCGCAAAGAGGGCCTCTGCCTGCCTCATCAACACCGCAAACTACTTTAAAGCCTTCTGCCAACGCAGATTTTTCATACTCGTAATCCATTTTTATTTTCCTTTAAATAAGAAATATTTTTTTCAATTTTACATACTAAGCCTTGCTTTGTCAAGAAAAGCCGAGAAAAAATTAACCGGAAAGCATAACACTCTCCGGTTAAAAAAGCTCAAAACAGTGATTAAAAAGCTATGAGAAAAAGCTTTTAATCAAGCACGGTGCAGAAGTTGAAGATTGAAGCGGGAAGCTCCTGTCTATCAGCGGAAATTGTGAAAACGAAGTTTTTCTCGTTAACTGATGCAAGCT
This sequence comes from uncultured Faecalibacterium sp., assembly GCA_964491165.1. Lineage (GTDB taxonomy): Bacteria > Bacillota > Clostridia > Oscillospirales > Acutalibacteraceae > UBA6857. The sequence goes on from CAZBFI010000008.1 coordinate 10,910, forward strand.
CATAAACTTCCTCAAGGAAGGCTGCAAGCTCATCATAATTTCTGCCGCCGATTCTCAATGTTGCGTCAACAAGAACATCGGTAATGTCATGGTTACCTGCACAAACACCTGCAAGGAAGCCATAGAAAGCCGAATATCCCTTAACTGCATAATCGTCTGTTGCAATGAGTCTTGCACGGTAATTAACATCATATGTTAACTTGGTTTCTTTTTCAACGCAAACAACATTGCCCTTTGAATTTTCAACAGCCTCGTTCACGCAAGAAATCAAATGCTTGGTTTTTCCTGAGCCTTTGTGACCTAAAATAATAGAAATCATTTTTAATTTCCTCCTTTTATTTATTGTATCGACAGTTTTACCGACCTGTTCGATTCAATTACATTTATATTATATCACATACTTAATCTTTGTTCAAGTGCTTCTTTCTCTTTTTCATAGCCGGGTTTTCCTAAAAGTGCAAACATATTGCGCTTATAGCTTTCAACACCGGGTTGATCAAAGGGATTGACGCCGAGAACATAGCCGGAAATTGCACAGGCTTTTTCGAAAAAGTAAATGAGATAACCAAGAGATTTTTCAGTCATGTCGTCACAACTGATAACAATATTCGGCACACCGCCGTCATTGTGTGCAAGAACAGTTCCGAGAAATGCCTTTTCGTTGATGAAATCCATTGTTCTACCTTTAAGGAAGTTAAGTCCGTCAACATTTTCCGGATCTTCACCGATGACGAACTCAAACTTTGACTTGTCAAAGGTAACAACGGTTTCAAACATGATTCTCTCGCCGTCCTGAATATACTGACCCAAAGAATGAAGGTCGGTTGAGAAGATGGCTGAGGTTGGGAAAAGTCCCTTGTTTTCCTTGCCCTCACTTTCACCGAAGAGCTGCTTGAGCCACTCGTTCATCATTGTAAAGCAAGGCTCATAGCTGACAAACATTTCGGTGCATTTGCCCTTGCCGTAAAGTGCATTACGCACAGCAACATATTTATAGCAGTCATTTTCCTCAATGGAGGTCGGCATAAGTGCTGTTCTTGCCTGTGCAGCACCCGACATGAGTGCATCAATGTCAATGCCGGCAGCGGCAATTGGAAGAAGACCGACAGCAGTAAGAACAGAATATCTGCCTCCGACATCATCGGGAACAACAAATGTTTCATAGCCCTCTTTATCGGCAAAGCCTTTGAGTGTACCCTTAGCCTTATCGGTTGTGACAAAGATTCTTTCCTTTGCTCCGTCCTTGCCGTACTTTTTCTGAAGAAGCTCCCTGAAAATTCTGAAAGCGATTGCAGGCTCTGTTGTTGTGCCTGACTTTGAAATTACATTAACCGAAAAATCACAGTTCTGGCAGATGTTGAGTATTTCCGCAAGAGATGATGAGGAAATACTGTTGCCGATAAAATAAACCTTTGCGCAATCCTTTGCGTTTTCGTTATAGGACTGTCCCTTGATAAATTCAATAACAGCTCTTGCACCGAGATATGAGCCACCGATGCCGATAACAATCAGTGCTTCACCGTTTTTCTTGATTTTTTCTGCGGCAAGCTTGATTCTTGAAAATTCATCCTTGTCATAGTTTACGGGAAGATCAACCCAGCCTGTAAAATCATTACCTGCTCCGGTTTTGTTATGAAGTGCATTGTGGGCATTTGTGATTTTGTCTTGAAAAGAGAGGATCTCCTCATCTGTTACAAAAGATGAAATGTATTTTTTTGTTAATTTTGCTGACATATACCTTTCTCCTGATACGATAAATATACTATTTTTACTGTATTTTAATACAAATACACTAATTTGTCAACTATAAAAATAATATAACCGATTTTTTTCACAAGCTTTTTGACAGGCTTTTCAAAAATCCTTTCATATAATCGAAAAGTGTTATTCTCCTTATTTCCTCTTTTGCTATAAGCTTATATTCGCCCAAAACATCATCACCGATTTTTGCCGTAACAGTGCCGAGAATCTGATTCTTTTCAACCGGTGCCTGAACATTCTCACATATTTCAACGCTGTATTCTATTTTTCCGGCTTTTTCCTTTTCAACCGTCACCGGCTTGATTCCGCTGACCTGTGCTTTCAGCTCATTTTCAATTCCACGCAAGACCTCAACCGTTGGAATTTCAACCTTTTCAACAGACGGAGTGACCGTTTTATAATTCGCAAATCCCCAATTCAAAAGAGCCTTTGCACCTTCAAAGCGGTCTGAGCTGCTCTGCGCACCGAGAATCACCGCAATGAGATGAAGTCCGTCTCTTTCCGCTGTTGCACTCAGGCAATAGCCTGCTTTCGAGGTCGTTCCCGTTTTAAGCCCAGTTGTTCCGTTATAAAAACGAACAAGACGGTTTGTGTTGGTCAGCTCTGTTTTTCCGTCACGCAGGGTATCCGTCCACACTGTCGTATATGTACGAATCCTCTCATGCTTTAAAAGCTCCTTTGACATCAGCGCTATGTCATAAGCCGTTGTCAAATGCTCCGTTGTGTCATCATCGAGTCCCGAACAGTTGACAAAAAATGTGTCATTCATTCCAAGCTCCTTTGCTCTTTCATTCATCCGGCTGACAAATGCTTCCTCACTGCCCGAAATAAATTCGCCAAGCGCCGTGCAAGCATCATTGGCACTTGCAATCGCAGTCGCACGCAAAAGCTCGTCAACTGTCATCTGCTCGCCCTCTTTAAGCCAAATCTGAGAGCCACCCTTAGCTGCGGCAGTTGGACTTGCCGTAACAACATCACTCAAGTTTATTTTGCCCTCATCGAGTGCCTCCATAAACAAAAGCAACGGCATTATTTTTGTCACGGAAGCAGGATAAAGCCGTTCATGCTCATTTGAGGAAAAAAGCACCTGACCTGTTGAAGCGTCCATTAAAATTACGCTTTTTGCATTCACCGTAATTCCTGTGTCTGTTTTTTGTACGATCGCATCTACTGCCGAATCGTTTTGCGCAAATGACGAAAACACCGAAAACGGCAAAAGCATTAAAAACACTGTGATTGTTATAATCGTTTTTTTCATAGCTGTCACCTCATATTATAAATATGAAGCTTAAAATACAAATAAAACAAAAACGCTTCAAAACAAAAATAAACTGCCCCAAACCGTGTTTCAACACAATCTGAGACAGTTAAAAGCTCAACGCATTAAGCCAAAGCCGAAATCCTTTTAATTTCAAGCTTAAATATTTATAAAATAAACATCGTTTCCACGAGACTTGATAAACTTCATCAAATCCTCAAATTTCAGCCAAACGAATGCTGTGTTATCATTCGGATGAAAGCCGATATAGCCGTCAACCTTTTTCAAGTCACTGTCGAGAACAACATTGACCTGTGCCTCCTCATCATTGAGAATGCCAAACGGCGAAACCTCACCCGGATTAAGACCGAGATGCTTTTTCAGCCTTTCATCAGAGCCGAACGAAAGCCTTGAACAGCCGAGCTGACCTCTGATGTCACCCTGAATATCCGGATGCTTGTCTTTAAGCATTGAGACAACATAATGCGTTTTTCCGTTCGCATTTCTCAAAAAAAGATTCTTACAAACCTCGCCGTCGGTGAAAATACCGAGGTTATCCATTTCTTCAATCGTTGTAACCGCTTGATGATGAATGAGCTTATATTCAATGTTCAAGCTGTCAAGTGCATTTAAAACTTTTTCCTGCTCAGTCATTTTTCAACCTCACTGTTTGACATAGGTTTTAACCGTGCCGTCATCGGTTTTTGTCAGGGTCAATGCATTTTCACTTATTGTGTAAGTGTACTTTTCAACCATTGACTTTCCGTAAATCGAATAGCTTACGGTTATATTGTTTCCGTCGATAACATAAGAGCCTGTATATGTGCCGTTTATAGGCATATTTATAACCGGAACGGTGAAGTTGACATAGGTAACATCAACAACGCCTCCCTGCTTGAATGTATAGCCACTCATGTTTGCTCCGTCTCGCCAAGTGCCGATAATGCCGGAATTTGCCGAAGCCGAGACCGATGAACCGCTTCTTGCGAAAAGATAAATATTGCCCTGCGCATCGGTAAGGCTCAAGGTGTTAGCCGAAACGGTGTAAACATAATTTTCGGTCACTGTTTTTCCCGATTCCGTATATTGAATGATAACCGAGTTTTCCTGCTCGAGATAAATTCCCTTATAAGTATGCTCACTTGTCGATGACTTGTGTGTAACATAAATCGTGCCGTCATCTTCAAATGAATATCTTACGCTTTCATCACTGTTGAGCCAGCTGCCGTTGATTCCAGTTTGTCCGTTTGTGACAGCCGAAGCCTCACCGGTTGTCGTGGGAGCAGAGCTTACCTTGGTGTAGGTTGATGTTTCAAGCTCCTCAAGATTATAAAGAGAAAGCATATTGTTTTCCACCGATACTCTGAACCTGTCCTCGATAGTCGCAGAATATATTGAAAACTTTGTTGTCAGAATGTCACCGTCAACGGTGTAGACTCCGTTTGCCGTTCCGTTAACGGGAAGATTGATAACCGGAACAACAAGGTTGACATAAGTGACCTTTACAGTGCCGTCGGAGAAAAACTCGTAGCCACTCATATTGGCGCTGTCTGTCCACTTTCCGACAAGTGCTTGTTTAAGCTGCACGGCATCGGTAACCGGCTGTGATGAAGATGTCGATGTGTCGGTGACACTGCTCGTATCCGACACTGCCTGTGATGAAGAGGACTCTTGGCTGTTTGTAGCAGTTACCGTAGGCTCCTCGTGATTGTTTTTGTTAAAGCTTACAACACCGACTATGCAAAGGCAGACAGCGAGAACGCCCGCAACAGCCGATATAAGAATTTTATTGCTTTTTGTCATAGCTTTACCTCCTTCGACTTGAAAAAATTACATATTATAACAAAAAGGAGCATCCGAAATTGAATGCTCCGCTGATATTTTACTTTTAAACTGTTGTTGAACTTTCAACCGGAGCAGATGACGAAACATCCGATGTTTGTGCCATATAAACAGTTGTTGTGCCATCAGTGATGTCAGTGAGATAAAGTGCATTGTTCTCAACTTTGAACTTATACTCTTTTTGAAGAGTCTTTGTCAAAATCGTGTAAACAAGCTTGACATTGTATGTATCGTCCTCAAGCTTTGCGATGCTGTAAGTACCGACTGCCTTGCCTGTTACCTTTGTGCCGAAAAACGGTACATATACATCTGCATAAACGATTTCACATGAGCCGTCTTCTCTGAATTCATAGCCGGTTGTTCCTGTTGAATCCCTCCACGAACCGATAATAAGCTCATCGGGAGACTTTCCGCCGCAGGCAGTGAAAACACCGAGAATCATAATAACACACATTACGATAATGGATGCACGCTTAATTTTATTCATTTCAAACTTACCTCCTTCTCTGATTTTTTCACATTATAACATACTTTTTCAGTTTTGTACAGTTAAATTCAAGCATTTTTCAGCTTTTATTTTTCTTTGTAACCTTCAAGCGTGAAAATTCTTCTCTTTCCTTTTCGTCGAGAACCTCGGTTATTCTTCTGACCGTTTGCTCAAAACGGGGAATGAGAATATTGTTCAGCGCATTGCTTCTTTTCTGCGTCTTTTTGACCGCATCGGCAAGACGGCAAATGCTGTTTTCCACCTCAGCAAGACGCAAGGTCATCTGCTTGACCTGATTGAAATGGACACAAGCCTCGTCAAAGTTTATATCGGTGTTTTCAAAGCCGAAAAAGTCGGCATCAATGCTTTTTTCCTGTGCCGAAATCACCGGAAGCTCAACACCCATGACGGATCTGAGCTTAACCTCAACGGAGTTTTCCTCAGGCACAAGGTCTGCAAAGCGACGAAGATCGCCCAGACTCAATGAAGCCTTTTTCATGGCTGAATATGCTTTGGCATAAGCCTCGTCGATACCGTTTTGAATCTGCGTTGCGGTGTCAACCATTTGCATCATCTCTCTGACAAGGATGTTATGCTTTCTGTCCATAAGGTCATAGCCCAATTTTGCAAGCTCAAGAGATTTCTTTGTTGCAAGAAGATTTGCTTTTGTTGGAAAAACCTGTGCCAATGCTACTCACTCCTTTCCGTGTGCTTCATTTTTCGGGCCTGTAAAATTTGTCAAGATATTTTTTATCCACTCTGTCAAGCTCACTTTCCGGAAGCATTGAAAGCAACTTCCAGCCAAGGTCGAGTGTTTCATCAATCGTTCTGTCGGCATTTTCGCCCTGATTTATGAACTGCTGTTCAAACGCCTTGCCGAATTCCATGATCATTTTATCGTTTTCGGAAAGCTCATCTTCACCAATAACCGACGCCAAAGCTCTGGCATCCTGAACCTTTGCATAGGAAGCGAAAAGCTGGTTTGAAAGTGCTGAATGATCCTCTCTTGTGTAGCCCTCACCGATACCGTCCTTCATAAGTCTTGAAAGAGACGGCAAAACACTGACCGGAGGATAAATACCCTTTGTGTCAAGCTCTCTGTCAAGAACTATCTGACCTTCCGTGATGTAACCGGTAAGGTCGGGAATCGGATGAGTGATGTCATCGTTCGGCATTGTGAGAATCGGAATTTGAGTAACCGAGCCTTTTGCTCCCTTGATAATTCCCGCTCTCTCATAAAGAGTTGCAAGATCCGAATAAAGATAGCCGGGATAACCCTTTCTTCCGGGAATTTCACCCTTTGAGGAACTGAATTCACGCAGTGCCTCACAATAAGAGGTCATGTCTGTCATTATTACAAGAATATGCATATTCTTTTCATAAGCGAGATATTCAGCTGCCGTAAGAGCGCATCTCGGTGTTGCTATTCTTTCAATAACGGGGTCGTTTGAATGATTAAGAAACATTACAACCCTGTCCATGACATTTGCGTTTTCAAAACAGCTTTTGAAATAAGCCGCAACATCATTCTTAACGCCCATTGCCGCAAAGACGATTGCAAAATCCTCATCGTCGGAAACAGAGGCACTCTTTGCAATCTGAACGGCAAGCTCGTTGTGTTTCATACCCGAACCGCTGAAAACAGGCAATTTCTGACCTCTGATAAGAGTAGTCAGGCAATCTATTGAAGAAATACCGGTTCTTATATAGTTACGCGGATAGACTCTCGAAACCGGATTTATCGGCTTTCCGTTGATATCTGCCGTTTTTTCCGCAAAGACCTCACCGAGTCCGTCAACGGGTCTGCCGAGTCCGTCAAAAACTCTTCCGAGAATTTCCTTTGAAAGCTTTAACTCCATGGGCTTTCCCTTGAAGGTAACCTTTGTGTTAACCATTGAGATTCCGGCTGTTCCCTCAAAGACCTGAAGGACAACCTTATCCCCTTCAATCATAACGACCTTGCCTGTTCTTTTTGTGCCGTCATCAAGCTCAAAAACGGCAAGCTCCTCATAAGAGGGATTTTTAACGCCCTCAAGGACAACAAGTGAGCCGTTAATTTCACTTATATTACGATGTTCAACAACCATTGTTATCCTCCTTATACCTCATATTTTGAAAGCACCGAGTCGATTTGTTCGATATATTCATCAAGAAGTGCAATATTATCATTCGGCACATCATACTTCATTTTTATAACCTTCTCAAACAGTCCTGTTTTCATCAGTGTTGAAATCGGAACCTGCAACGAAATAACCTTTTGGCACGAGTGATAAAGATGAAGAATAACCCTCATCATTTTAAGCTGCTTTTCAATCGGAACATAGGTATCGTCCTTATGGAAAGCATTTTGCTGTAAGAAGCCTTCCCTTATAACCCTTGCAATTTCAATTGTCAGCTTTTGATCATCGGGAAGAACATCTGCACCGATAAGCTTGACAATTTCCATGAGACTGCTTTCCTTTGCAAGCAGAGAAGAAATTTCCTCACGGCACTTCATAAAATCGTCGCCTGCATTTTCCCTGTACCAATCCTCAAGAGCTCCGAGATATTCACTGTAGCTGTTATTCCAGTTGACAGCCGGATAATGTCTCGCATAAGCAAGGGATTTGTCAAGCGCCCAGAAGGTTCTTGTGAAACGCTTTGTGTTTTGTGTAACCGGCTCTGAAAAATCCGAGCCCTGCGGTGAGACTGCACCTATTATGGTCACTGAGCCTTCCTTACCGCAAAGAGTTTCCATGTAACCGGCTCTTTCATAAAATTCCGAAAGCCTTGAGGGAAGATATGCCGGAAAGCCCTCATCGGCAGGCATTTCTTCGAGTCTGCCGGAAATTTCCCTTAATGCCTCTGCCCAACGGGAAGTCGAGTCTGCCATAATCGCAGTGTGGTAACCCATGTCACGATAATATTCCGCAAGGGTGATTCCCGTGTAAATTGACGCTTCACGTGCAGCAACAGGCATATTTGAGGTGTTGGCAATGAGAACGGTTCTGTCCGTAAGCGGTCTTCCTGTTTTCGGGTCAACAAGCTCGGAAAACTCGGTCAACGCCTGAGTCATTTCATTTCCTCTTTCACCGCAGCCGACATAAACGATTATATCGGCATCACACCATTTTGCTATTTGATGCTGGGTCATTGTCTTTCCCGTTCCAAATCCACCCGGCACTGCCGCAGCACCACCCTTTGCAACAGGGAAAAGTGTGTCTAAAACACGCTGACCGGTAACAAGGGGTCTGTCGGCTGTGAGACGGTTTTTGACCGGTCTCGGAATTCTTATCGGCCACTTTTGGCAAAGAGTCAGCTCAACTGTCTCTCCGCTGTCGGTTTCAAGAACACAAACGGTGTCATTGACCTTGTATTCTCCGTCAGGCTCAACCCTTTTAACCGTTCCCTCAAGTAAGGGAGAAAGCATGATTTTATGCTTAATGACGGGAGTTTCCTGTGTTTCGGCATAAACCTGACCGCCGACAAGTCTGTCGCCCTCTTTTACGGTCATTTTAACACTCCAGAGCTTTTCCTCAGGCAAAACGGAAGAGTTGAAGCCCTTGCCTATAAAAGCTCCGTTTTCCTCTTCGAGAGCTTTAAGCGGTCTTTCGATTCCGTCAAAAATATTGCTCATTATGCCCGGACCGAGAGTTACGCAAAGTCTGCTTCCTGCCGAATAAACCGGCTCGCCTGCTTTTAAGCCTGCTGTATCTTCATAAACCTGTATCGTAGTTTTATCCTTTTCAAGAGAGATTACCTCTCCGACAAGACGGCTGTTGCCGACATAAACCATTTCCATCATGGAAAGGTCTGTTTTGCCTTTCAGCGTTACAACAGGACCGTTGATTGAGTAAATCAGATTTTGTGAAGGCACTGTATTTTACCTCCTTTTTTTAATTGATGGAAAGTGAACAGCTGCTGCTGAATTCATCACGCTGTGAATCGAGGCGTGTCTGAAGTGTATCGTCAATTCTCGTCAAGCCGTCAACGCTTATTCCCTTTAAGCCGCCGAGACTGTTCTGACTGTCACACTCAACGGTGAACAGAAGCTTTCCTTCCTGCTTTATTTTTTCAATGATTGCTTCATCTTCTTTTCTGACAAGAAGAATGCAGCCTTCTCCGAGATCGTTCAAAAGCTCTTTTACACTTTTTTTGAGAAACTGCTCATAATCGGGCGTGCCTGTGAAGGACACAAGCCTTTCCTTTGCGAGTGCAAAGACCTCATCGGTGAGCTTTTCTCTGTGTGCAACACGCCTTTTTCTGCTTTCCGACTTCAAGGAAGAAATTTCACGGTTGAACTGCTGACGGATTTTTGCAATTTCATAATTCATTGAAGCTTCAAGCTCTGCTTTTGACTGCTTTTCGATTTCTTTGAGCTGTTTTTCTTCGAGAGACTTAGTTTGCTTTTCTATAAATCTGCACTGCTCTGCCGCATCTCTGTTGATGACTGCCGCAAAGCGTTCAAGCTTATCTTTCTGATTGAGCATCTGATCAAACCTTTCTTAAATATTTGATGCAAACACGGTTTTTAATCTCCTGTGACACCCACAGCATCTCTTATATACCTTGTGATTGAATTGCTGCTTGTGTGAGACTGATAAACATCGGGAACTTCACTGACAAGGAGCTTTCCCGACTTTTTGATTTCAATCAGCTTACGGGGATATTTTTCACCGAGACTTCTTGTGACAAGAAGTATTCCGATTTCTTCGTCATTTTCGGCTTTTTGACAGTGAAGCTCAAAATCCTCTTCACTCTTAATCAAAGCACCGGATATACCTGCAAGCCTGAGTCCCGTAAGAGTATCCTCATCTGAGGAAAGGAGAAACATTTTCATTCTGTTTGCCCTCTTTACACCTTATTGAGAATCAAAATTGAAATAACAACACCGTAAAGTGCAATTGATTCACCCAAAGCAACAAAGATAAGACTCTTACCGAATGACTTGGGATCTTCGCTTGTTGCTGCGATAGCAGCCGGAGCACCTGCGGCAACGGCAATACCGCCACCGATACCTGCAAGACCTGTTACAAGACCTGCCGCAAGAAGTCCGAGACCCTTGCCTGAATCCGATGCGGTTTCGTTTTCAGCTTCTGCCTCGCCCTCTGCTTCGACGGAAGCTGCTGCGGTTGTGCTTTCAACAGCACCTGCATCTTCACTTGTTGCAGATGCGGCAAAGGTGAAAACGCTCACCATTACAATAAGCACAAGAAAGGTTGCAAGATTAACTCTCATTGTTTTTGCGATGCTTCTGCCTTCCATTCTTCTTTTAAATGTCATGAAAGCAGAAAAGAAAAGTGCAACTGCGGGAACGATAATCATAAAAGCATAAAATAAAGTGTTCATTTTGTTTTCCTCCAGATTTATAATTATTTTATTACTGTTTCTTGCTTTAACACAGCCGGCTCAAAGGGCTTTCCTTCGCCCTCATAAAAACGGCTGAACATCTCATAAAACTCAAGTCTCAAGCCCTGAATACCCGTAAGCAAGCCCTCAAGTGCGATTACAAGAATATTGCCCAAAACAACGACAATGATTCCACCGACCGAAGAGGTGTCGCCTGCAAGAGTGAAAACAACCATCATCATACTTGCGTGAACAATGACAAAGGCTCCGACTCTGAGAAAGGATACCGTATTACTGAAATATGAAAGCACATATTCGATACATTCAAACAGGTTTTGAAGAATATAGTCAACCATGCTTTCCGGCTTATAGAGCTTATGCTCATCAACAAGCTCACAAATAAACTCCTTATTGAAAAGAATCAGCATTCCCACAACAAGCAGCACTACGCTTACAGATGACGGGAAAATAGGGCCATCTGCCATGAAGCCGTATGCGAGGTTTGCACCTGCAATATAAACCGCAATACCCGTAACACCGTTTTCGGTGAACAAAGCCTTGCCGATTTTTCTTCTTTTAAGCTGTGTGATAACATTTATGAGCATTGCAACAATAACAAGAGCAACACCGATTCCAATGGCAATCAGAAGAACCGTGTTGATGCTTTCCATGACCTCAAGGGGCTTACCCTTCATTCCGAGCTTATGGTAAATCGGATCGAGAGCATCCTCAAAGCCGAACACCGAACCGAAAATGAAGCCGAACACCGCCGATGAAATTCCGCACGGAATAACTATTCTGCCAAGTGCCATCTTTTTAAACTTCCATGCAATAAAGCCACCGATTGCAAGAACCAAGCCTTGACCGAGATCACCGAACATCATTCCGAAAAGCACGATATAAGTTATTGCAACGAATGCCGTGATATCAATGTCGTTATATGACGGCAGACCGTACATTTCAACAAAATATGAGAACGGCTTTGAAATGAGAGAGTTTTTAAGCATTACGGGAGGCTTGATATCGGAATCCTTTTCGGGAGCTTCAAATTCGGCAATGAACTGCGGATATTTTGAAAGCTTCTGTGAAAATTTCTTTTCGTACTCCTCCGGAATCCAGCCTACTATAAAGCAGGTGTCGCCATGTCTTACGGCATTTTTTCTCAGCTCAAAAACAGATTCAAGTGATATGAGCTTTTTGTAAAGAGCCTTGATTTTATCGCCCTCTTTTTCAAGAATGCGGTTAATTTCATCTTGAAGTCTCTTTTGCTCCTGCTCGATTATCTTTATGTTTTGGTTGATGTTTTCGATTATCTGAGCCGTTGTACCTGCCGCACCGGGAATGTATAAGCGCTCAAAATGAAGTGAAGCGAAAATCCTGTCAACCTCCGCCGCCTTATTCGTCGGTGCAAAATAAACTCCCCAATATCCCTTTTCCTGTGAAGAACACGGATGGAAAAGAATGTAGGGGTTATCTGCGTAACCCTTTGAAAGCTTGACATAGCTGTCCTTGGGCAAAAATCCGAAACGGATTTCAATGAACCGACATGAAAGAATTTCATCGAGATTAACCTCAAAGCCGGCAAAATGGTTATACTTTTCAATCGCCGAATTACATTCACCGATCTGACCGATAAGACTCTTGCTTTCACTTGCAAGCTTTTCGATTTTTTCGTCAAGAGATTCAATATATTCCTGCGTGTTTTCATCAAAAACCGCTTTTTTTGTTTTGACTGAATCTTCCGGATCAAAGCCTGCGACAGCCGCAAGATCACGAATGCTTCCGATTGTCTTTTTATAGGGGCTTTCCTCACTCAAGGGAGTGTAGCCCATTGAATCGGAAATAAACTTACTCGCCTGCTCAAACTGAAACTTTCCGTCGGAACAGCATAAATTTATCAGCTTGTCAAGGTTAGAATAAGGACAGCTTGCTCTTACAAGCTTCATCTTTTTTATTGCCAAAATCAATCACCTTCTTTTTTTATGAAAGTATCAAATTTTTTCTGATTTCTTCCGGAGAAATTTGATATTTGTTGCCTTGAATAATTTTAATAAGATTGTTTTTTTCTGTTTTACAAAGATAAAAAAAGCTAAGCATTATTACACTCGGACTGTTTGAAAAACGAATCTGCTTTTTATAATATGAGCAAAGATAGCTTCCCGTACAAGTCGTAATATTCACCGAATCATCAAGAGCCGGCATATCTCTGTACGCCGTCTTTGAAAGAACCTCGTTAACCTGTGCGAGACTCTTGGCTTTGACGAGCTTTCTGAGCTGACTTTCCGTGAAAAGAGTCAAGCTTGTGTCGGCAATCGCCTTAATCTTCGCCTCGCTCGCTCCGTAATATTTTATAATTCTCGCAAGATTACAAATGAACTTGACATCGTATTCTCTTGAAAGTGCTTCAAAAACAGCCTTTTTTTCTTTAAATGAGAAGCAGTCGTTGATAAGCTTGAGCTGGAGCTTCTTCTGAACAGAAACGAGAGCCGCTTCAAAGTCAAGGTAGCTTGAAGAGGGATTTTTCATCACTGTGTCAAAAGCCTGCCTGTACGGAGTCTTGTTCAAAGCGACAGAGATTTCCTCAAGGCTGTTTGCCTTTGCAAGAGCGAACAAATCAACAGTGAGATACTTGTCAAGAAAGCTCGAAAAGCTTTCAAGATATTCATTTTTCTTGTTGCCGAGAATCAGCCTCGTACACTCAAGAATCTGGTCAACCTCGGTTTTGATTATAAAGTATCTGTAAAACTTCTGCCCGACGGCAATCTCAAAACGGCATATTTTTGAAAAGCAAGAGAAAAAATATCTGTTTATCTCTTCACCGAGAAGAGCTGCTGTCCATTCGCCGTTCGACGAATTTTCAAGCACCTTGGAATACGGTGTATAAGCAATTATATATGAAGTGATTTCTCCGACGCTTTTCATCGTCAGCAGATCGTCGAACTGCTTTGTTGTTATTCGCTTGCCGTACAGTCCTCTTGAAAGAGCCATAACCGAGTTTTGTGCTTTGGACATTTTTTCACCTCCCACTTAATAAATCAACCGAATTTATCCGATAGCCTTTGAAAAGATTTCCTGAACCCAGCAAGCCTTGTTTTCCGAAAAGAGCCTGTCCATTTCGCCGATGACCCTCTGCTCCTCATTTTCAAGCTCCTGCTTTGAAAATTCTTTTTGCAGCTCCTGTCTTATTTCATTTTGCTTTTGGGCAAGCTGCTCGGAAAAGTCCTTTTTTGCCTTATTGACGGTTTCCTGCTTTAGCACCGCCATTCTGGCACTGAGGCTGTCTCTCATTTGTTCGGCTTTTTCAACCTTTTCCCGTGCCGCTTTGTCAACGGCAATCAGCTTTTTGATGGTTTCCTCCACATCTGACCCTCCTTCTAATGATATTTATCTGCATATTATATTACTAAAATAAGGTAAAATCAAGGTCAAAACCACTAAACTTTTTTACCCTTGATTAAATATTTTTGTTATGCTAAAATATGTGTAAGTTTAGTTAAATGCTATCGTAAGAGGTATATATATGATTGAAAAAATAACAGAATATCCGCTTTGGGAAAGGCTCAAGGAAACGGACAAGCCGATAATGCTTTATGGCATGGGCAACGGTGCGGATATGATAATTTCCGTACTTGAAAGCTTGAATTTACACTTTTGCGAGGTCTTTGCCTCTGACGGCTTTGTAAGAGGTCATTCGTTTCACGGAAAAAAGGTTTTGACTTTTTCGCAGGTTAAAGAAAAATACGATGACTTTATAATACTTCTGACCTTCGCTGTCCACGACGAAAAAACACTTGAGCTTATTAAGGACATGAGCAACAGCTACGAGCTTTACTCTCCGACGGTTCCCATTGCGGGAAAGGGTCTTTTCACGCTTGATTATATCAAAGAAAACGATGAGCTTTTTGAAAAGGCGTATCAAATTCTTGCAGATGAAAGATCCAAGGAGGATTTTGTCAAGGTGCTGAATTTCAAAATCAGCGGAAAGGTCAACTACCTTTTTGACTGCGAATATCAAAAAAGCGAGCTTTACAAGGATATTATTCACCTTTCAGATGAAGAGGTAATCGTTGACCTCGGAGCTTATGACGGTGACACGATAAGAGAGTTTCTTGATGTGACCGGTGGAAAATACAAAAAAATTTACGCATTCGAGCCTGACGAAAAGAACTTCCGTAAGCTTAAAGCGAAGTGCGAGGCACTCGAAAACACCGAGTTTTATAACCTCGGAGCGTGGGACAAAAAAGAAACGCTTCTTTTCAGCAAAAAGAACGGCAGAAACTCGCACAAGTCCGAAAATGGTGTACCTGTCAATTTTGACAGCGTGGACAATATCGTTAAGGAAAAAATAACATTTTTGAAAATGGACATCGAGGGTGCAGAGCTTAAAGCCTTGCAGGGTGCAGAAAACAGCATCAAAAGGTTCAAGCCAAAGCTTTATGTCTGTGCTTATCACCGCAACGAAGATTTTTTTGCACTCGCACTTAAAATCAATGAAATTTATGACGGCTACAAAATATATTTCAGACATCATCCGTACATTCCGGCTTGGGAATCAAATTTTTACGCCGTTGCAGACAGTGAATAAGGCACAGCTTTGCTGGCATCAGTCAGAGATTTTATGCTCTGCCGGAATAATCGGTTCATGAACATTTGCCATTTTGTGAGTTTTCGATGTTTAATCG
>CAZBFI010000009.1:0-26130 GCA_964491165.1 uncultured Faecalibacterium sp.
ATCTCATGGTCCGAATACTTATTTATCATATCAAGCTTAACAAGTATTCCATCAGGGACTTTTAAATAGCCAAGCTCTGCTGCAACAGCAACAACATTTTCAAGGCTTCTTCCGGAAAGTGCAACCTTTCTGCCAAGCTGTGCGGCAACATTTATAATCTGCTGAACACGGTGAATGTTTGAAGCAAAGGTTGCAACTATTATTCTTCTCTTTTCGGCTTTTCTGAAAAGAAGCTCAAAGGAAGCGCCAACCTTGCTCTCACTTTCGGTAAATCCGGGGCGTTCGGCATTGGTTGAGTCCGCCATCATGCAAAGAACTCCCTCTTTTCCAAGCTCGGCAAACCTTGCAAGGTCAATCATTCCGCCGTCAATCGGTGTTGTGTCTATTTTAAAGTCGCCGGTGTGAACAACAGTGCCACCGTCACATTTAATCGCAAAGCCGACAGCATCGGGAATCGAGTGATTCACATGGATAAATTCAACCGTAAATTCACCGACCTTGACACTTTCTCCAGCTTTTACGACATTAAGCTTTGTGCTTGCAAGAAGTCCGTGTTCTTTAAGCTTGCCCTCGATAAGTCCGTTTGTGAGCCTTGTGCTGTAAACCGGAATGTTGACTTTTTTGAGCAGATATGCAAGTGAACCAATATGATCCTCATGTCCGTGAGTAATGCATATACCCTTGACCTTATCGGCATTTCTTTCAAGATAAGTAAAATCCGGAATAACAAGGTCGATACCCGGCATATCCTCATCGGGAAAGGCAAGTCCGCTGTCAATCAGAAGAATGTCATCATTATATTGGAACATCGTTATGTTTTTTCCAACCTCGTTGAGACCTCCCAAAAAGCCGATTTTTATCGGTGAAGCTCCGTTTTTTCTTTTTGAGTTGGATTTTCTGTTCTGCTTTTTCTCGCTGCCGACATTTTTCTTTTGTGTTTTAGTTTGAGCAGTGAGCTGTTTTTTCACATTGTTGGCAGTTTTTTTGCTTTGACGGCTCTTAGTCTGATGTAAATTCTTGTTTTTCTTTTTTTCATCGCTTACAGGCTGATTCTTGTTATCGTTTTTTTGGACCTTTTTAGAACCGTTCTTCTGCGGTGCTTTTTTCAATGTTTTTGAAACATTTTTTTGGTTTTCACTCATTTAACTACTGAACACTCCTTTTCTTAAAAAATTTATATGTAATTGCGTCAATATATTTTAAATCAATAATTACCCATAATAAATGTATTATAGGATATAATACTATTTTTTAAAACTTATGTCAAGAAATTCATTTTAAAATTTGAGGTGTAAAACAAGTTGAGCGTTATTTACGGCAAATGCTCCGTAAATAACGCTCTGCAGGAATTCAATTATTCAAGTGGCTTCTCATAAAGCTCACCGAGAAGATTATTTTCATGTGCCTTCATGTTTTCCGTTTCGGGAAGAATATATTTTCCTAAGTCAAGACGCAAAAGCTTATGACCGGAGAAACGAGCCGAAAGCGGAAGAAGCTCCATGTAACGATCACCGTACCACATACGAAGGTAATTATCATAGCCTACGGGAACCTTGAAGGTCATGTTTTCATATTTCATATCAATGAAATCACCGAACCATTCGGCAGGGAAAGCACCCTTGTCAAGATTAAGACCTACGCCGTCAATAAGGTAAGCACTCTTTTTGTTTTTGCTGTAAAGCGTTAATGCTTTGTCAAGGCAACGGTGGTAAAGCTTATAAGGCACAAGGCGCATCAAGGGCAAAAAGATTTTTGAAGCCCTGTAATGAATGCCCTTTCGTGCAACATTGACCCAACGGACATTGATGAGTCTGCGGAAAATTTTGACAAGCTTAATGTGTGCTTTCTGACTTTTCTTGGTGTTACCCGTCTTGTCAAAAACAAGAACATCAATAAAAATTCCGTTTTGTATATCGTCAAAGCGATTGGAAAATTTAGTGTTGAAGTAGGTGTCCTTGAGTCTGACCTTATCGAAAATATAGTGCGACGTTGTCTCCTTGAGATGTGACTGATAGCTCAAATGCGATTTAAGAGATTCGGGACAAACTTTCCTGAATTTGTCATAATCCTCACGCAGCATACCGATATCTATATCGTCGTCCCACGGAATGAAGCCCTTATGTCTCACTGCACCGAGAAGTGTACCGCCGACGAGGAAATAGGTTATATCATTTTCCTTACAGATGCGGTCGATTTCCGCCATGATTTCCATTTCAATCTGCTTGATTCTTTCAAGCTTTCCTTGATAAACGGAAACATAAAAGTCAGCCACATATTCATCGTCACAGCGTGCAAGAGCTGTTCTGTAAATTGCTTCTGCAAGCGGTGTGATTTTTGACCAGCCGAGATTTTTGATTTTGATATTACCGAGACAGTCGTAATCGTTTTCGGGGATGATACCGTCGGTATCGTTTGTAAAATCAATTTTCGGATTCTTCAAACGGAATTTTTTGTAAAGCTCACTTTTTATATCGTGGAGCGTGAATCTGTAATTTGCGGCATTATAAATATTGCCGTTTTTACCCATATAGTCAACATAATAAACTGCCGTAACAGCCTGTCTTATATAGCAGCCGGTGTGATAGGTCACACCATCCGAGGAGTAAAAATGTACCGCATTATTCTTTATAAGGTCATCGATAATCTCATCGAGTCCGAGATTTGAGGTTGAATCGACGAGAGGTCCGAAAATGTTATCGAATCGTGCAACCTTGATATAATTCTTTTTCTTGAAGTATTTTCTGCAAACATCCTCAAGTCTTCCGAGAATTCTGCCTTGATAAAAATCCTTATCATATTCGGCAATGGCCTCAAGCTCTCTTTCCGAGCAGGCGGCAATTTTCTGCGGAAACGGCTTTGCAAAATTAAAGATGGGGATGAAAATAAATCTTCCGTTGTTTTTCATCGCATAATCAAGCCACTTTGAAAGAAGAGCAACCTTTTCATCAACGAAAGCTTCATTCTTATACTCTTCGAGCTGAAGATTAGCAACGAAATAAAAACGCTTGATTCTGCTGTTGTCCGTAATTTTCAAATATGACTCAAAATCGTCAAGAAAATTCAGAGTTTTTTTATGTCCGTATTCTTCCTTGATTTGATCGTAAAGTGCTTCATTACGCCACTTACCGCAAGAAATGACATTGACACAGCCGTTATCCTCATTGGTCAAGACCGACATATTGAAGCCTGCAAGATAAGCTGAAAGGCCGTTTTCATCACCGATGATATTGATTTCATTTCCACAGTAAAATCTGGGGTTTAATTTTTTAAAATTCAGATCCGTCGAAATACATCTCAATTCATCAATAAAAAACTGATTCATTTAATTATCAATCCTTTTTTTAATCATTCCCCGTTATTATACTCTACGCAGTCTTTTTTGTCAACTTTATCTGTAATGTTGACAAAACAAGAATAAAAAGTATAATATAATTAAATATGTAAATTTTCGAGAGGTGAAAGTCATGATATATGCTGTAATCGCTGCCGGTGGTATAGGAAGCAGAATGGGCAACATGGAAAAGCCCAAGCAATATCTTAAAATCAAAAACAAACCCATTATAGTACATACTGTTGAAAAATTCTTTGTCAACAGTGCTTTTCAAAAGGTTATTATCCTCTGCCCCGATCAGTGGGTAAACTATACAAAGGAAGTTCTTGCAAAATATCTTCCTATCAATGACAGGGTAGTTGTTCTTAAAGGCGGAAGCACAAGAAATGAAACTATCATGAATTCAATCAAGTACATTGAAGAAACCGACGGCTTATCCGATGACACGATTATCGTTACCCATGATGCCGTTCGTCCCTTTGTTTCAGCAAGAATCATTGAAGAAAATATTGAAGCTGCGCTTAAATATGGTGCAACAGATACCGTTGTGCCTGCAACAGACACAATCGTTGAAAGTCAAAACGGTGATGTGATAAGCTCAATTCCCGACAGAAGTAAGCTTTATCAAGGTCAGACTCCTCAAGCTTTTAAGGCAAAAACACTCAAAGACCTTTATTACAGCCTTACAGAACAAGAAAAGGATATTCTCACCGATGCTTGCAAGATTTTCAGCATGAAGGGCTATGATGTTCACATGATTGAAGGAGAAGTTCATAACATTAAGATTACTTATCCGTATGACCTTCGTGTTGCCAAGGCTCTTCTTGATGAAGAAAATAAATAAGAGGTATATTAAATGTTAAATACAGTTTACAGATTAACTCAGCCGAGAAAAATCGAAATCGAGTTTTCCGAAATCGACATTTTCAGCTCAGATGTCATTGTCCGTCCGAGATATCTTTCAATCTGCCATGCAGACCAAAGATATTTCCAGGGAAACCGTGATGCTAAGGTTCTTGCACAAAAGCTCCCCATGGCTCTCATACATGAGGCTGTCGGTGAGGTTGTTAGCGCTCCTGACGGTTCATTTAAGCCCGGTGACAAGGTTGTTATGATTCCTAACACTCCGACTGAAAAAGATGACATTATTGCTGAAAATTATCTTCGTTCAAGCAAGTTCCGTGCAAGCGGTTTTGACGGATTCATGCAAGAATATGTTCAAATGCCGTCAGATCGTCTTGTACTGCTCCCTGATGACATTGACCCCACTGTTGCCGCTTTTACGGAAATTGTTTCGGTCAGTATGCACGCAATTTCCCGTTTCGACAGCATCGCACATTCAAGAAGGAATGTTATCGGAATTTGGGGCGACGGAATTTTAAGCTACATTACAAGTCTCTTTTTCAAAAAGCTCTTCCCCGAAAGCAAGATTTGTGTTTTCGGCGTTGTTCCCAAAAAGCTTGCGGATTTCACATTTGTTGATGAAACATATCTTACCACTCAAATCCCCGCAGATCTCAAAATCGATCATGCCTTTGAATGCGTCGGTGGTAACGGTTCGCAGGTGGCAATCAATCAAATCATTGATTACATCAATCCCGAGGGTACTATATCAATTCTTGGTGTCAGCGAATACCCCGTCCCCATCAACACAAGAATGGTTCTTGAAAAGGGTCTTAGAATATTCGGTTCAAGCAGAAGCGGCAGAGATGATTTTCAAAAGACAGTTGAAATGTATGAAAAGCATCCGGAAATTGTTGAGCATCTTTCCCGTTTGGTTGGTTGTGTTAAGCCGGTGAGAAATATCAAAGATATTATGGAAGCATTTGACTTTGATGTTCAGAACGCCTTTGGTAAAACCATCATGAAGTGGGAAAAATAATATAATAACGGTCTGTAAAATAACTTGTGTTTTTTACAGACCGTTTTCCATGTTTAAAGGGTTTCCCAAGAGCTTTTTTGCTCCAAGGAAACCCTTTTGCTATTATGTTTTTGCAAGCTTACTGAAGCAAAGCGTTCCAGTCATCAATCTCTCCGTCATAGAGGATTCCTGCAACAAGCTCTTCAAGCTTTATGGGATTCTGATGGTAGTCCTTGAGCTTAATGACCTTACCGAGTCTCTTTGCAAGCTGAACAAAAGCTTTATACTCGGGTGTTTCGGGCGAGTAAATTTCCCTACCGCTATACATATTCAGAATAAGCTCGCACAAGAACGGAACAACCTTTCTGTCTGCAACCTGACTTTCAACATACTTGCCGCATCCAAACATGCTGCAAAGCTTTTTAAGGGTGAGTCTGTTTGCGAATTTGCCAAGCTTCTGAATGAAAGGTCTGAACTTTCTTAACTGCTTTTCATTTCCGCTGAAGCCCTGAGAAAGAAGAATGAATTTTTCATAGTCATTCTCAATGGAATCGAAAATGCTTTCAATCATATAAGTGAAATGCGACTTTGCATACTCGATAACGTCCTTACCGCCAAGGTCAAAATCAATCTCCTTAACCTGAACGGTTTTAACATCCATGCCCTTATCGGAAAACTCAACCTTACGGTAAGCAAGAGGATAAGCGATGAGTGAGGCAGTGTTGATTTGATAAATGCGATTACCTTTTTTGCTCTCAATGTAATCAATATCGTGAACATGGGTGTGTCCGGTGAAAATATATCTTATACCGAGATCTGCAAGATACGGCGTTGTGAACTCATATCCGCCAAGCATAGCCTTATGTGAAATAAGCGGATAAATCGGTGACGGCTCAATAACAGGATGGTGTGTCATTGCAAAAATTTCACAGCCCGCTTTCTTTGCGTCCTCAACCTGCTCCTTGATCCATTCAAGAAGATCATTATAATATCCGCAAAACTCATCAAAGTCACCGTCATCGTTCAAAGCAAGAAGTCTGACATCCTTTGAAAGCTGAACGCAGTAGGAATATGAATTTACATGCTCTGCAATAGCTTCACTGTAACCGAAATCATTGTAAAGCTGACGAAGCTCATCTCTTGTATATTTAGGAAGCTCCGTCTCCCCTTCTTCATCGGTATATTTTCTTGCGTGCATGTAAAAATCGTGTGTTGCAAAGGTTATAAAAACTCTTTTTCCGTTATCCTTGAGCTTTTTAAGCTTTTCAACAAGCGCATCATGGCTTTGTTTTTCACCGTCAAAGGTAAGGTCGCCGGAAATCAAAACAATATCGGTGTCCTTATCCTCACTCACAGTTTTAAAAGCCGAATCAATAATCGCTCCGCTTTCATTCATGCATTTTTGATCAAGCTCGCATTTAAGCTTATATTTTGCTCCGCTTGAACCAATCACTTCATTTGCATAATAATGAAGGTCTGTAAGCTGATAAAAATTCAATTTCTCCATATTTCACCTCTGAAATCAGCACCGCATAAGGCGTTAAACCCTATGCAGTGCGAAGTCTTTAAATTAAAGTCCGGTCTTTTCTCTGATGTAATTTCTTGCAAGAACAGCGTACTCATAAGGATTTGCAATTGCGGGATCTTGTTCAGCCTCAACAACTACCCAGCCTTCATAGCCTGCCTCGTCAAGAATATCAAACACGGGAGTAAAGTCGAAATCGCCGTCTCCGGGAACTGTAAATGAACCTGCACGGACACAATCAAGGAAGCTGTAGCCCTTAACCTTAGCGTCGTCGATAACATTCTGACGAATGCTCTTGAGATGAACATGCTTTACTCTGTGAACATACTTTTTAAGCACACCGATAACATCTTCACCGCTGAATGAAAGATGACCGGTATCGAAAAGAAGATAAACAAGATCGGGATCTGTAAGCTCCATAAGCTTATCAATTTCCTCTTCTGTCTGAACACCTGTTCCCATGTGATGATGAACGGTGAAATACATACCCTTTTCCTTTGCGAGTCTGCCCATTTCATTAAAGCCCTTTGCAATAAGAGCCCACTGCTCATCGGTATAAACAGGCTTGTCACCGAAAATGCTCAGATCCTTGCCCTGAATGCTGTTACCCTGCTCGGAAGCACCGATAACCTTTGCACCGAGTGAGTGAAGAAAATCTCTGTGTTTAATGAAAGCTTCGATCGTTGCATCGTAGCCCTCCGAGAGAAGAAGTGATGAGAACCATGCGTTACAAATTCTCATGCCTCTGACTTCAAGCTTATGCTTGAGAGTTTCAACATCCTTGGGATATTTGTTACCGATTTCACTTCCGGTAAAGCCGGCAAGTGCCATTTCACTTACGCACTGTTCAAATGTGTTTTCAGCACCGAGGTCGGGCATATCGTCGTTTGTCCATGCAATCGGAGCGATGGCAAGATTAACTTTTTCTTTATTAAGCATTTTTATTTCTCCTTTATATCAATATAAGCGTGCCTTTTCGATATTTGCTTTCATATCCTCATAGCAAGCCTGAACTCTTTCACTTGTTGAAACTTCTGCAACACCGACTCTCCACCATGAATCATAGCCGTCTGTCATTGTCTTATGACCGACCTTGATGTCAAAAAGAGTGGGAACTGTTTGCTTTTTGCTGTCCTCAAGTGCTTCAATAAGCTCCTGCTCAGTGTGAACACTGTATGCCTTACAGCCGTAGCCCTCGGCAATTTTTGCGTAATCGGTTATGATAACTTCACCGTCAAGAAGTCCGCTTTCGCCGTTTCTTCTTGTGAAACGAGTTCCAAATGTGTCTGTGCCTTGGTTGTTTTGAAGATTTTCAATGCAACCCCAACCGCTGTTGTCAAAAAGCATAATGTTGATCTTTTTGTTTTCCTGAACAGCAGTATAAAGCTCACTGTGGAGCATCAGGAAGCTGCCGTCACCGACCATGGAATAGACTTCTCTTTCAGGGCAGGCGAGCTTAGCACCGAGTGCACCGCAAACCTCATAGCCCATACATGAAAAGCCGTATTCAACATGATATGTATATGGTGCCTTTGACTTCCAAATTCTCTGCAAGCAGCCGGGAAGTGAACCGGAAGAACCGAGAACGATTGAATCGTCGGCAATGGCTTCATTGATGATGCCAAGCGCTCTCTTTTGTGAAAGAACACCTTCAAGCTTTTCATTATAGCAACGGTCAATTTCCTTGACATAATCTGCCTTGATTTGTGCAAGCTCCTGTGCGTTCCATTCTGACTTATAGCCGTCAATTTTGCTTGTGATTGCTTCGCAGGAAGCTTTTGCATCGGCAATAACAGCCGTTGAATCCATCTTAAATGCATCAAAAGAGCAAACATTGATTGAAAGCATCTTCACATTGGGATTCTGGAAGCCCCACTTTGAACAAGTGGTAAAGTCTGTCAATCTTGTGCCGACTGCAATAACAAGATCTGCCTGTTTTGCAACAGCATTAGCAGCAGGGCCTCCCGTTACACCGCAGCCACCCATATTAAGCGGATGGTCGAACGGAACCTGACCCTTACCGGCTTGTGTTTCACCGATGGGAATGTTGAACTTTTCAGCCATGCTCAAAACAGCCTCATAGCTATCTGAATATGTAACACCGCCACCGACGACGATCATGGGCTTTTTAGCTTCCTTGATAAGACGGCAAGCAGCATCAATCTCTCTTTCACAGGGGAGCTGTCTGTCCATGTACCAGACTCTCTTTTGAAGGAAATAATCGGGATAATCAAAAGCTTCTGCTTCAACATCCTGAGGCATTGCGATGCAAACTGCACCGGTTTGAGCCGGATCTGTCAAAACACGCATTGCATTAATGCAGGCTGTCATAAGCTGTTCCGGACGGTTAATTCTGTCCCAATACTTGCAAACTGCTTTAAAAGCATCGTTTGCTGTTGTTGCACAGCTGTCAAACTGTTCAATCTGCTGAAGAACAGGGTCGGGCTGACGGCAAGCAAAAGTGTCACCGGGAAGAACAAGAAGGGGTATTCTGTTAGCAGTGGCAGTACCGCAAGCGGTAACCATGTTAAGTGCGCCGGGGCCGATTGAAGATGTGCAGGCAATAATTTTTCTTCTGCCCATCTGTTTTGCAAAAGCGATTGCGGCATGAGCCATGCCCTGCTCATTGTGACCCTGATAATATGTAAGATTATGTCCGCCCTGTTCAAGAGCCTGACCGATACCTACAACACATCCGTGGCCGAATATTCCGAAAATTCCGTCAACAAACTTAGTTTCTTTTCCGTCAAATGAAACATACTGATTGTCAAGGAATTTAACAAGGGCCTGTGCCATTGTAAGCTTCATTGGATATCATCCTTTCCAAAGGTAATTATTTATAAAACACTTTAAGGAGTGCCTTAAAAGACACTCCTGTAAGTTTACTTAGCCGATTTCGGAAATTTTAACTGCTCTGCCCTCTGCAACTGACTTTTTAGCAGCAAGAGCAACAAGAATTGAATTGAGACCGTCACGGCCTGTTGTCGGAGTCGGCTTGTCGTTCTGAATAGCGTCAACGAACTGAATCATTTCATCGCGGAAAGACTGCATGTATCTTTCAAGGAAGAAATAAAGAGGCTTGTCTGTTGTGACACCGTCAGCGTTCATAACAGTAACATTCGTCGGAGTGTCGTTTGAAGCCATTGCAGCACCGAGTGAGCCGAAAACTTCAATTCTCTGATCGTAACCGTAAGCAGCACGACGGCTGTTGTCAATTACACCCAAAGCTCCGTTTTCAAATTTAAGGTTGATAATTGCTGTGTCAACATCACCTGCCTGACCGATTGCGGGATCAACAAGGCATGCTGCGTTTACATAAACCTCTGTTACATCGCTTCCTGCAAGGAATCTTGCCATATCGAAATCGTGAATTGTCATGTCGAGGAACATGCCGCCTGAAACAGCAGCGTATTCTGCTGACGGAGGCTCGGGGTCACGGGAAGTGATTTTGATAAGCTCAAGATTGCCGACCTTGCCGTCGTTAATGAGTGAACGAACATGAGCAAAGTTGTGGTCAAAGCGTCTGTTGAAGCCAACCTGAAGCTTAACTCCTGCTTTTTCAACCTCTTCAATAACTGCCTTAACCTTTTCGGGTGTCAGATCAACGGGCTTTTCGCAGAAAACATGCTTACCTGCTCTTGCAGCCTCGATGGAAATGTCAGCGTGTGTATCGGTTGATGAACAAACAAGAACTGCATCAATGTCCTTATCGGCAAGCATTTCCTTATAATCTTCATATACCTTTTCAATTCCGTACTTGTCTGCAAGCTCCTGCAAGCCGTCCTTGAAAACGTCTGTGATACCGAGAACCTTTGCTGACGGTACGTTGTAAGTGATTGACTGCATGTGTACCTTACCGATACGACCTGCACCGATGATGCCAATGTTTAACTGTTTCATGGGAATTCCTCCAAGATTTAAAAATTGTTGTGACACGGATAATCCAAATAAAGCCACAATATTCATTACACATTATAGCACAATGATTTACCATATTCAAGAAAAACTTGATTGGTCATTTTTACGAATATTAACTCGAATTATTGTGTATTTTATCAAATTCAGCAAAGCGGAACAATATAAAACGCAAACTCAAGCTCATCTTTCAGCACAACTCTGTATTTTGAAAGAGTGCCGGGTCCACAACTGTTTGAACCTGTTCCACGAAGATAGCCGTCAATATTAAGGCTTGTAACCTTACCCCGTTCGAGATCCTCAATGTGATTTGAAGAACGGATATTCTCCTCGGTGTAATCATGCACGGCAAATGAGAAGAAGTCCTTACACGCCATTATTTTTATACCCTTTCCGTTTTCATCGCAAAGAGTCAGCCAGCGTGTTTTTCCGTGATTTCCGCTGTCCTGCGGTTTAATATAAGGCTCGTACATTTCCTTTACTGTTGTGCCGTAAATTCCAACCGTGCTTTGCGCATCAAAATCACAAAGATTTTCTTTTTCACCGAGTCCGTAATAAACCACATTTTGAAGTGACGGATCAAGCTCTGCATTAAGACCGAAGCGAGGAAGCTCGTAATCCTTAAAGTCAAGCTTTCTCTTTTCAAGCTCGCACTTGACCTTCATTGTGCCGTTGGAATAGACAACGAATTTACATTCAAACTCAAAACACTTTTTGCCCTTGAGGTAAAGATAGCCTTCACTTTCAAGCTTAACCTCAGAGTCTTTCTCTTTGAACGAAACAAGCTTACCCTTGTATTCGACCTTGTCATAGCCTTTTCTTTTCCAGCCCTTGACGATGTTGCGGTCATTGTCGAGAAATGCTCTGTAAAGCTGAGGCACAAAGCCTTTTTTGTTTAATAACAGCTCCTTACCGTCAACGACATAGCTTACAAGCATACCCGTTTTTCTGTCAAATTCAGCATAACCTTTATCATAGCTCACCCTTATTGCGCTGTCGCTTTTTCTCAAGGAAAGCTTGCCGTCTGAAATTTTCGCCTCGGGAATAACAGCGTTTAAGGTGTGCTGCTCTTTTGAAACGATTCTTCCGGATTTGTCACGGCAGATAAAGTTAATGTGGCAATCGGCATCAATCGGCATGGTCTTGTGAGCAAGGACTATACTTTTTGAAGCTCCCGGCTTTAATTCAAGGCTGAGCTTTTTGCTTTCAACGCAAACCCCGTCGGATATAAGCTCATAGCTTATATCATATTCATCAGCAGCTGTGAAAGAATTTGTGTTTGTGAAATTATAAAGATTTTCGCTGAGCATCTCACTTCTTATTGGACGGTAAACCTCTTTCATTTCATAAGCACCGGTGTGAGCAGCTCTGTCCGGATAAAAAAGTCCGTCAACACAGAAGTTTCCGTCATGATAAGCTTCACCATGGTCTCCGCCGTATGTATATTTATACTGTGCGTTCTCATCGTAAACGCTGTGATCTGCCCATTCCCAAATGCAACCTCCGATAAGATTATCATGGGAATAGATTATTTTCCAATAATCCTCCAGTGAACCCGGACCGACGCCCATAGCATGACAGTATTCACAAAGAAAATACGGCTTGCCCTTATACCTGTCGGTAAGCTTATGTTCGCCTATACGCTCAACAAGAGCCGGAAACTGATACATTTCCGAAATAACATCATAAGAGCCTCTCGGTGTTCTTATGACACCCTCATAATGAACAGGAATTTTTGAAAGTGATTTGAGCATACCGTAACAAGCATCTTGATTTTTCCAACCGCCCGATTCGTTTCCGAGACTCCACATTGTTATTGATGCATGGTTTTTATCTCGGTGATAAAGCCTGCGAACTCTGTCCATCATAGGCTCACGCCACAGCTTATCGTTGCTGATAACATTGCACTTACCGGTAGGAATCGACTGCTGATTAAACTGCGTGCCGTGAGTTTCAATATCAGCTTCGTCAATAACATAAAGTCCGTATTCATCGCAAAGCTCAATAAAAATCGGATCGGGAGGATAATGCGAGGTTCTGACGGCATTGACATTGAATTCCTTCATGAGCTTAACATCCTTCAAAAGCTCATGAGCCGTCATAACATAACCGTTGATATGATGTGTGTCATGATGATTGACACCCTTGAATTTTATTTTCTTTCCGTTAAAAAGAAAGCTCTCCCCTTTAATTTCAACTGTCTTAAAGCCTATCTTATTTCTGATGACCTGCATATCGCCCGACTCGTCGGAAAGAGTAATATACAAGGTGTAAAGCTCAGGCTTTTCAGCGTTCCATTCAACTGCATTAAGCTTGTCAAGTGAAATATAAAGCTGTGGCGATGCCTTCGCTTCGGCAGTTTTTATAAGCTCATTTTTATAAAAAAGCTCACAAATAACATTTTTGTTTTTCATGTTCCCATTTAAGATAAGGTCAAGGGAGAGGGAATATTCTTTCTGCGAAAGTTTATTAGTGTTCACCTGACAATCAAAGATGTAGCAGGTGGGATTTTTTGTAATATAAACATCTCTGAAAATTCCGTTTTCACGGAACATATCCTGACATTCGAGGTATGTACCGTTACACCACTTTGAAACGATTGCGACAAGCTCATTTTCGCCCTCATTTAAAAATTCACCGATATAAAATTCAGCACTGTTGTGACTTCCCTCGCTGTAACCGACATACTTGCCGTTGACATAAAGTGTCAAGCTCGAACACACACCCAAAAATGTGATAATCGCATTTTCACATTCGGCTGAAAGATGGAATTTTTTTCTGTAAACACCGACGCTCATTTCTTCGGGAACATTCGGAAGAGTTGTTGGAAATTCGTAGCGTGAGTTTATATACTTCGGCTTTTCATAACCCGTCCTTTGCCATGTTGACGGAACTTTAATTCGATCAAAGTCGATGCTGTCTGTATCAAGAACCTCGGGAAGTAAGGAGATTTTGTCTGAATAATAAAAATCCCAGTCACCCGAAAGAAGCTCAACCTGATCACTGTTACAGCGACACGAAAGAGTATCTGTTTGTTCAAGAAGAACCCTGCTTTTATACGGGATAAAATAGCTTCGTGCATCAATTTTGTTTTCCTGATAAACATAAGCATCATTTATGTTTAACTTTTTAAGCTTATACTTCATATTTACCTCCCAATTTTTTTGTAATTATATCACAGAATTACAAATATTTCAATTACTAAATATGGACTTTATTGTCAATACTTCTAACGATCAGACAGTTAGTGGGGGTTTTCATTTGTATTACAATAAGGTTGAAATTTGCGGTATCGACACCACAAAATTAAAATTACTCAAGGAAAGTGAAAAGCTTGAGCTTCTAAAAAAAACTCGCAACGGTGATAATGACGCAAGAGAAAAGCTTATCAACGGAAATCTGAGGCTGGTTCTTTCCGTCATTCAAAGGTTTTCTTCAAGAGGAGAAAACAGTGACGATCTTTTTCAAGTCGGTTGCATAGGTCTGATAAAAGCGATAGACAATTTTGATATAAGTCAAAATGTCCGTTTTTCAACCTATGCAGTTCCGATGATTATCGGTGAAATACGGCGTTATTTAAGGGATTATAACCCCGTAAGAGTCAGCAGATCCATAAGAGACACGGCATATCATGCAATGCAGATTAAAGAAAGAATCATCAACGAAACACAAAAAGAACCCACCACCGAGGAAATTGCCGCGGTGATGGGTGTCAAAAAAGAGAGCGTTGTTCTTGCACTTGAAGCGATTATTGAGCCGGTTTCTCTTTATGAGCCTGTTTATTATGATGCAGGCGATACAATATATGTCATGGATCAGATCGGTGACAACAACAGTGACATTGATTGGATAGATGAAATACTTTTGAAAAAATCAATGAAAGAATTGCCGGAAAGAGAAAAAAGCATTCTTGCAATGCGTTTCATGCGTGGAATGACACAAACAGAGGTCGCAAAAGAAATCGGCATTTCACAAGCGCAGGTTTCAAGACTTGAAAAGGGTGCTATTGATAAAATAAAAAGTCATCACAAGATTATCATATAAGCCGTGTCAATCGGACAACCTATCCTTTAATCTGAAATAAATCCCGTAACGCTTTTCATGCTGCTTATAATGAGGTGAAAAAACGAGGTCACGGTTAGTACCCTTTAAATAGAACTTCATTTGCTTTAGGTCAAAGGTAAAATTCTCGTTTATATTATTAAGCCAGCTTTCCGCACTTCCTTTTTCAACAATAATTACATCATCAACCGAAGAAGAAAGAAGCGGAACAGTCACATTCACACCGGTCAAGTCGGTCTTCATCTGCTCATCTCCGAGATCGGCAGATAAGACCCAAGGGCCGTACTTAAAAGCAACAGTGTTGCTGCTGTCAGGCAAGCCGTACACCTTGATTTTTAGGTTCAGCTTACACTCAATGATGTCACCGTCATTCCATTTTCCCGAAAGTCTTATAAAGCCTTTGTCAACTGCAGTCTCGACACTTTCACCGTTTAACTTGACCTCCGGAGTCGTATCACACCAATCCGGCACTCGTAAAAAGATATCGAGTGTTGTTTTTCCGCTTATTTTTAATGTTACATTCGGAAATGACACCTCTTGTGTCACCTCAATCCCCTTTTCTTTAAGGGAAAGCTTTGAAGATGTATAACGAAGAACATAAAGACTGTTGTCGCCCTTAAAATAAATACTGTCGCCAAGCTTAGAAAAGCTCTCCATACCCGAACCGGTACAGCACCAAAAGTTCTCCGTTTGCGAGCTGTAAACCTTAAAATAGCCTGTTGCCATCGGCTGAAAGTACATCGTCATTGCACTTTTCGGATTTTGCGAGGACAAAATCGCATTTATAAAGGTGTTTTCATAATAGTCAGCATATTTAACCTTACCGGTGATTTTGAAAAGCTCTCTTGTAAGCTTTAACATATTATATGTATTGCAAGTCTCACAATTGCAGTTTGTTCTTTTTTCATCGAGAATATCTGCTTTTCCGAAATGCTCCCATTCACTGTTTCCGCCTGTTATGTAAGTGTGATGCTCAACGACAATATCCCAAAAATTTTCGGCAACATTTAAATAATAATCATCATCTCCAATAACCGTGTATCTCCTTAAAGCACCGAGTATTTTCGGAATGGTTGTGTTTGCGTGCTTTCCGCAAAGGACATCAATGCCGTCGTGCAGCTTGTCGAAAAGAGAAATTTCATCAAAGCTGTGAGCAGCTAAAAGATGCTTTTCACTTTTTGTGTGGCTGTAAAGGCGATAAAGGCAGTCATTCATTCCACCGTATTCAATGCCGAGAACAGTCTCTTGAATTTCCTTTGTCCAATTTGATGTTAAGGAGTATGCCCAATCACCGAGCCTTTTTGCAATTTCAAGAGCCTGATTGTTTTCGGTCAGCTCGTATGCACTTATAAGTCCCGACATAACCTTGTGCATTGTATACCAAGGAACCCAAGTTCCGCTTGTGTCCCCTTTTTCAAGCTTTACATAATGATTTTCCGGAATTGCCGCAAGATAACCGCTTTCCTTGTTTTGACACTTACCAAGCACCGAAACGATGTGGTCGGATATTCTTTTCAGCTCCTCGTCTTTTGAAACTGCATAAGCCTGAGACACGGCAACAAGATAATGACCGAGGGTATGGCCCTGTATTGCAGAGCTTTCCCAGCCTCCGTATCTTTCCGCTGTGCTTTCAACACCTCCAATGGTACAAAAGCCACTGAGCAATCTGTCGGAATCAAGCGACTTCAAATATTTGACCTCAATTTCAAAGGCATTTTTTTCGTATTTGTCCAAGAGCTTAACATCGCCCATATTTATATCTTTCATTCTCTCTTGAATTTTATCGGTTGTTTTCATCATATTGACGGCTCTCTTTCTCTGCCGAAAAGTGAAGCAATCGGCAAAACATATTAAGTGTGCTAATTATAGAATATTTATAAGACGATTGTCAACCGCTTCTTTTTCTGCTATAATACACGAAAGGATGTGAGAACCAATCCACACACCATTTACAGTGTAGCATATTGTCCTTGGAGAGGGACACTAAAAACTACTACTTTATTATACGAGGATGTGAAACGATGTTTAATTTTTTTGCCAAAGAGAAACCCGAAAACGATTACTTTATCATCAGTGGTAATGATTACAATCACATAAAAAATGTAATAAGACTGAAAGAAAACGATAAAATCCTTGTAAGCTTCAACGGTGAAAGCCGTCTTTGTGTAATTGAAGCTTTTGATAGCGATATTGCAAAAGCAAGAATCTGCGACCAAGAGAGGTATTGTGCCGAGCTTCCGGTTGAAATTCACCTTTTTCAAGGCTTACCTAAGGGTGATAAAATGGAGCTTATCATTCAAAAATGCACTGAGCTTGGAATAAGTGAAATTACACCGGTCGAAATGAACAGGTGTGTCGTTAAGCTTGACGAAAAGAAAAAGAAGAGCAAAACAGAACGCTGGCAAGCAATCGCAGAAAGTGCCGCAAAGCAAAGCAAAAGAAGTGTTATTCCGAAGGTCAATTCAACTGTCAAAGTCAGACAGATGCCCGATATTATTTCCTCATTTGACCTTTTTCTTATTCCTTATGAAAATAAAGACGGCATGAAAAGTACATCCAATGCCTTGTCGCAAATAAAAAAAGGAACAAAAATCGGAATACTCATCGGACCTGAGGGCGGATTCGATGAAAGCGAAATTGAAAATTTGAAGCTTTCCGAGGCTAAAATCATCTCTCTTGGAAAAAGAATTTTAAGAACAGAAACCGCGGCAATAACAAGCGTTGCCATGTGTATGCTCTACTGTGAAACGAAATTTGAGGGTGACTTAATATGATAAAGCTTCCGCAAGAATACGAAAAAAGAATGAAAAAGCTTTTAGGTGAAGAATTTGACAGCTATAAAGAATCGCTTTCAAGAAAGGCAGTCAAAGGCTTTAGAGTTAACACTGAAAAAATTTCACTTGAAGACTTTGAAAAAATAAACCCTTTTGAAAGCAGTAAAATTCCTTTTGTTGAAAACGGATATTATCTGAACACTGAAAAAATCGGCAATCATCCGTTTCACCATGCAGGAATGCTTTATGTTCAAGAGCCTGCCGCAATGATGCCTGCCGAATGTGTTGAAATTGAAAAAGGTTGGACAATACTTGATATGTGTGCCGCACCGGGAGGAAAAAGCACTCAACTGAAAAATAAAACAGGTGAAAACGGAATCCTCGTTTCAAATGAAATCATATCCTCACGGTGTAAAATCCTCACCGGCAACATTGAACGGCTCGGATTGAAAAACACGGTTGTCACATGCATGGACACAAAAAAGCTTTCCGAAACCTTTCCCGACACCTTTGATTTAATCATGGTTGATGCACCCTGCTCAGGTGAAGGAATGTTCCGAAAGGAAGAAGCAGCCCTGCTTGAGTGGAGCGAGGAAAATGTGAAAAAATGTGCAAAAAGGCAAGCTGAAATTCTTGAAAATGCTGTTGTTTGCCTTAAAAAAGGAGGATATATAATTTATTCCACCTGCACATTTTCACTTGAAGAAAACGAAATGGTTGTTGATGCTTTTTTAAATGCTCATTCCGATTTTTCACTTATGCCCGTTAAATCCGAGGTTCAACAGGTCACCTCCGACGGAATCACCTTTGAGGGCTGTAAATGTGACTGCATGGACTATGCAAGAAGATTTTATCCACACAAAAGTGACGGAGAAGGACAGTTTGTCGCCGTTTTGAAAAACACGCTCACTCCCGACGACAACAAGCTAACCAAAACGCAAAAAAGTGAAAAAATTGATCCCATTGTTTTTCAGTTTCTTGACGAAACACTCACAAGCTATGACAAAAGCAAGGTTAAAATGTATAACGGTAAGCCGATTTATTTCACGGAGACTTTCGATGTAAAAAAAGGAACAG
This sequence comes from uncultured Faecalibacterium sp., assembly GCA_964491165.1. Taxonomy (GTDB): domain Bacteria; phylum Bacillota; class Clostridia; order Oscillospirales; family Acutalibacteraceae; genus UBA6857. Next base: position 18,546 of record CAZBFI010000009.1, read on the forward strand.
CATTCTGTTGCGGTGTCACAATCGGTGAAATCAAAAAGAATTACATACAGCCCCACCATCAATTTTTCATGGCAATGGGAAAGGATTTCAAGCGTAAGATAGAGCTTTCATCGGACAATCCATTGCTGACAAAATATCTTCACGGCGAAGAAATCGACTGCGAATGCGATAACGGCTGGGCAGTGATAACAACGGCAAATTGCAGTGTCGGCGGTGTTAAGGTCAGCAACAAAAGATGCAAGAATCACTATCCGAAGGGCTTGCGATTAAAATTTTGATAATTAAAACGGTACTTCAAAAAGCTTAATGGCTTACGAAGTACCGTTTTTATGTTTTATTAGCTTTTAGCTTTGCGAACCGGAAATTTTCTTCAATGCGGCATTATTCACAAGGAAAAGTCCGACACAAAGTGTCAAAATGACATAACCTGTTATTTTAAAGGTTGTTGCTGTTGCCACAAAGCCGTAAATAAGCTGACTTGCAAAGCCGATGAAATATGCACCGCCCATGTGATATCCGGTGATATCGGCGGAATACTTTGCACCGAAGCGTTCGGGAATATTATGAAGCAGACTCGGAAAAACAGGTCCGAAGCCGAAGCCCATAACAAGAAGTCCGACAAGCGAGGCTTTTCCTATCGGCAAAAGCAAAATTATCATTCCGACAGCCGAAAAGGCTATACCTGCTTTAATAAGCTTGTTGTCACCTAACTTTGTTGCGACAAGACCGGAAACTAACCTTCCAAGCATAATTCCACCGTAATAAAGCGAAACCCATTTTGATGCCTCGGAGGGAGCGAGTCCGAAAACATTAACCGCATAAGAAGCACCCCAAGTTCCGCAAATGAATTCCATGCTGCAATATAAGCCGAGAGAAAGTATACTCAAAAGCACGCCCTTAATCTTCAGTATATCCGTAAAGCTCTTGTCACTGCCTTTTTCGCTCTCATTGTCGGCTTCAGCCTTGACACCGTTCTTTTCAATATCGAGCCACTTTCTAAGCACAAAAATAACCAAAAGTGCAATAATAAGCTGCAACAAAGCAACTACTCTGTAACCGTTTCTCCATCTGCCCTCTCCGTCAAGAAAGAGTGACATTATCATCGGGCTTAATGTGACACCGACACCCCAAAAGCAGTGAAGAAAATTCATGTGTGATGCATTATAATGAAGTGAAACAAAATTGTTAACACCTGTATCAATAGCACCTGCTCCGTAGCCGAGAATTATGCTGAATATTATCATCACAACTATGTTACCCGAAAAGCTTATACCGACTAAGCCAATTGCGGTAATAAGAATTGATACTAGCGTAACTCTTGCAGTGCCGAATTTTCTTATGAGTATTCCGGAAAGAAAGCTAACTCCTCCGGTGCAGACACCGACAATAATGCTCAAAACAGATGCAAAGCTTTCCGGCACACCCAGCTCCGTATGAAGCACCGGCCAGACAACACCAAGCAAGGAATCGGGAAGGCCCAAGGAAATAAAAACAACATAAATAACAGCAAGAACTGTCATCATAATTATATCAACTCCGTTTTTTAATCACACTAAGAAAAGGGCTTAGAAAGCCCTTTTCCAAAGTATTAGTATTCTGCTTCGCCTTCATATACAAGGACTGCATTACCTGTAAGATAAACTCCATCATCATTATATGTGACGGCAAGGTCTCCACCCTTTAATTTAACGGTGATTTCTTCACCCTTGTTGCAAAAGCCGTTTTCAACAGCTGCAACAACAGCCGCGCATGCACCTGTTCCGCAAGCAAAGGTTTCTCCGTTGCCTCTTTCATAAGCACGCATTTTAATTGTGTGTCTGTTGACAATTCTTACAAATTCAGTGTTTATTCTTTCAGGGAAAATATCCGCATACTCAAAGCCGGGTCCGATTTTGTCAAGGTCAAGAGTGTCGATATCCTTTTTGAAAACAACACAGTGCGGATTACCCATGCTCAAGCAAGTGATGTTATAGCTTGACGGTCCGATTGTGATGGGATAGTCAATGATTTTTTCCTCGTCAAGTGTGCAGGGAAGGCTCTTAACGCTGAAATCGGGCTTGCCCATATAAACCTCAACAGCGGTTACTCTCTTGTTTGAGATGTAAACCTTGACGGACTTGATTCCGGCACCGGTCTCAATCGTCATCTCTTCCTTTTGTACGATGCCCTTATCATAAAGCAGCTTTGCAACGCAGCGAATAGCATTACCTGCCATTTTACCCTCACTGCCGTCTCTGTTGAAAATTCTCATTTTCGCATCGGCAACATCGGAATTTTCAATAAGAACGATACCGTAACCACCGATTCCGTAATGTCTCTCACAGAAGTTGATGCAAAGTGATTCCGGACATGAAACCTCACCGTTTCTGTTATCAATGAAGATATAGTCATTTCCCGTGCCATGCATCTTTGAAAACTTGAACACATTCTTTTGTGAACGCATATTGTTAATATCAATAAGCTCGGTGTTTTGCTGACTGTAATTACTTGCCATGATATCAAGCATTGCATTTGCCGTGTCAAGAGAAGTGAAGCAAGCAATGCCAAGCTGAAGAGCTTTTCTGTGCAAGGCAATGTAATTTGTCATCGTGTCGTCAAAGAGTGCACCGGTATAAACAATAAAGTTGATTTTTCCGCTTTCAAGCAGCTTGAAGCAATAATCGTTTTCTCTGATGCCCTTAACATAAGTGACATTTATTCCGAGATTAACAATAGCTCTTGCAGTTTCCTTTGTTGCATAGATATTAACTCCGAGATCCTGAAGCTTCTTTGCAAGTGAAACGATTTCGTCAAGGTCATGCTCGTCAACACTCAAAAGCACACCAAGCTCACCGTTATCGGTGTTCGAGCTGATCTTAATGCCCGATGCGGTAAGAGACTTGAACAGTGCCTCATTAAGCGTTTTACCGATTCCGAGAACCTCACCGGTTGACTTCATTTCCGGTCCGAGATAGCTGTTAACATCGTTAAGCTTTTCAAACGAGAATACGGGAGCCTTTGCTGCAAAATAAGGCGGTGCTTCATAAAGTCCCGTGCCGTAGCCGAGATCTTTAAGCGGTGTTCCCGTCATAACCTTTGTTGCAAGGTCAACCATCGGAACATTTGTAACCTTACTGATATAAGGAATCGTTCTCGATGCTCTGGGGTTAACCTCAATGATATAAAGCTTGTTTTCGTAAATCAAATACTGAATATTAACAAGACCCTTTGTTCCGAGTGCAAGCGCAAGCTTTTCCGAGCAGTCAACAACAGTTTCCGTCATTTTGTCTGTGAGTGAGTAAGGCGGATAAACCGCAATGGAGTCACCCGAATGAACTCCGGCACGCTCAATGTGTTGCATGATACCCGGAATAAGCACATCCTTACCGTCGGAGATAACATCAACTTCAATTTCAGTACCACTCATATACTTATCAACAAGAACAGGATTTTCTATGCCCGTTGAAAGTATCTTTTTCATGTAGCGTTCAACCTCAACATCGTTATGAACTATCTGCATATTCTGACCGCCGATAACATAAGAGGGTCTGAGGAGAACGGGATAAGTAAGCTCGTTTGCAGCTTTAATTGCCTCTTCAAGAGTCATAACACCGCAGCCCTTAGGACGACGGAAGCCGAATTTTTCAAGAAGTTCATCGAATTTCTCTCTGTCCTCAGCTGTATCAATTCCCTGCTGAGAAGTGCCGAGAATCTTAATTCCGTTATCGTCAAGGAATTTTGTAAGCTTGATAGCTGTCTGTCCACCGAAAGCGACAACAACACCAATGGGCTTTTCGACCTTGATGATGTTCATAACATCTTCCTCACAAAGAGGCTCAAAATAAAGTCTGTCGGCAGTATCGTAATCAGTTGAAACGGTTTCAGGGTTGTTATTGACAATAACAACATCATAACCGAGCTTTTTAAGAGTCCATACGCAGTGAACCGACGAATAGTCAAATTCAATGCCCTGTCCGATTCTTATAGGACCAGAGCCGAGAACCATTACAACATCCTTGCCCGAACGCTGATAGCGCCTTGACTCACAGGCTGAATCGTATGAAGAATAGAAATACGGTGTAGTTGCCGAAAATTCTGCTGCACAGGTGTCAACCATCTTATATGAAGCTTCAAGGTGGAAGCTTTCGGGGAATGAACAGAATTTTTTGAGTGTCTTATCCGTGTAACCGAGCTTCTTAGCTTTTTGATATTGCTCTTTTGTAATTTCCTTGCCGCTGATTTCGTTTTCAAAATCTGCAAGGTTACGCAGCTTTTCAATGAACCACTCATCAATAGCAGTGATTTCATGAATTTTTTCAGTTGAAATACCCTTTTTGATTGCTTCAAAGACAGTGAAAATTCTTCTGTCATCGCAGTCATCGAGTCTTTCAAGAATATCCTTATCGTTAATCGGTTGTGCATTAAGCGAATCGAGGCTTATTTCAGCACCTCTGACAGCTTTCATGATTGCTTCCTCAAAGCTCTGTCCGATCGACATAACCTCTCCGGTAGCCTTCATTTGAGTGCCGAGCTTTCTTGATGAGCCGACGAATTTATCAAACGGCCATTTCGGGAATTTAACAACAACATAGTCGAGAGTAGGCTCGAAGCAAGCACAAGTCTTTCCGGTAATGTCATTTTTAATTTCATCGAGATTATATCCGAGAGCAAGCTTTGTTGTCATCTTTGCAATGGGATAACCCGATGCCTTACTTGCAAGGGCAGATGAACGGGAAACTCTGGGGTTAACCTCAATAACAGCATATTCAAAGCTTTCGGGATTAAGTGCAAACTGACAGTTACAGCCACCGACGATTTTCAAAGCCGAAACAATGTCAAGAGCAGCCTGACGGAGCATCGAATACTCCTTTGTTGAAAGCGTAAGTGCAGGAGCGACAACGATACTGTCACCGGTATGAACACCGACGGGATCGAAGTTTTCCATTGAACAAATTGCAATTGCATTGCCGGCACTGTCACGCATTGTTTCAAATTCGATTTCTTTCCAGCCCTTGATATATCTTTCGACGAGAATCTGAGTGATGGGTGATGCGTCAAGACCTGTTTTTGCATAAAGTCTGAGCTCTTCTTCATTATATGCAACGCCACCGCCTGCACCACCGAGAGTGAAAGCAGGACGAATGATTACAGGATAGCCGATTTTTTCGGCAATCTCAACAGAATGCTCAACATCGTTTGCAATATCAGACGGAATGCACGGCTGACCGATTGACTCCATTGTGTCACGGAAAAGCTGTCTGTCTTCAGCCTTGTCAATAGCTTCAACATCTGTACCGATAAGCTTAACATTGTGCTGTTGAAGAAAGCCTTCCTTTGAGAGCTGCATTGCAAGTGTAAGACCGACCTGACCGCCGAGACCTGCAAGAAGAGAATCCGGCTTTTCAAGCTCAATAATTCTTTTCACTGTTTCAACTGTAAGCGGTTCAAGATAAATTTCATCGGCAAGAGCCTTGTCTGTCATAATCGTTGCAGGGTTTGAGTTAACAAGAACAACATTAACTCCTGCTTGCTTAAGAACACGGCAAGCCTGAGCACCTGCATAGTCAAATTCCGCTGCCTGACCGATAACGATCGGGCCGGAACCGATAACGAGAACTTTTTTGATATCCTTATTTAACGGCATTTGCAAATTCCTCCGTTTCTTTAACAAACTTTTCGGTGATTACATCCTCCGAAGGCTCAAACTGTAATGAAAAAGCGTAAGCATTATTATAGCTCAGACCTTCAACTGTTTCATCGTTCATGTTGATATGAGTGACGACGGCATCCTTGACCGAATCGGCAACAACAACGAAATTATGGTTTTGAGTTGTAATAAGTGTTGTTGCAGTACCAACGATTTTTGCAGGCTGATTTGCTCCGTGATGACCGTAAGTAAGCTTTTCAACGCTACCGCCCTTTGCCAAAGCCATAATCTGATGTCCGAGTCCCAAGCCAAGCATCGGAATCTTTCCGAAAAGAGCTGCAACTGTTTCGATTACCGCTTTGTTTTCTCTCGGATCGCCTGCACCCTCTGTAAGAATAAGTCCGTCGGCACCAACCGAAAGAATCTCTTCACTTGAAGCTGTGTGAGGGAAAAGTGTTACCTTATAGCCCTTTTCGAGCAATGTCTGTTCAATATATTTGCTTGAACCGAGATCGAGAATCGCAAAGTGCTTTTTTGCTGCTGAGGTCGGGATATATTCACTCTTTTCCTTAGCGCAGGTATTTTTTAACGCATCGGTAATTTTGTATTGCTTAACACTGTCGAGTGAAGCGGGAATCTCATCGCAAATAATGGCATTCATAATTCCCTTATCTCTGATGATATTGGTTATCTCACGGGTATCAACTCCGTAAATACCGGGAATATTGTTGTTTTTAAGGAAGGTATCAAGGTCATATTCACATCTGAAATTAGACGGTGCCTTGCAATATTCTCTCACGACATAGCCTTTAAGGTGAGGCTCTCCGACAAAATCCGATTCGATAATGCCGTAATTACCCACCATGGGAAATGTCTGCATAACAATCTGTCCATAATAACACGGATCGGTAAGTGTTTCGATATAGCCGACCATACCTGTTGAAAAAATCAGCTCACCGATACTTTCTTTGTCAGCACCGAAGGCATAGCCCTCAAAGACTGTACCGTCTTGCAGAACCAAATAACGCTTTTTCATTTAGTTCACCTTGATCACGGAAAAACCGCGATACTTCCTTTCATCTGAGATTTTATTTAAACAAATAGTTTTAACTTGGTTATTTGCCGGTTCTTATTCAGTAAAGCATTTCACAAGAACAGCCTTCTGTGCATGAAGTCTGTTTTCGGCTTCATCAAATATTTCATCGGCATGAGCCTCAAGCACTTCCTCTGTTATCTCCTCACCTCTGTGAGCAGGCAAGCAGTGAAGCACCATAACACCCTCATTTGATTTTTCAATAACATCCTTATTGATCTGATACTGTTTGAAAATTTTCTTTCTTTCGTTGGCTTCGTTTTCCTGACCCATTGATGCCCAAACATCTGTGTAAAGAACATCTGAGCCTTCACAAGCCTTGGAAATATCATCTGTAACCAAAAGGTCACCGTTTTCATTAGCCCACTCGACGATTTCAGCACTCGGCTCATAACCCTTCGGGCAAGCAATCGCAACCTTCATACCCATTTTTATGCAACCGACAATAAGGCTGTTTGCCATATTGTTTCCATCACCTATGTAGCAAAGCTTCAAGCCCTCAAGCTTACCTTTATACTCGCGTATAGTCTGAAGATCGGCAAGCACCTGACAGGGATGGCAGAAATCAGTAAGTCCGTTTATGATAGGAATTGAGCCGTACTTAGCAAGGTCTTCAACCTCCTGCTGATCGTAGGTTCTTATCATAATACCGTCAATGAAGCGCGAAAGCACTCTTGCGGTATCCTGAACCGGCTCTCCTCTTCCGATTTGAAGATCCTTTGAAGAAAGGAAAAGCGGTGTTCCTCCTAAGTCGTACATTCCGACCTCGAACGAAACTCTGGTTCTTGTTGAAGATTTAAGAAAAATCATTCCGAGAGTTTTTCCCTCAAGGATTCTGTGTTTGATTCCCGCTTTCTTTTCAGCCT
>CAZBFI010000010.1:0-11624 GCA_964491165.1 uncultured Faecalibacterium sp.
AGATGGACCTCAAGGTTCACGGTCTTACTCCCGAAATCATCAAGGAAGCCTTTGAAAAGACTCATGAAGCAAGATGCAAGATTCTTGACGAGGTTATGCTTCCCTGCATTTCAGAGCCGAGAGCAGAACTTTCAAAGTATGCTCCCAAGATGCTCACAACAAAGGTTGATGTTGAAAAGATCGGTGATGTTATCGGTAAGCAGGGCAAGGTTATTCAGAAGATTTGTGCAGAGTGCAACTGTAAGGTTGATGTTGAAGAGGACGGTTCAATCTTTGTTTCTGCCATTGACCTTGATGATGCAAAAAGAGCAATCACAATCATTGAGACAATTGCAAATGATCCCGAGGTCGGTGCAATTTTCCGTGGTGTTGTAACAAGACTTATGAGCTTTGGTGCTTTTGTTGAAATCGCTCCGGGCAAGGAGGGACTTGTTCATATCAGCAAGCTCGATGTCAAGAGAACAGAAAAGGTCGAAGATTGCGTAGCAGTCGGTGACGAGGTTATCGTTAAGGTGCTTGAAATCGACGATCAGGGCAGAATCAACCTTTCAAGAAGAGATGCTTTGATTGAAATCGAAGGTCTTGTTCCCGAAGACAACGGTGATGAAGCTCCCAGACGCCCCAGAGGTGCAAGAAATGATCGCAGAGGCTCGAGAAGATAATCTCGGCACACTGCCTGATTAAAATATGACTTAAAACAAATCAGCTTTTTAACTCTTGAGTTTTAAAGCTGATTTGTTTTTTTATAAAAAGAAAAATGCTGTGAAAAAGCTTTAAGCCTTTTTCACAGCATAAATTTTATCGGGAGATGGGAGTCTTACTTCTTCTGATTGCGTTTCTCCGCATCACGCAGAGCCTTTTGATAAGGCATAATCATGCCCTCATTCATCATTTGTGTCATTTTTGCCTTTGCCTTAGGGCTTTTCACGGGCATTGACATCAGCGAGCCGACAAGGTACATTGCAAGGACTCTGGGCATCTGCTTTTGAGGAAAGTCATATTGATTGTGTGCCTTATAGAACTTATGGTCGGCTTTCATGAGACCTTGCATGAGGAAGATGAGGTCACGGAAAATTTTCATTCCGCCTACACCGAGGAAGTCGGCAGGCTGAGTGTATTTGTTCTTCACTGCATAGGCAAGTGTACCTGCGAGCCTGTCAATTTCTCTGTCGGGGTCAAACTCATCTGTTGCAACTGCACAAAGATAGTTTCCGCCGACTCCGGCTCTGCCCTCAAGGATTGTTTGCAGATTCTTTTCCATGCTGTATTCTCCGCTGACGAGATAGCCGATGGGCGCTCCCATTGTAACGGTACGGTGACCGTTGCAGAACTGTCTGTCATCATACATCTTGAACCTCGGCCCCATTGAATGATCCTTGATTGTGAAAGCATAAACGATGGCATCACAGGTTTGAATTTCATCTCTCAGAAGCTTTTCATAGCCGTCCTTATAAAAGCAGTGACCCGTGGCGGCACACTTAAAGCAGCCGAGACAGCCTCCTTTAATCGGGAAATCGGAAATGTTGATAACCTTGGTGTTGAGAGAGAGCTTTTTTCTGAAACGCTCAATCATTGCAAGGAGGTTTTTGTCCTGCTCGCAGGCATCTGTAACGATTGCAACAGTGCCACCGCTTTTTGCAACATTTTCACAGCAGGTTGAAACCTTCTTTGCAGCCTTGGGCTTTCTTTTGTCTCTTTGTGCAAGCTCATAAAAATTGTTTTCGCACTGCCATAAGACAAGCTTGAAAAATTCTTCTGCTTCCTTTTGTCCCTTTTTGGTTGAAAGGTCGTCCATGTCGGCAGAAAGTCCTTTTATGAACTTGAAGCCCATGTCGTGGCAGTTATCCTCGATGTATTTGTGAGCCGTGACATCGTAAAAGTGCTTTGAGGTTGTAATTTGTGTGGCAAACTTGTTTGAAAAATCAATGTCGCTCTTTTTCATCAATTCAATGAAATAATGAAGCTGAGACGGAGCGATAAAGGTGTAAACCGGATAAGAGAAAATCACAAGGTCGGCTTCTTCGAGCATTTGCTTTGCAGAGGAAAAATCACGCTGAAGCTTTTTGATGATCTGACCAGCGTGAAGCACATTGAAGCTATGTTCGGGGTGAAGCAGCTGAAGATAATTGCTCGTCTGAAGAGTGATGCTGTATTTTCCCTTGGGACTTCCGTTGATAACAAGAATGTTCATTTATTTGTTCTCCTTTTCACTTTTTTCTATCATTTTTATCAATATATCTGCCGTATCTTCAACAATTTTGAGACAGGGACGATCTTGGTAATACTCAGCGGTTCTGCTGTCGGGCTTAGCGGTTTCCTCCATGGGAATTTTCAACTCCAAAAGCTCTCTGCATATTACCGTTCCGCCGTTTCTCTGCTTGAATGCATCGGCAAATTCTCTTACAAGCTCATAATTTCTTGTTTTGCTTTGCTCATCGGCTCCGTCAACGGCAGAGGTGATGCTTCCGAGTACCATTGCCGCACCGCTGACAGCACCGCAAACCTCTCTCATTCTGCCAACACCGCCTCCGAGACCTGCGGAAACTCTTTTAGCCGTTTCCTCGTCCATTTCAAAACGGTGACAGAATGCCGTAAAAACGGATTGAGCGCAGTTATAGCCTTCAAGGAAAAGCTTCCTTGCTTTTTCAACTTCATTCATGTTCCTTACTCCTTAAATATTCAATCAGTGCCGAGGGTGAATTTTCTTTAAGCTCAAGGTAAAATTCTCTTTCTCTTATGCTTTCGAGATAATGTGCATCGGAATTACGCAAAAGCTTTTTTTCACCGAGCGCCTTGTATTTACTTATGTATTCCTCTTTGCTTGCATCGGGTGTAAGCTCAAAGCAGGCAACATCAAGCTCCGGTGGAAAATCACCCAGAGATGAGATGATGCTGTAAGAGCTTCTGTTTATATGTGCCGGGAAGCAGACACCACCGTATTTTTTCACAAGAGCCGGCAGGCTGTCAATACCGACAGAGGAAGCGACTGTTAAAAGTGTTTCCTCCCTTTCGACTATGGCGTCACCGGAATCCATGACAAGCTGTTTGCCAAAAATTTCCTCACGGTTTTTGATGGGAGGCATCGTTGATTTTATAAATTCACCAAAGTTTTCCGCCCTGTCAATGCAGTCGAAAAGGCAAACACAATGTATTTCTTCCGCAGTGCAAAGCTCCATGCCGGGAACAACCGTTATGCCGACATTTTCTGCAACCTGCATTGCACTCCGGCAGTTTTTGCAGCTGTTGTGATCTGTCAAAGCGATGAGGTCAAGCCCCGATATTTTTGCCATATTCACAAGATTCCACGGTGTCATATCATCGTCACCACAGGGTGAAAGACATGAGTGAATATGTAAATCATAATAAATCTTCATATCAGCCTTGAAATCAGAACCGATAGTTCGTAAGCGTTTTTGTCACTTGAAAGAACGGTGATTCCCTGCTGTAAGGCTCTTTCTTTTGCGTCGGTGTCAAGACCTGAGCCTTCGGTAAGCACGATGCAGGCACAGTCTGTCAGAACGGCAACGGCAATTGAGTTGATGTTTCCCATGACAGTGAGCCAGATGTCGTTTTCCTTTGCCCTTGACATGACCCATGAAAGCAGGTCGCCACTGTAACAGCCGTTACATTCTCTTTCGGTGTCACCCTCGGTGATAACGTTAAGCTTAAGCTCTTTGATCAGTTGTTTAACCTTCATTTTTCTTCTCCTCGTGTGTTTCCTCTGCCATCACTTTCATTCTGAACGGAAGAGGCAACCAATCCTCATCATCGTGAGTTGATTTGATTTCGTATTTGTGAAGCAGGCAGTCCGTTTCTTCAGCATAGCCTCTTACAATGTCCTCGGCAAGGGCTCTGCAAGAGGGCGCACCGCAGATTCCACAGTCAAGTCCCGGCAGTGTTTGTTCAATTTCACGCAGGCGGGTCATCATTCGCATTGCCTTGATGACATTGTCGGCAAGCTTCATTGCAGGCGAGGGGGTAAGCTCCTTTGTCCAGCCGAGGCTGTCAAGGTCAAATTCCTCACTGATGCTGTTGCAGGAAACAGGCATAAACTTACGCAAGCGCTGAATCCTTGCCTTTGCAACATAAGGGTTTTCAACCGTGAGAACACCACCGACACAACCACCCGTGCAGCAGTTAAGCTCGATGAAATCAAGGTCGTTGAGCTTTTCATCTTCAAGCTCCTCAAGGACATTGATGATGTTTTCAATGCCGTCAGCCGCAAGATATCTTTCCTTTAAAAGTCCGGAGGCTTCACCGCCGCTTTGCGCCCAGCTGACACCGATGATTCCGGAATCGTTGAGGCTTTCAAGCTCCGACGGTTTAATGCGATCCATGGTGTGTACGAGTGACGGATAAATATCCTTTATGGCGATCGTGCCGTTTATGCCGCTTTTTTCATAGCAAAGCGGAGTTGTTATGGCAGTCCTTTTTGCAGGGCAGGGCGAGATGAAAAACACACCGATATCCTCATCGGATAAGCCTGTTTTCTTTTTTGCCGAGTCCCTTGCGATTTTTGCCGCAACATCAACGGGAGCATAAAGAGGCAGCAGGTTGCCGATAAGATTCGGGAACCTTGTTCTTATAAGCTTGACAACTGCCGGACAAGCCGAGGAGATGACGGGCTTTTTAAGGTCGGCAGTGTCGGTCATAATTCTGGTTGCACTGCTGATAAATTCAGCGCCCTTTGACACCTCGACGATATCGTCAAAGCCGAGCCTTTTAAGTCCCGTCAGCACATAATCAACATTTTCAAGGTTGTTGAACTGACCGTAAAGAGCAGGGGCAGGCAGGGCGATTTTATGTTTATAGTTGAAAATTTCGTTGATGCTGTCTGTGACGGCATACTTTGCATGATGCGGACAAACTCTGATGCATTCACCGCAGTCAATGCAACGGTCTGAAATAATATAAGCTTTTTTGTTTCTTACCCGGATAGCCTGAGTCGGACAACGCTTAATGCAATTTGTGCAGCCCTGACACTTGTCGGCATCCAGCCTTACCGAATGAAAAAGCATTGGCATAAGAGCATCTCCTTTCAGCCGTGATTATTTAATATACACCTTGAGCCTGAGCGTAGTGCCTTGACCGACTTTGGAGTCGATTAAAAATTCATCGGTATATTTTTTGATGTTAGGCAAGCCCATGCCTGCGCCGAAGCCGAGGCAACGGATCTTATCCGGAGCAGTCGAATAGCCCTCCTTCATTGCAAGCTCAATGTTTTCAATGCCGGGTCCTTTATCGGAAAGGATCATGGAGATATCGTTTTCCGTGATTTCAATGTCAATTTCTCCTCCTCCTGCGTGTATAACCATGTTGATTTCACCCTCATACATTGCAATTGAAACATTTCGAATGACAGACGGGGAAATTCCCAAGGTTTTGAGAGTTCTTTTGACATCACTTGAGGCAGCACCGGCTCTTGTAAAATCGTCACCCGGAACAATATAATGCAATCTGATGCTGTCCATTACTTACCGCTGCCTCCTCTTAAACCGCCCTGATAAAGCTTTCCGCAGGCGGTGAACATTTCAAGCTCTGTGCAAAGGATAACCATATCCCTTTCCTCAGCCATTTCAATCATATTGAGGTCGGGTCTTTTTCCTCTGACAAAAATAATGCAGTGCATATCCATCATCTCGGCAGTGCGAATGACCTGAGGATTGACTAAGCCTGTTAAAAGCACGGCTTGCTCCTTGACGAAGGCGAGGACATCGCTCATCATGTCGCTTCCGCAAGCTGTTGCCACAACTGTGCCTAAGAGGTCCTGCCTGCAAACAATCTCCGCATGAAGAATTTCTGTGATATCTTTTACTGTCATTTTTTCTCCTCCTGAAAAATAAAACGGTATAGGCTTTATTTTTTTGCTGTTTTTACAAAAAAAGGGACGCAAATTCACATTGAGCCCCTTAATTTAATCATATTATTTCTTCAAATTTAACTTTTTCGATTTCTTTTTCAATCAGGTCAACGGCAATGTTCCACACTGTGCTGCCAGCTTTGACAAAGCTTTCCTTATTTTTGACGCTACAAAGCATTGCAAAGGCATCACCGATGTTTTCCGAAAGGTTACCGCCCTTTTGCAAGGCAAGATAATAAAATGTGAAGGCAGCACCGTTTGCGATGTTGTCATAAAAGCCGGGTGACATTTTTTCGATTTTTTCATACATGGCGGTCACAGCGGCAGTTGAAAGAATCGAAACGGGAATTTCGAGCTGTATTAAGGATTCGCAGGCAAAAACCAACAAAACCTTGATTTGATAAAGAATGTCCTGAGTGAAAAATTTCGGTGCAAGATGTTCACGCAGGTCAACATTGATCGCACCCTCTTCACCGGTGGGAGTGATTGTTGCGAGTGCTTCGCCAAGGCGCCTTGCCTTTTCAATGTTGCCGTTTGCACGGTGTATTCTGACATCGTTGACGGCTGCCGCAATTTCACAGTTTTTGTTCAATTCCTTTTTGCTTACATAAATTTTGACATCATTTTCACTCATGGAAATTCTCCTTCCCAAATTATTTAAAGCTGCGGCTTATCAGACCTCTGCGGTTGCCTCAAGCTTCTTTTGTTTTCTGCGTTTTTTTGCTTTATATGAAAGCAGGGCGGCAACATCCTCTTCGGTAGGGCCGTATTCTCCGAGCTTTACCGGATACATGTTGAAAGCACCGTGGAAGTCACTTCCGCCCGTGATGACGAGATTATGCTTTTTTGCGATTTTAATAAGCTCTGCTTGTTGTTCCGGTGTGTTTTCCGGATGGTACACCTCAACGCCGTCAAGCTTTTCCTTTTCAATCAGCTCATCGAGAAGCTCAAAGTTGTTGTAAAAACCGGGATGTGCAAGCACGGCTATACCGCCTGCTTCGTGAATCTGATCAATGATTTCTTCCGGCTCGGGGTATGTTGCATCAACGATGACATTCATTCTTGACTGCTTTGTGAAAAGCATTTTGTAAAGGTCACCGAAAATGCTCACGGTGTATCCGCATTCCATGAGAGCCTGCATAATGTGCTGCTTGAAAATATTCGTTGAGCCCTGACAGCATTTTGCGATAAATTCGGAGCTGACGGGAAACCTTCTTGTAATTTTGGCAACCATAAGCTGTGCAGCTTTTTTTCTGATGATGGTGTTGCTCTTACAAAGTCCCTCAAGTCTTTCCGGTCTGTCGGGGAGATAGCAAAGTATATGAGCCTTTGAGCCTCTTTTTGAATCCGTTGCAGTAAATTCAACTGCCGGAATGACCTGAATCCCGTATCGTCTGCCGATGATTTCGGCTCTGACGGTGCCTGCCTGACAGTCATGGTCAGTGACGGCGATAACATCAATACCGCTGTTTTTTGCAAGCACGATGAGATCGTCAATGCCCATAGTGCCGTCAGAAAGTTTTGTGTGACAGTGTAAATCTGCTTTCAAAATAATTCCCCGCTTCCTTTTTTTGCCCTTTCATAAATATGTGCGCTCGATAAAAGTTGTTTTTCGGCTTAAAAAGAGCCTATTTGTGCTATATTACTATTCCATACAATTATACACTTAAATTTTTCTTTTTTCAAGTGTTAAAAAGAAAAAAGAGCCGTAAAGCTATTTCAAAAAAGCTTACGGCAAACAGCAAGCCTCCTGCGTTGAAAGGTGAAAATCACAGCAGGAGGACTTCATTTTTTCAAATCGGAATGATGCTTCATTCAGGCTGATATTTTACTTATTTTCGAAAATCTCGTTATATCTGATGATTGATTCGCTGATGATTCGTCTTGCTTCGTCTGGGCCTTTGGCTTCATCAATGACGGTTTCCTTGTTTTCAAGCATTTTGTAAACCGAGAAAAAGTGAATCATCTCTTCGAAAATATGCCTAGGCAGCTGTGAAATATCTGTATATCCGTTATAGGTTGGGTCTCCTGTGTGAATGGCGATGATTTTGTCATCGGGGTCACCGTTGTCAAGCATTGAAATTACACCGATGGGATAACATTCGACAAGGCTCATCGGCTCGATTTTTTCCGAGCATAAAATAAGAACATCCAACGGGTCATTGTCAAGAGCATAGGTGCGGGGGATAAAGCCGTAGTTTGCCGGATAGTGCGTTGAGGTGTGAAGCACACGGTCAAGACGGAGCATACCGGTTTGCTTGTCAAGCTCGTATTTCATTTTGCTTCCCTTGCTGATTTCAATAACGCTGTCAAAGCAATCAACCGTGATTCTTTGAGGGTTTATATCGTGCCAGATGTTCATAGAATCGTCCTTTCAAATTTACTTATAAAGCTATGATATCACAAAAAGAGGCTTTTGGCAATAAGCAAAGCTCAAAAACGCGTATACATCTTTTATATTGACAAAAGTGGGCAAGTAATGTTAAAATCGAAAAAAACGGGATTAAAGAGGGTGAAAATCAAAATTGGAAAAAATCGGGAGCAAAAGAAGAGTTTTTCTTTTTGACAATCTTAAATTTTTGCTGATAGTGCTTGTTGTCGTCGGACATTTTATATATGAGGGAATTTCCGTAGGCAATGGTTACAGCAGCTTGTTTTTGTTCATTTATTCCTTTCACATGCCGTTGTTTTTGTTCCTTTCGGGCTTTTTTCATAAGGATAAGAGCATCATGAAAAAGGTCTTTACATTTATCATCATCGGTTATCTTTTAAAGCTTGTGCTTTTTACGGCGAGAACGGTTCTTTTCGGTAATGCCGTATTCAGCTTCTTTTCCGACGGCGGTGTTCCGTGGTATATGTTTGTCCTTGCGATGTTTATCTCGGTCTCATATTTACTGAGAAACCGAAACAAAAAAATCATACTGTGCATTTCGGTTGCCATTGCCTTAATTGTGGGTTATTTTGACTTTATCGGGGATTTTCTTTATCTGTCCCGCTTCTTCGTCTTTTATCCGTTTTATGTTCTCGGTCAAATGACGCCTGAAATAGTAATCGGCAAGCTCAATAAGCTCAGAAGCTTTAAAATAATATCGGTGTGCATTATCGTGATATGGCTGTTGATTTGTATCACGCAGATTGATGACATTTACTTTTTAAGGCTCATATTCACCGGCAGAAATTCTTACAGCGTGAACGAAAAGCTTTTGACTTTAGGGCCTGTTTACAGATTGCTTTGCTATTTTATAACAGTCTTGGTTTCTCTTTCGGTTATCTGCCTTGTTCCGAGGAAAAGGATAGCGTATTTAAGCGATTTTGGGAAAAATACCATACAAGTTTATTTTTGGCATTCGGTATTTTTGTCGGTTCTGAAAAAAATCGGAGCTGTAGATTTTTTTGTCGGCTCACTTTGGGGGTCAATCCTTTGGATAATTTTGGCAGTTTTGCTTTCGGTGCTTTTAAGCACAAAATATTTCTCTTTTCCGACAAGTCATGTCAGCAGGCTTTGTGATGCGATTTTTAATGCCGTAGATTTAAAAGGCAGACCTCATAAGACAAAATAACAAAGGGATTCTTTAGCGTAAAGGCTGAAGAATCCCTTTGTGAAAAAACGATGATAAAAAAGAAAGGATCACACTTTCGTGTGATCTCATTTCTTTGTGGCGCGCTGTAAGGGATTCGAACCCCTGACCTTCTGGTCCGTAGCCAGACACTCTATCCAGCTGAGCTAACAGCGCATTACTTTTTGTTGCCAAAGTATATTATCATAATCAAGATGGATTGTCAAGTGTTTTTTGAAAAAATATTTAATTATTTCTCGATTGTTGACATTTTTACAGCCTACTGTTAAAATCACAGAGTATAAATTGACATTATTGTTGGGAGTGCTTAAAAAAATGAAGAACGGTTTTATACACAAAGCTTTTTTCGCAGCCTTTATTTTTGTGATTTTGGTTTTTGTTATATGGATTTTTGTTATGAATAAGGCGATTGAGGTTAACAGCTTCGAGGTTAAAAGCGAAAAGCTTTCCTCGGAATTTGATGGCTTTTGCATCGCTCAGATTTCTGATTTGCACAACACCTCTTTCGGAAAGAACAATGAAAAGCTGATAGGCTTATTAAAGGAAATATCGCCCGACATAATTGCAGTCACGGGAGATGTCATAGACTCAAGGCGGACAGACACGGAAATTGCAAAGGAGTTTATGCAAGAGGCTTTGAAAATTGCACCGGTTTATTATGTCACCGGCAATCATGAGTCAAGAGTCAGCGGATACGCTTCGATGAGGGAGTTTTTTGAAGAAATCGGAGTGGAGGTTTTGAGTGGCGAGAGCGTAAAAATTGAAAGAAACGGCAAAAAAATCAATATATGCGGTTTTGATGACCCTGCTTTTAAGAGTGATTATCTGCTTGACGATGAAGAAGCAGTTGTTTACCATTCGATTAAAGAGCTTGACAGGAGCGAGGACTTCACTGTTCTTTTGTCGCACAGACCGGAATTTTTTGACTTATATGCCGAAAACGGCTTTGACCTTGTTCTTTCCGGCCACGCTCACGGCGGTCAGTTCAGGTTGCCGTTTGTGGGAGGTCTCATTGCTCCGGGACAGGGCTTTTTCCCTGAGTATGATTCGGGTGAGTTTAAAAAAGACAGCACCTTAATGATTGTCAGCAGAGGTCTTGGCAACAGTATAATTCCGTTACGGTTCAACAACCGACCGGAAATCACGGTTATGGTTTTAAGGGAGGGAAAAAGATGATTTTCAGACGGCCTGCTTATTATGATGACTTTTTCTGCAAAGCCGACAAATGCACCGACAACTGCTGTATCGGCTGGGAAATCGGCATTGACAGTGACACTGCCGAAAAATATAGGAATGAAAAGGGGACTTTCGGCAAGCGTCTTGAAGAAAATATCTGCTTTAGTGATGAGCCGTATTTTATTCTCAAGGACGAGCGTTGTCCGTTCCTCAATCAAGAGGGTCTTTGTGATGTGATAATCAACATGGGCAAGGAAAATCTTTGTCAGATCTGCCGTGACCATCCGCGGTATTTTGAGTGGTACGGAAGCATGAAGGAGGGCGGAGTCGGACTCTGCTGTGAGCAGGCGGCACAGCTTATTCTCACTGACGGCTGTTATGCCGATTATTTTGAAAGTGAGGTTGACGATGAGCCGGACAGTGATTTTGATTATGAGGCATTTGATATGCTTTTTTCGCTTCGTGAGAGAGTTTTTGACATTCTCGGCGACTGTGCAATTTCAGTTGAGGCGCGTTTAAGCGAGATTTACTCACTTGCCGAGGGCGTACAGTCTGTTCTTGACGGAACGGCTGTAAAAAGTGCAATGTGCGGTTTTTCTTTTGATTCTCAGCTGAAAAAAGCCTTGAGCTTTCTTTCAGAAACCGAGCCGATAGACAGCAAATGGACAACTGAATTTGAAAGGCTGAAAGAAACTTACGGCAACACCGACTCAAAAATTCCGCAGCCTGATAAGCAAGAGGAGAGATACATTGAACGGCTTTTCGCTTATTTTATATGGCGTTATCTGCTCAAAAGTGTTTTTGACTTGCAAGTGACTCAAAAGGTGAGCTTTGCTCTTTTTTCGGTTACGGTGATTTTTGCCTTATACAAGAATCAACCCGAACAAAATCTTGAGTCTTTTATAAAAAGTGCAGTGCTGTATTCAAAGCAGATGGAGTACAGCGATGAAAATATGCAGAAGTTTTATTTTGAGAATTGAGGGAGAGGCAGTAGCCGAGGTAAGAAGTAA
>CAZBFI010000010.1:11724-25864 GCA_964491165.1 uncultured Faecalibacterium sp.
AAGTGTGGTAGGGCAGAAAAGCGTCGCTTTTCTGCCTTTTGATTTTATTATCGTGCGGTTGCACGCTGATGTGTGGGGGCAGTTGGTGATTTCGACTTTGCGAAGTTGAAGGCGTAACCTCGCTCATTTCTTGCACTTTTACGCTTTAAATTGGTGATTTAGTGGGTGTAGAGGGAGTGGCAGGACTGTGGCTGGTGTGAGGTGGTGGATTTCGGGAGCGTGTATTTCAAGCGTGTACGACCTCACTTCCATAACACACCAACACAAAACCACCCTCTACCAATCAAAAGGCTCACAACGAGGTTATCACCTAAAAAGTATAGCTTAACCTATTTATCCCAATCTGACTTGATCCCCTTTCTGAAAGCTGTTACCCAGAAATAAAATCTGTTAAAGAAGCAGATGCTTGTTTTTTTAAAACAAGGAAGATATAAAAATAACGGAAAAAGAACAGCTTAAAGTTGAAGTTTGACAGATTTTCTCTTTCGACTTCCGGATACCTGTTGTTTTAAACAACAACGGTTCGCACCCCTTTTCCGAGAGGCACAAGGTAGAAACATAGAAATTTGCTTATAGCAGGTTTTAGAGATGAGTGGCAAGGAAGATAAAGAGATATAACGGGAAAGCCATCAACAAGGTAGGTAGCAAATTTATATTACTTTCGGTTGTCTACTGAAAAAGGGCGTTTGGTTACTTTTCGCTCGAATGAGAAAAGTAACGCCCAAGCGGCGAGCGTGGCAGTAGCCAAAGTAAGAAGTAATATGTAAGAGGTAATAAGTGTGGTAGGGCAGAAAAGCGTTCCTCCACTCCTTGTTATTCACTTTCACGCTTTAAATCACTGCTGTTTGTGGAGTGCGTGAGGGATGGGGGAAGTTTCGAGTAAGGTGGTGAATTATGTGGGTGTTTCATTCAAGTGTGTGCAACTTCATTCCCTCTACACCCAGTAAATCAGCAATTTAAAGTGTTGAAGTGCATGAAACGAGGGAGCAGGACTGTGGGGGAAAGATGGAATGTAAATGATGAGATTGAGCGTGTGGTGTTCAGATAGTTGGTGGTGTTAAAAACCATGCATACAGCAGCCGAAAATTTGAAAGATATTACCTTCCATGCGTATTGTACTCCCATATAAAAAACTTCCCATAAGATCGCTCTTATGAGAAGTTCGTTTTATTTAAGTGTCATGCTGTTGTTGATGATGCTTGTGCTGTAAATGAAAAGTACATCCTGATTGTCAAACTCAACATAATTCCCTATCAGCTCCGGTGCAATATACCTCGTGTCAATAAGAGTGACCTTGGAGTATTCCGGAATCAGCAAGGGAGCAAGTGAGCTTGCATAGGAGTCTCTGAAAATGATAAGCTCCTTGCCTTTTTCACCGGCAGGGTTGTTGATTTCAAGAATCGAAACCGGACCGGAAAGGAAGAAGTTATATTTGTCAAAGGAGTCAAGCTTTTCAGTGTCGTAAACCTTTGTGATTCCCTCTTTTTCAATGCTCTCGACGGTTGAGCTTTCAATCTCAGCATTAGTTAAATAGCAAAGTCGATCTGCTTTAAGCGCAAGTGCGGATTGTCCGTAATATACGCCGTAAAATTCACCTGCATCATTTTTTGAAAGGTCGGTGATGGGGGAAACACCGAGAACCTCTCTGATTCGGTTCGCAACGGGTACGATTTCCTCTTGCTTCCAATGACTGTCCGTTGTGTAATATGACGAGGCATTAAGCAAAGGATAAATGTCAATCTTTTCAAAATCATAAAGCTCTTTTTCCGTAAGCGTCACAATCTGCTCAAATGAGTATGAGGGATAAAGTGTGCCTTGAGTCAAAAAGAAATTTTTGTCGGGAACGAAAGAAAAATAAGCCTTGCAGTCGGTGCCGTCAAGAAAAGTGCTTTTGAGGGCATTGATTTTTTTTGCAAAATTTGAAACAGAGGCTTGACTGATTTTTCTGTCGAGCTTTCCTGCGTTCGAGTCGATGACATAAATGTCGTTGTTGTCCTTTTGCTTGAGAACATTGAAATGAAAGCTTGCTTTAAGTGAACGCAAAGAGTTTCTCAAAGGGAATTGGTCGGAAAGATAAGCTTCAAAATCACGCATGAAGCTTCCGCTTGTAATACCCGATAAAGAAATTTCCGGAAATTGCTGAAGCTTACGCCTTTCCCAAACCGAAATGTCCTTGTCCGGTGTGATGAAAATCGAAAGCGAAAAACCGCCGATAATCAAAAAAACGAGAACGGGTACGAGGAGGTACCGTAATTTTTTCATTTGCATTCACCTGCCTTAGAACCTGAAATATAAAAACGGATTGAATGAGCCGTCAACGAGATATGCCGTGCTTAAAATTAAAACCACCACAACAAAAACGCCTTCGAGGATGAAGGAATATTTGCTTTTTTTAATCTTTTTGCCGATATTTCTTGCAAGCGGTGTCGCTCCGATGACAGCCACAATAAGAATTATCAGATAAGACATGAGATTGTAAACAGTGTCCTGACTGATAAGCGGTAATTGTGAAAAGCCGAACATGATTTTAAGGTCGCTCAGTGCCATGGAGAACGAATCGGCATTGAAAAGCACAAAGGAAATGATGACGACAAAAACAACATATAAATGACTGAAAAACGAGGGGAGTGAATCGAGATGCTTTTTAAGGAAAAGCTTTTCGATAATCAAAAGTATGCCGAAATAAAGACCCCACGCCATAAATGTCCAGTCGGCACCGTGCCACAGCCCCGTAAGACACCAGACGGTGAGAATGTTAAAAATTTGCCGTGTTGGCTTAACACGGTTTCCGCCCAAGGGAATGTAAACATAATCACGGAACCATGAGCCGAGTGAAATATGCCATCTGCGCCAAAATTCAGTTATGCTTTTTGAAATGAGGGGATAGTCAAAGTTTTCAAGGAAGCGGAAGCCGAGTATCTTACCCATTCCGATTGCCATGTCACTGTATGCTGAAAAGTCAAAATAAATTTGCAGCGTAAACGAAACGGCATAAACCCATGCGAAAGCTACCGAGGGATCGGCGCTTTTGCGATAAACGGCACAAAGTGAGCCGAGCAGGTTTGCAATAAGCACTTTTTTTCCGAGTCCGACAACGAACCTGAAAACACCGCTTGAAACCTTTTCAAGACTGTGCTTTCTTGAGGAAAGGTCTTGCTCAACTGTTGTATAGCGGACAATCGGGCCGGCAATAAGCTGAGGAAAAAGAGTGATATAAGTCGCAAGGCTGATATAATTACGCTGTGCGGGTACAGTACCCTTGTAAACATCAATGATATAGCTGATTGCCTGAAAGGTATAAAAGCTTATACCGATGGGAAGAACCAGCTTCAAAAGAGGAATATCCGCACCCGTGAGAGTGTTTACCGTGTCAATGAGAAAATCGGCATACTTAAATAAAGCAAGAAGCCCGAGGGGCACTGCTACGGATAAACCTAAAAGCAGCTTGCCCTTCGGGTAAGTGCGTCGATTTTCAATTAAGATTCCCGCAAAGTAAGAAAAGGTGATTGTGAAAATCATCAAAAAAACATACTTTGGTTCGCCCCACCAATAAAAGATGAGCGAGAAAACGAGAAGAATAAGGTTTTTCGCTTTTTTCGGCACTAAGGTGTAAACAAGAAGTGTTACCGGCAGAAAAAAGTATAAAAACGGAATCGACGAAAAGACCATTTTATCAGCCCTTTGAGTAAAGCTCGCCTGTGAGCTTGCCGAGGATATCACCGTCGGTTACGCTTGTTTCGCTGACTACTGCGGCAAATGCCTTGACAAGATTGTCTGCAAGGTCTGTTGAAAGGTCTGAGGAAACCATGACGAGCATGATTACATCGCCGTAAGAAACAGTACGGATCTGATCGGCTTCAACACAAATCCACTTTCTCGGATTGATGTTTTCAAACATAGCCTTTTTGATTTCTTCTGTCTTTTCTGCATCGGAAACTCTTGCGATAACAAGTGAGTATGCCTGTGAGCTCATCATAGGCTCTGAAACATAAGCTTCCTTGATGCCGAGAGCTGCTGCGTCGCCGTCTGTTGCGTTTTCTGCTGCAAGCTCAAGACCGAGGTTGTTGCTGACGCTCCATGCATCTGTGAGGTCAACTGTTACTGTTTCACCGAGCATAAATTCCGGCTGGGTGTATTCGTACATTGAGTCGATAACCTTTGAAAGATCTCCTTCATAGGTTGCTGTCTTTTTGTTTCCCATGCAAGCTGCAAGGCTTACGACGAGAACAAGAGCGAGTGCAATTGCTAAAACTTTTTTCATTTTGTCCTCCAATGATATTATTATATTTTTTAAATTGCAAGCACATTTATACATTATGATTTAGGCAGAAGTTGGAATAAAGAATGAATTAAGTGTTAAATAAAAGCAAAACGGGGTTACAAGTTTGTAATTATGAATTGAAAGTGCCTTAATGCCTTGTGTCGTCTGAAAAGCACTCGCACCAGCGGGCTGAAAATGAGGGCTTTTCGTTGCCTTTTTCAAGGTGTCCGAGATCACCGAAGCTGCTGCAAACAAAAATTGCCTTGCCCTTTTCCCTCTCCTGCGTTTGCAAAACCGTAACCGAGGTGGGAAGTGCAACGAAGTTATGCCAGAAGATCATCGGTGAAACGGAAAAGATATGTGAAAGTATAACGGCTTCAACACCAAAATGACAAAAGAGAACCACCGTGTCATGATTTTCGGCTATGACATCAAAAAGTCTGCCGTTATGTACATAGCCGTGATTTTTGAGTATTCCATCGATTCCGTCACAAACCTTTTTGTATTCCTCCGGAACATTTCGGCTTTTCATCATGTCAACCGATTGCCACTTGTCATAGCTGTAATAATCATCTATTTCAGTCCAATAAGACGGAAGCCTGTCCCAGCAGTGAGTAATACCCTCTTCGGGATGATTTACAGTTCCTTGAAACTCACGCAAAAAATCGCAGATTTTCGCTTTTCTGTTCATCTTTTTCAGTGTGTAGGAGGCTGTCTTTTTTGCTCTGCCGAGAGGCGAGCAGTAAAAAGCGGCAATATCCATCTTTGAAAGCTTGCAGGCGAGAAGCTTTGCCTCACGGACACCCTTTTCGGTGAGAGTGTCAAGGGCATAGTTCGGATCGCCGTGTCTGACAATAATGAGCTGCATGATAAATTTTCCTTTCTTAAAAGCATGAATCCAGCTGTTTTTTTTGAGGGTAAAAAAACTTGTCCTTGGCTTTTTACCCCTTTGCCTGATGCTTAAAAGGGACTCCTTTAAGCTTTCACTCAAAAGAATCCCTTTTATGTTTATTTGTGAGATTTTTTAGATGCCTTGGCAGTTTCCTTTTTCTTCCTTGTGTTGCTTTGCCTTGGCTTCCTTTTCTTCCTTGTGCTGCTTTGCCTTGGCTTCCTTCTCTTCCTTGAGCTGTCTTGCCTTGGCTTCTTTTTCTTCTTTAAGCTGCTTTGTTCTTGCCTCTTTTTCGGCATCAAGACGCTTCTGCTCTTCAATCTGAGCCTGCCTTGCAGCCTCGGCAGCTGCCTTGCTCTCCTCATACATTTCTGCAATGTCATCAAAGTGAGCATAGTTTTCCTTATCCTTCATGAGCTTTTCTGCATTAAGATAAGGCTTTGCGGCACGGTTGAACTGAGCGTGCTTGTCCATTTCGTTTTTGATGCTGTCCTGAATGTTTGATTTTTCAAGCTTTGCGGCTTTGATTGAAGCTGTGATTGACTGATAAAGAGTTGTGTTCTTAGCCTTTTTAGCTTCACTTTGTGTGCGGTAAAGCTCTTTAAGTCTGATGTCAAGCTCATCCTCGGCATCAAAATATTTTTCAAGCACGGCAAAATCGGGCTGAACAAATTCGTCAAGGCTCTTGTAGTATTTGTCAATAGCCTTTCTTGATGACTTTTTGCTTGTTGCGATTTCGATTGCAAACTTACGAAGCTCTTTTTCTTCCGGTGTTGATGTCGGCATAAGCTTTGCCTGAGCAAGCTCCTGCTTGATTGCCTTCATGTCCATGTTATAAAGTCCGGAAAGACCTGCACGGTAAACCTCTTCGTTTGCGGCAACCTTTGTGATATAAAGCTCCGAGGAGAACTTTTCAAGCTCTTTAACAACGAAATCTGAAATTGCGATTTCTTCATTATCGGCTTTAGCCTGCTTACGCTCCTTTTTGGGAAGCTTTTTGATTTCTGCAAGAGGCTTTGCTGCGTTCTTTCTTGCTTCACGAACGATGTCAATCGCTTCAACAAGCTCTGCATCATTACGCACACCGTTGCCGTAGTCTTCGAACATGGCACGGATTTTAAGAACACGAACGATACCCTTCTGATCCTTTTCTTTAAGGTCATAGAAGAAATAGGGAACAACATTAAGCAAAGCACCGACGGCTGCCATAAGAATAAGAACCTTCATGATGTCATAAAGCAAGCCCGGCTGACCGGTTGTGACATCAAGGATCTGATAGGGAAGCTTATAGCCGTTGCCTTCATAAATGCCGTATTTTTCATAAACAAAGGGAATAACCGAGGAGGTTGCGAGAGTGACGATGTTACCGATGGTCTGCACGGTTGCAAACATACCGTCGATACGCTCACCTGTTTTATACTGATGATAGTCTCTGATATCGGCTTGGATTGCGGGAGTGGTAATCTGCTCAAAGGCACTGAACAGATAGTTTGCATAAATGCAGATTGTGAGCCATACGATACTCTTCATATTGATGCCCATGGCAAGAATGCAGACAACATTCATCATGTTGATGCCGATAAGAACAGCTTTTTTGCCGAACTTTCTGATGCAGACGGGTGCAAGAAGCATACCCCAGAGTGATGCGTTACCCACAAGGGTTCTGATAAGAGCCATTGTGTCACCGTCGCAGGTGTGACCGTAGGTGTATGACCAGTCGAGAATGTTGCTGTAAGCACTTTCAAGGAAGCCGAGCCAGCCTGCAAGAGCGATGATCCAGAAATACTTGTTTTTTGCAACCTCTCTGAAGGCATCGGTAAAGCGAACCTGAATTGCACGGCTTCGTGCCTGAACGATTTTTTCCTTGGTATAACCGAAAATGATGACCGTCAGAGCGATACCGATGAGTGCGAAAATGGGATAAGAGTATCTGTAAACTCTGATGTCGTAAAGGTCGTTGTCGGAAACATATTTTGCAATCAACGGTGAAACAATGTTCATGATTGACGGAGCGAGTGAATAAACAACACTCTTGATTGCAAGAACATCGGTTCTTTCCTGAGTGTTGGGTGAAAGAACATGAATGAGGTTTGTGTATGCATCGTTGAAGAAGTTGAAATAGAACTGCAAAAGCAGGTTGAAAATGAGAACAACGCCGCATTTTAAGATATATCCGCCGTCATAGCCGAAAAGCTGAGATGGGAAAATTTGATAAAGTGCATCGTACGGGAACCATACATAAGCAATACTGATAAGTGCGGTCGGAATACCCATTGAAAGAAGGTAAGGTCTGTACTTACCGGCTTTGTTACGGGTGTTATCTATCATATTTGCTCTTATTGCCGTAAGGGGAATGTTTGCGATGGTGGAGATTATGTAAAGCAAATACATGTGTGTGGGGGATATACCGATTGAACCGCTGACAATCATGTTGTTCGTGCTTACAATCAGAAGTGAACCCATGTTGATAATGAAGTATGCACCGATACCGCCTCCGGCATAAGCTGCTATTTCCTTAAAGGTCATATAGCGGTTCGGCATTGGGATGTTCCAATAGGTACGGAAATCCGAGATTAAAGAAGTGACTTTATTAGCCAAATTTTTTCCTCCTCGTTTTCAATATTTAAAGACAGATAAAAGACAATTGTCTGTCTTTACACAATTAAGAATTATATCACAAGAAAAAAATTAAATCTACAACTAATTTATCATTGACAAAAAATTGGGATTTTCTACATATTAAGCCTTGTTTTATTGGGCAAAATGCCAAGGAGTTAACCTCGGCATTAAAGCTGTCTGACACAGTGCTTATTCATGTTGACGGTGACCTCGTCGGTAAAGCTTACGCCCTCTTGCTCCAACAACATTCGCTGAACACTCTCTCCGCCGAAAGCAAAGCTTTGAGCGATTCTGCCGTCACGGCGGACAACACGGTGGCAGGGTATTGTCTCCGGAGAGGGATTGCCGTGCAGAGCGTAGCCGACCACTTGACTCCAACGGGGATTTCCGGCTGCCGTGGCAACCTGACCGTAGGTGGCAACCTGACCTTTTGGAATACGCTTGACAACCTCATAAATTTTTTCAAAGGTGTTCAAAAAATCAGCTCCTTTTTATTCGGCACTGCTTCCTGCAACCGAACCGTCGGAAACGGCTGTCGTAAGCTGTCTGAGAAGCTTTTTCCTGCAATCTCCGCAGACGAAAATTCCCTCACTGACCTTACAGCTTTCATCAACATCGACATAGCCGTATTCATCAAGAGGCAAAACATTTTCAAAGCCCTGAGTTTGAGGAATCTGACCGATTGCAAGGAAAAGTCCGCTGACTGAAATTTCCGTTGTTTCTTGGGTGAGCGTGCTTTTTAAGGTGATGGATTTCAAAAGAGGGTCTGCAAAAGCAGCCTCAAGAGTGTGACTGAAAAGAATTTCAACATTGCTTTTTTCTTTCAGCTGATTGACAAGTGCGGCTTCACCTCTGAAGCTGTCTCTCCGGTGTACAAGGTAAACCTTGTTGCATATACCACTTAAATAAATTGCGTCCTGCAAGGCAGTGCTTCCGCCTCCGATGACGGCAACATCTTTTTTTCTGAAAAAGTTTCCGTCACAGTGGGCGCAGTATGACAAGCCCTTGCCTATAAGCTCTGCTTCATTTGAAAGTCCGGATTTTCTCGCAGTCGTGCCAAGGGCGAAGATGATGCTTTTGCATTCATATTCACCTTTTGCGGTTGTCACTCTTTTGATTTTTCCGTCGCTTACCGATATGACCCTTTCATTTTTGAATTCACAGCCGAAATCCTTTGCCTGATTATATAAATTCATCGAAAACTCGAAGCCGCTTATTGCCTTTAAAGACGGATAGTTTTCGACCAATGCACTCTTGCTGATTTGACCGCCGTAGCTCTCTTTTTCAAAAAGCAGAACACTTTTTCCGCTTCTTACGGCATATACCGCAGCGGTAAGACCGGCAGGGCCTCCGCCGATGATGATTACATCTTTCATTATGTGAGCCTCCTTTTCACCATGGGAATTTTACAGCGTTAAAATTTTATCATATATAAATTGAAAAGACAACCGAAAGTTAAATTTAACTAAAAAATATCGGAGAAAAACAAAATAAATAGTCATATAATTGGTAGAAATTATTATAATAATGTGCTATAATACAATGGATTATGTATTATGCCCGTTTGCAAGCTGCTTATACGGTGGATATAAAGAAAGGAATGAGCTTAATTGACTGTGAATGTTAATGGTCTTGATATAAATTATATTTGTGAGGGTCAGGGCGACACGGTGCTGCTGCTTCACGGCTGGGGAAGTAACATCACGCTTTTCCGTTCGGCAATAGATTTGCTCAAAACAAAATATCGCGTTATTGCCATGGATATGCCCGGCTTCGGTGAAAGTCAAGAGCCGAACGAGCCTTGGTCTGTCGATGATTACACGGATTTCATCCTTGATTTCATGAAAGAATTCCCATGTGAAAAAATCTCGGTTTTGGGTCATTCATTCGGTGGCAGAGTGATTATCAAGCTTTGCTCAAGGGAGCTTCCGTTTGAAATTGACAAGGTTATTCTTGTTGATGCGGCAGGCGTTAAGCCGAAAAAGACTCTCAAGCAAAAAATCAAGCAAAGAATTTATAAAATGACAAGGTGGCTTTTTGCAACAAGGTTTGTCAAAAAATTCTTCCCCGATGCACTTGAAAATCTCAGAAAAAAGAACGGCTCGGCAGACTATAATGCAGCTTCACCCGTTATGCGTCAAACTCTTGTGAGGGTTGTCAATGAGGATCTGACCCATTTGATGCCCAATGTGACCGCACCGACGCTTTTAATTTGGGGTACTGCCGATGATGCCACTCCTTTAAGTGATGCGAAAATCATGGAAAAGCTTATGCCGGAAGCAGGTCTTGTAACCTTTGAGGGCGCAGGTCACTATTCGTTCCTCGAAAGAAGAGATCAGTTCCTCAGAGTGCTGGCTTCGTTTATGAAAATATAAAACTTTTGACGAAAGGATACGGTTATGGTTAATAAAATCAGTTTGTATTTGTGTGTTGCCTCTTTTGTTGCGTTTCTCATTCCCACGGCAATGTCGGTGATTGATTCAATGCACTTTTTTCAGCTTAATTCTTATCGCTTCGACACACACACTAAATGGATGAAGGAAAACAGCAAAAAATATCTCACCCACATGATTATGTCGGTGCTTATGCTGATTGTTCTGCTTTTTAAGATGGATATAATCATCAAGGAAGTTGCAATGATTGTGCTTCTTTTGATCTCCATCGGCTGTGAAAAGCCCAAAAAAGCAAAAAAGCCTCTCGTTTATACACCGAGAGTCAAGAGAATGCTTTTCACCGAGTCCGTGCTGACACTTCTGTTGTCCGGCTTGGCTGTCATTCCCTCGTTTAACGCAAGCGTTAAGCATGAGACATATTTCTTGCTTGTTTTGGCACTCATCTTCGCTTTTTCTCCTGCACTGTGCCTTGTTGCAAACCTCATCAACAAGCCGGTTGAGCTGGGCATTAACCGTTATTACACTCAGGATGCGAAAAAAATGCTCAAAAAATGCCCCGACCTTAAAATCATCGGTATTACAGGCTCTTACGGAAAAACAAGCGTTAAATATTATCTTACGACACTTCTTAAGACAAAATACAATGTCCTTATGACACCCGAAAGCTATAACACGCCAATGGGTGTTGTCAAGACGATTCGCGGCTCATTGAAAGCAACAGATGAAATTTTTGTCTGCGAGATGGGTGCAAAGTGGGTCGGTGACATCAAAGAGCTTTGCGATATAGTTCATCCTCACCACGGAGTTATCACTTCAATCGGCCCTCAGCATCTCGAATCGTTCAAGACTCTTGATGCTGTCAAGAACACAAAATTTGAGCTTGCCGATTCTTTGGGCGAAAACGGAATGCTCTTTTTGAACGGCGACGATGAAAACATAAAGGCTCACGGTTGTAACAGACCCTTCATTTCTTACAGCGTTGAGGGTGATGCCGATTATGTTGCTTATGACATTAAGGTCAGTCAGAGGGGAACTTCCTTTAAGGTTAAGCTCAGAAACGGCGAAACCGAGGAGTTTTCAACAAAGCTTATCGGCAGACACAATGTTCTCAACATTGTCGGAGCGATTGCAATCAGTCACAAGATGGGCATTGAGCTTAAAGAGCTTCGTCCGGCAGTGAGAAGACTTGAGGGTGTTCCTCACAGGCTTCAGCTGACAGATAAGGGCGGAGTGACCGTCATTGATGATGCATATAACTCAAATCCGAGTGGTACAAAGGCAGCACTTGAGGCACTTTCACTTTTTGACGGCTTCAAAATTCTTGTCACACCCGGAATGGTTGAGCTTGGTGAAAAACAGAATGAGCTTAACCGTGAATTCGGAAAAAATGCCGCAGGTGTTTGTGATTATGTTGTTCTTGTCGGAAAGAAGCAGGCAATCCCCATCAAAGCAGGACTGCTTGACGGCGGATATGACGAGGACAAGATTTTCGTCGCAGACACTATTCAGCAGGCTTTATCTCATGTTTATGCTCTTGCGACGGGCGGACAGAAAAAGATTATTCTGCTTGAAAACGATCTTCCCGATAATTATTGATAAATCTGCATAAAGAAAGGTGAAAGAACATGAAAATCAAAGTAGGTGTAATGTTCGGCGGAAAAAGCGTTGAACATGAAATTTCGATTATTTCGGCAATTCAGGCAATGGGCTATCTCGACAAAAGCAAGTATGAGGTAATTCCCATTTACATCACAAAGAACAACGAGTTTTATATCGGTGACAAAATCGGTGACATTTCGGCTTACACAAATCTTCCCGAGCTTCTCAAAGCAAGCCAGAGAGTTGTTCCGGTTTATCTTCAAGGAAAAACAATGCTTCTCAAATATCCTCAGAAAATGTTCTCAAAGAATGTTGCCGACTATATCGACATTGCTTTTCCCATTGTTCACGGCACAAATGTTGAGGACGGAACGCTTCAGGGCTTCCTTAAAATGCTCAACGTTCCTTATGTCGGCTGTGATGTTGTTTCATCTGCCGTCGGTATGGATAAATATGTGATGAAAACCGTGCTTAAGGACAACGGCATTCCTGTTCTTGACTGCAAATGCTTCACATCAAAGGAATATGATTCCGACAGTGAGCGTGTTGTTTCTGACATTGAGCAGGCAGTCGGTTATCCTCTCATTGTCAAGCCCGTCAACCTCGGTTCATCAATCGGTATTTCAAAAGCCGAAAACCGTACGGAGCTTTATGACTGTCTTGAAACTGCTTTCCATTATGCAACAAAGGTTCTTGTTGAAACGGCAGTGCAAAATCTCAAGGAAATCAACTGCTCTGTTCTCGGAGATTATGAATTTGCAGAGGCTTCCGAATGTGAAGAGCCGATTTCCTCAGACAAGATTCTGACCTTTGCGGAAAAATATATCGGTGACGGCTCGGCAAAGGGAAGCAAGGGTGCAAAAAGCGGCGGCATTAAGAATGCACCGTCGGGAAGTAAGGGCATGGCAACGCTTAAAAGAAAAATCCCCGCTGAAATCACAGACGAGCAAAGAGAAACCATCAGAACACTTGCTGTCAAGGCATTCAAGTGCTTAGGCTGCAACGGTGTTTCGAGAATCGACTTCATGATGGACAAAAAGACCGGTGAAATCTGGCTCAACGAGATAAACACCATTCCCGGCTCACTTTCATTCTATCTTTGGGAGCCTTTGGGTGTGAAATATTCAGAGCTTCTTGACAGAATGATTTCCGCTGCACTCAAGAGAGAAAGAGAGAACGAATCCATCACTTATACATTTGATTCCAATGTTCTGCAAGGTGTAAACCTCGGCAACGGAGCAAAGGGTGCAAAAGGCTCAAAGATGTAAAAGCTTTTTCGGGCTTAAAAATGTAACTGACACGGCTTTATAAATTTAAGCTGATAAAAAAAGAATACGGCTGTCCTATCGAAAATGGTAAGGGCAGCCGTTTTTTTGTGTTAATGAAAAGAAAAATGAGTCTGACTTAAAGCTTTTAAAAAGACATCAAAGCAGACACCTTAAAGCGCCCTATGAAAATCCGAGACGGTGAGCTGAAAGCATCTGTTATTGAAAACGGCAGAGATATTTCCAATCAGACCCGTCTTTTCAAAAAGCATCTTAGGGAAAAGAAAAATAACTGCTTAAAAGCATCACTCTTCCATTTGCTTGCTTAAAAATCCTGCGGCGACCTGATTGAGCTTAATATTGGTTTGCGACGGAATGGAATCCTGCTTTTCGGTTATTAAAGCAACCGCCCCCATTACATCGCCACCGCCGATAATCGGGTTCATAACCGCAATTTTTGCCGGAACATCTTCACTTATGACAAGCTCGTCCTTATTACTGCCGAGGATAAACGGCGCACGCTTTTCCATGTAGCTTTCGAGCATGGGTGAAATTCTCTTGCCGACGACATCTTTTTTAGGCATACCCGCAACCGCAACGACTCTGTCTCTGTCGCAGATTGCCACACTCATACCACTTGTGCGTGAGAGAATATCCACGCACTGCTTTGTGTAAGGCCCAAGCTCACCGACGGGCGAATATTTTTTAAAGATAACCTCGCCGTTGTTTTGAGTGAATATTTCCAACGGGTCGCCCTCACGAATACGCAGTGTGCGACGAATTTCCTTTGGAATAACGACACGCCCAAGGTCGTCGATTCTTCTGACAATACCTGTTGCTTTCATATATTTTAATCCCCTTTGTTGTTTTGATAACATTTCTATTATCTGTAAACAAAGGGGATTTATACTTTTAAAAACGGCAATTTTGCCGGTTAAGAACATCCTGAAATCTGTTTTGGAAACGATCTACGAAACTAAAAGCACTCAAAGGTGCAAATAATGATATACTATATTTAACAAATACTCGGAGGTTCACACAATGGAACGAATTGCTTTACAAAAACTTATTGATTGGAATGAAAGCAAAAAGAAAAAGCCGCTGATTGTATGGG
>CAZBFI010000011.1:0-6607 GCA_964491165.1 uncultured Faecalibacterium sp.
CCCTTATTACGGTGATGATAAGGTTGTCGATGTCAACATTCGCAGACTGCGTCTCAAGCTTGAGGATATGCCCTCGAATCCCGTGCATCTGATAACTGTCTGGGGTCAGGGCTACAGGTGGATAGAATAACAGAAATCCGTTAAAAAAAAGGAAGTGATATTTTGAGTGCCAAGCATAAGAAAAGTATAAAAAGCAGATGGATTAAAAACATACTTGCTGTCACTGTTGCGATTTTGCTTATACTTGCAACGGTCATTCTTTACACCGTTTACACTCGTTATATCACTGCCGCCGAGATGACTATCAAGGCGAGAATTTCGCCGTCAGTCGACCATTTTTTCAGCTATTACAACACCGACGACGATGAGTTTTTTGCACTCGGTGCAAATGAATATGTCGAAAACTTTGCTTATAAGGACAAGATTGAGCTTTTGGTCATGGACAAAACGGGGAAAGTAATCGTTTCCTCAAACGCCTTCGGGGCAAGCTCAACGACTGATTTTCAGGATTATTATGACGCACTTTCGAGCTATGACCGTATGGGTAAGTGCTTGAGCCGAACCGGAAGCGGAGAAAAGGTTCTCGCCATTTCCTATGTTTTGAGAGACAGTGACGGTGAAAATCTGGGAGCGCTCAGATATCTTGTGTCACTCGACGATGCTTATAAGCAGTTTTACCTTATATCCGTCATCGTCATTCTTTCCTTTGCACTTATCATTATGCTCATTTCACTTCTGGGCAGATATTTTGTTTCCTCCATTGTTCAGCCGGTTGAAAAAATCAATCAGATAACAAAGGAGATAGCAAAGGGCGATTTCAGCGTAAGACTGCAAACGGATTCCGATGATGAAATCGGTGAGCTTTCCGAATCAATCAACGAAATGGCAAATCAGCTCAATGAAATTGACAGAATGAAAAACGAGTTCATTTCAACTGTTTCTCATGAGATAAGAACACCCTTGACTGCAATTAAGGGCTGGGGCGAAACCCTCAAGTCGATAGGTAATGATCCACAGCTTACGAATAAGGGGCTCGATATAATAATAAGCGAGACATCACGCCTTTCGGATATGGTTGAGGAGCTTCTCGACTTTTCGAGAATGCAAAACGACAACATGAAAATAAACTGCACCTCATTTGATATCGTGAAGCTTATCGAGGAGGTATATTTAAGCAACAGACAAAGAGCTGAGGCGGAAAATAAGCTTTTAAGCTTCAATATTAAAGAAAACGCACATCTTTTTGTCAAAGCCGATGAATCCAAGATCAAGCAGGTTATGATAAATCTTTTCGATAATGCGTTGAAATATACCGATGAGGGCGGAGAAATACGAATAAATCTTGAAAGAAATTTAAAATATGTTACAATATTCATTGAAGATACCGGCAGGGGAATATCCGAAAAGGATCTCCCTCACATAAAAGAGAAGTTTTATAAAGCCGACAATACCGTCAGAGGAACAGGCATCGGCTTGGCTGTTGCTGATGAAATTGTCAAAAAGCACGGCGGTATTTTAAATATAAGCAGCAAAATCGGGCAGGGAACACTTGCCGAGGTCACCTTGCCGATTCATGCTTTGGAGGTATAACTATGTCAAAAAATGAAACAAAAGCACAAAGGACTTCCGTTGGAGGACAAGCCTTGATTGAGGGCATTATGATGATGGGCTCGGATTGCGCCGCTGTATCGGTTCGCACTCCCGACGGAAGCATTGACACCGAAATGCTCCCCGTTAAGCACCTCAGGGATAAATTTAAGTTTCTGGGCTGGCCTATCATCAGAGGCATTGTAAATTATATTGAGTCAATGACCTTCGGTTACAAATGCCTCATGATGTCTGCCGAAAAATCGGGCTTGGAGGATGTTGAACAAAGCGAGCAGAACGCATCAAAGCTTGACAAGTGGCTTAATGAGCATATCAATGAAAAGGTGATGGCTGTGCTTACGGCAGTTGCATCCGTCTTGGGCATAGGTCTTGCTTTTGTGCTGTTTTTCTATTTGCCGACGGTTATCGTGAAATTTTTGAATAACCTTTGTGCAGGAGCAATCGAGAATTTCAAAGCTCTTTTTGAGGGCATCATAAGGATGTGCATTTTCGTTTTATATATTGCACTCGTTTCCTTGATGAAGGACATTAAGCGTACATTTATGTACCACGGAGCAGAGCATAAAACTATATTCTGCTATGAAAACGGACTTGATTTAACGGTTGAGAATGTCAGAAAGCAGTCACGCTTTCATCCAAGATGCGGAACAAGCTTCATCTTTGTTATAATAATTATCAGCGTCATTATTTCCTCGATTATTTCCGTAACCTTTAAGGGCGTGCATGATAACACGATTCTGTGGATGCTGATTAAGCTTTTGATTTTGCCGCTTGTTGCCGGAATCAGCTATGAGTTTATAAGATATGCCGGAAAGCATGACAATCTTCTTGTCAAGATTCTTGCAGCTCCGGGACTTTGGATGCAAAGGCTGACGACAAAGGAACCCGATGATTCAATGATTGAGGTTGCCCTTGAAGCGTTTAAAGCCGTAATTTCAAAATAAACACTGAGGAATTTATATTAAATGAAGGTTAAAGCTTTATACAAAAATATTCTTGAGGAATTTAAAAATGCGGGAATCGAAGCGTTCGATTTTGAGGCGAGGCTTTTGATTTGTGAGGCATTCGGCTTTTCACTGACGGACTTCTTTTTGAATGGTGATTGCGAAGTGACCGAGGCAAAGCTTAATGCCGTTTCAGACATGAGTCAACGAAGAATAAAAGGAGAACCGCTGCAATACATAATCGGTTCATGGGATTTCATGGGCAGAAGCTTCAAGGTCGGTCAGGGTGTTCTTATACCCCGTCCCGAAACTGAGCTTTTGTGTGAAAGGATTATCGAGAGAATAAAATGCAAAAAAAATCCCGTGGTGTATGACTTATGCTCCGGAAGTGGCTGTATTGCCGTAACGCTTAAAGCGGAGTGCCCCGAAATTGAGATTTATGCAGTTGAAAAGAGCGAGGCTGCAATCGAATATCTGAGCATCAATTCAAAAAATTTATCGGCTGCTGTGAACATTATAAAGGGTGATGTTCTTGATGTCGGCTCTTTTGCAGCACTGCCCGATGCAGATATTATCGTCAGCAATCCACCGTACATCAAAAGCGGTGAAATACCATTTTTGCAAAAAGAGGTTGGCTTTGAGCCTTTGATGGCGCTTGACGGAGGCACAGACGGACTTGATTTTTACCGATACATTATTTACAAGTGGTCTCAAAAGCTTAATGCCGACGGAGAGATTTTTTTTGAAATCGGTGAAGAGCAAGGAAACGATGTTTCGCTTTTGTTCAAGGATATCGGCTTTGACAGCAGGATAACAAAAGATTATAATAATCATGACCGCATTGTCGAGGGAAGGAAGAGTTTTTATGTTGTTTGATCTTATCAGTAACGGTTTTTCATTTGACCTTATAATAAATTTAGGCGTTCGCCTTCTTATCATTATTTTCTTTTTGCCGGTGCATGAATTTGCACACGCTTATACGGCAACAAAGCTTGGAGATTCGACTGCAAAAAGCATGGGCAGACTGACTCTCAACCCCTTGGCACATATTGATCCTCTCGGCTCGTTGCTGACAATTTTTGCCGGCTTCGGATATGCAAAGGCAGTTCCGGTGAATATTCGCAATTTCAGACCCGAAAAAAGAAAACGCAACATGGCAATAGTTGCTGTTGCAGGCCCGATTTCAAATCTCATTATGGCTGTTGTTTTTGCGTTTTTATATTTCCTTATTTACAGATTCGGAAATTTACAGGGCGGAACATTTATGCTTAATCTTGCAAGAGTTTGTGTGATAGCCGCACAGTGCAATATTTCACTTGCCGTGTTCAACTTTATTCCCATTCCGCCTCTTGACGGTTCAAGAATATTGAGCCTTTTGATTCCGGACAAATATTATTACAAAATCATGCAGTATGAAAGATATATCATGCTTGCGATTTTTGCTTTGATTGTTTTCGGTGCTTTTGACGGTGTCATAACTTACTTTTCGAATTTTATTTTCAGTCGAATATTTAATCTCATCGGGTTGATTTTCGGCTATTCGGTCGGTTGATAAAATGGAAAAAATACAGTATAAATTAGATGTATTTGAAGGCCCTCTGGATCTGCTCTTACATCTTATAAACAAACATAAACTTAATATAAACGACATACCGATTTTGCAGCTTGTTGAGCAGTATGTTGAGTATGTTCAGCTCATGCAGGAGTCCGACATGGAGGTTGCAAGTGAGTTTCTTGAAATGGCGGCAAGGCTTGTTTATATCAAGTCTGTTTCTCTGCTTCCGGTTCATCAGGAGGCTCAGCAGTTAAAAAAGGAGCTTACGGGAGAGCTGATTGAATACCGTGACTGCAAGCTTATGGCAAAGGAAATTTCAAAGCAGGCAGACGGCTTTGACCACCTGTGCCGTAAGCCGGCCGAGCTTCCGAATATCAATTACAAATATGAACGGTTGCACGAAAGTAATTCACTTTTGAAATATTATCTTTCAGCGGTCGGAAGAGGTAAGAGGAAGCTTCCGCCACCGTTTGAGGCTTTTACGGCAATAGTTACAAAAAAGATTGTTTCTGTCGGCTCAAGAGTCAGTGGGATTTTTTCAAAGCTGAA
Source organism: uncultured Faecalibacterium sp. (assembly GCA_964491165.1). GTDB lineage: Bacteria > Bacillota > Clostridia > Oscillospirales > Acutalibacteraceae > UBA6857. Next base: position 4,657 of record CAZBFI010000011.1, read on the forward strand.
AAGCGGAAAAAAGAATCGCTTCATTGACTTTTTCACCGATGCCGACTCCCGTTCGGAATTGGTTGCGACTTTTTTGGCAATGCTGGAGCTTATAAAGGCCAACAAAATCAGGGTCAATGATGACTCGGAGCTTTTGGTTGAACAGATCGGTGAGCTTGATGATCTTCAGACGGACTTTGAATACGGGGGTGAGGATAATGGTGGATAAAGAATTGGTAGCTTGTCTTGAAGCTGTACTTTTTTCAACGGGTGAGCCGATTGAAATTGAGCGTCTTGCACTCGGCTTGCAGGAAAGCAAGACGGTTATTGAAAGCTGCATGAATTTGCTTGAGGAAAAATATTCCTCTGATGAAAGCGGTCTTTGTCTTTTGAAGCTTGAAAACAAGTATCAGCTTTGCACAAAAAAGCAGTATGCCGACAGCGTGCGAGCTGTTATGGAAGTGAAGAAAAACGCTCCATTGTCACAGGCGGCACTTGAGGTGCTTGCAATCATTGCTTATAATCAGCCGGTGACGAAAGCCTTTGTTGAACAGATCAGAGGTGTTGACTGTTCGAGTGTAATTTCAAATCTTTGCCTGAAATCGCTTGTGGAAGAAAAGGGCAGACTCGAATTGCCGGGAAAACCCCTTGTTTACGGCACAACGGCTGACTTTTTGCGTTGCTTTTCTCTTTCATCGCTTGATGATTTACCGGATCTTCCGGAAAACAGCGAAGAAAGTGATGTCAAAGATGAAAATAATGAGAGTGTTTTTCAATTAACTGTTGACGAAAACAAAAATTTAGAGTAAAATACTAAGAGATATTGTGAAAGGAGAGAGGGAATGACATTTTTATACATTATTCTGGGCATAATTGCTTTTTTTGTTATTATTCTTTCGATTCCTTTACATCTTTCGCTTGCTTATGACGATAAAATCCGTTTAAGTGTCAGGTATCTGTTTTTGAAATTTGAGCTTTTACCTGCTAAGCCTAAGGCGAAAAAAGAAAAGTCGGAAAATGTTGAACAAAAAGAAGAAAAGCCTAAGCCTGCCGGCAACAAAGAAAAGAAACCGAATCCCTTGCTTGAAATGGTCAAAGCAAACGGGTATGACGGAATGATGACCGTGCTTTCAAATCTGATGCGTATTCTTAAAATATACGGCGGTAAGCTTTTCAAAAGTGTCATCTTTGATGAGCTTGACCTTTACATAAGCGTCGGCACGGGAGATTCGGCGGCAACCGCAATTAAATACGGACAAACCTGTCAAAAGGTTTATCCCATTATGGGCTACATTTGCTCAAACAATCTTGTCAGAAAATACGATATCAATGTTGAACCTGATTTTCTTGCCAATGATACCGAGGGTGAATTTTACTGCGACCTTAGTATCTGCGTCAGAAAAATCATCAATGCAACAATTGCAATGGTAGTCAGATTGATTTTCGGAGTTCTTCTCACTTTCTTAAAGGGTGGCAAAAAGAAAACCGCTGATCAGTCTTCAAATCAATAAATTTCAGTTAACTTAATGAAAGGATGAAAATAAAATGGCAGAAAAATCAGCTGGTGCGATCTTATCTTCAACAATCGAAAAAATCCGTGAGCTTGTTGACACAAGCACAATAATCGGTGAGCCTATTTATGCCGAGGGCGGAACAACAATAATTCCCGTTTCCAAGGTTACTTACGGCTTTGCTTCCGGTGGTGCTGACTTCCCCTCAAAAAGCACAAAAGAGCTTTTCGGTGGCGGAGGCGGTGCAGGTGTAACAATCACTCCTGTTGCTTTCCTTGTAATCAGTGGCGGTGAAGTCACACTCAAGCACATCACAGCTTATGACAACGCAGCAGAAAGAGTTGTCAATCTTGTCCCCGAAATGTTCGACAAGGTTACAGGCCTCATCAACAAGACGAAAGCCGACCCTGTTGTTGACGACGCAAATCAACAAGCATAAAATTATAATTTTAACACAACCG